>CAWJLI010000013.1:0-46449 GCA_963843095.1 Bryobacterales bacterium
CGAGGTTGCCCGCCTCGCCTGCGAAGCGCTGTTGCATTCGATCAAGACTCGTGGAACGGGTGTCGAGCTTCAAATGAGCACCTCGCTGGTTGTCCGGGCCTCCACCGGCCCCGCCCGCATCGATGTGGCTGTCCCGGCTGCCGAGTAAACCCGCCGAGTGCCTCGACAGCAATCTCTTTCACCGCGTCAATCCCGCCAGAGCATTGAAAGTTAAAGTTGTATCAACTATCGACTCGATTCTGTAATAGACCCAGACTACCCGCACGCGCCTCGCGCACCGCCGAAGCGGGGCTGACTGCACAACCGCCGCGGCGGCATCGCGGGTCCCCGGTCGGCGACCTCGATGGCGACGGCCGGCTGGACGTAGTGGCGACCGCCATCGACGCGGCCGCCGAAATCTGGATGAACCGGAGCCCCGGCGCCAATCACAGGCCCGTCAGTAGATCAGCTTGAGCGAGAACTGGATCTGCCGCGACGTGCCGGCGGTGCGGCTGATCATGCCGAAGCCGGGGCCGGTTACGGTGTTGGCGGGCAGGCCGAAGTTCACGATGTTGAACAGGTTGAAGAACTCGGCGCGAAACTGAAGGGTGCCCAGTTCCGCCGCCCCTCGCTTGCCGATGGGCGTGTCCTTGATCAAGGCGACATCCGCATTCCGCAACCCCGGTCCGCGAAACGTGTTTCGGCCGAGCGTGCCGAAGCGCCCGTGATTCGGTCCGGTTCCGCCGGGCACATTGATCGGAACGTGAGAAGAGCGAGGCGTTGTCGGCTCCCAACCCGAAATAGTCTTCGCGGATGGTGCGGCTGGTCGAGAGGTCGGGGACTCCGATCTGATCGGGCCGGTCGGTGCCGCCCGCCCCGACTCCGGTTTGCTGCACACCCGAATAGACGGTGAAGGGGAGGCCGCTGAGGAGAGTCCCGATACCCAGCAATTGCCAGCCGCGGGTGAGCGTCTTGCCCAAAGGCCGCAGAAGGCCCAGCGAATCCGCATGAAGATCCTGGAAAAGACTGAAGGTGAACGCATTCTTGATATCGAAACCGGACGGCCCTTTGTCCACGCCCGGATCGAACGGATTCATCGGTGCGGTCTGGGCGACGGCGCCCGAGGATCCGGCGATGAAGCCGCCAACCACGGCGCTCGAGTCGTCGAGAGATTTCGAGCACGTGTAGCTGGCCTGAAACCCGAGGCCGGACGCGGTCAGGTTGTTCTGCGCGGACAGTTGCAGGGCATGGTAGGTGGAGTGCGAGCGGTTGGTTATTTCGGTGACCGGCCCGTACCCGCCGGTCACACGGCCCGATGAATCGAACTGCGTGTAGGGCGCGAAGCCGGGGTCCGCTCCGGTGAAAGCCGTTCGGGAAATCCACGCTGGGCAGCTTGATTCCCGCGGTTCCCACGTAGGCTCCATTCAGCGTGACGCCGCGGACTTTGTGTTCGATGCCCGCCGTCCACGTGCCGACGTACCCGCCGCTGAAGTTGGGCGCGATGCCGGCCACGGCGAGCGGCGTGATCTGATGATCGGGGGACAGCGCCGCAAGGTCCTGCTCGAAGCGGAGCACATCCATCGGCGTGTTCGGGGCCACCTGTTTCGAGTCGCCCGAGGCGAACACCAGGTTCCCGTCCGGCGTGTAGACGGAGGGCAATTGCTGCGGCGTGATGGTCATGCCGTAGCGAATGGACTGGCCGGGCGCGGCGGTGAGGCGTGGATACACGACAAACGGCGTGCTGCCGGTGAGCGAGTTGTCCTGCCAGAGATTGACCAGCAGCGTGGTGATGGCGCCGCCAATGTGCATGGTGGTGTTCGAGGCGACGCGCCAGTCCACCGACAGCCGGGGACCCCAGCCGTTCTTGTCGAGCTTGTATCCGGGCTGGGGGTTGACGATCAACTCCGACCCGGGCGATCCCGTTCCGCCCGAAAGCACCGGCGCGGATGTGCGTTTCTCCGTCCTCGCGAATGGGCGAAGTGATTTCATAGCGCAGACCGTAGTTCAGCGTCAGCCGATCGGTGACCTTCCAACTGTCCTGAAAATACGCGTTGTACGAGTCGCGGTGGATGGCCGAATCGCCGATGGAATCCCCTTGCGCGAACATCAGCGGCGCCACGGCGATGGTGTAGGTGAACGCGCTCGCGGTGAGCAGGCCGGTCAGCGTGTCGGGCAGAGGATCGCCCACTTGAATATCGTGCGCGCCGCTGAGGGAGCGGATCGCGACCGGCGAATACGCCACGCCGCCGCCGAACTGGTACTGGCCGTTGGGACTCATGTCCGAACAGCGTCGTATCGCGATTGGAGCGAACCTCGCCGCCGGCCTTGAAGGTGTGCTTCCCGCGAATCCGCGTGAAGTTCGCGCGCGCCTGGAACAGATTGCCGTATTCCGCCATCACGGAGCCGCCCGCCGCGTTGAAGGCTTCGTAGAGCCCGTCGCCGAATATCAGCGAGGGGTCGGTGCGGTCGGGCGTCGGGAACGAAGGCGTGGCGCGCGTGAAGCTGATCGAGTACTCCTGAGTGGAGGTGGGCGATGGCGTGCGCGTCAGGGTGATGACGGCGTTGCGCTGGCGATCGAGGAAATTCACCGCGAATTCGGGAGAGATGGCGGTCTGGTCGGGATTGGTGGTCGGGCCGGTGGTGTTATCCATGGTGAAACGGCCGAACAACTTCGACTTGTCGGAGATGTTGTGATCGATGCGCGCGGAGAACTGATCGGCAACCGTGGTCACCTTCGACGAGCCGGCCCAGGTGCGCGCGCCGTAGGGGCCCTGCGGCGTCGTTCGGCAGAGGGTAACGAGCCAGCACACTCGCGATGCGCGAGTCCACCGGCACAATCAGCGTATCGCCGGGGAATGCGGTGGTGTCGAGGCCCTGGCGTTCGGCGGCGGTCGGCACCGGCAGCACCTCGGTGTCGCTCAGCACCTGGCGGAATCCCTGATACTCGGCAAAGTAGAAGGTCCGGTTGCGGCCGTCGTAGAAGTGCGGAATCACCACGGGGCCGCCGTTGGTGAAGCCAAACTCGTTGCGGATGAAGGGCGGGATGCGGCCGGGGCTGGCGATCGTGCGGTAGTCGAAGAAGTTGCGCGCATCGAGCGCGGCATTGCGCAGAAACTCGAACACGGAACCGTGCACCGGGTTGGCGCCCGACTTGGTGATGATGTCGGTGAAGCCGGCCGCTCCACGCCCGATTTCGGCGGGCATCCACCCCGAACTGGAGCGAATCTCCTGCACCGCATCGACGTTGAAGTTGGTGAAAGTCGCTCCTCCCATTTCGGGATCGGTGCTGTCGGCGCCGTCCATGGCGAATACGGCCGCGGTGCCGCGCTGCCCGTTCACCGCGAACTGCTGCGTGAAATTGGACGCGCCGTTGGTGTCGGTCATGGTGCCGGCCGCCAGCAGCAGCAGTTGACTGAAGTCGCGCTTGTTGAGCGGCATCGCCGAGACGGCTTTGGCGGACAACTGCTCGCCCCCGGTGCCCTCGCGGGTTTCCGTACCCGGCGAGGAGCGAGAGACGCCCGTCCGCCGACAATTCGAGGACGGCCGCGGACCGCGCTGCCCGGCAGCCGGACCGGCCGCGAGCAGGTTGCCGTGGAGCCCTTGTAGTCCACCGAGACCGAGTACTCGCCGGCGGGCAGCGCGGCAAACGCAAACTGGCCGTCACTGCCGGTGGTGGCGGCCGCCTTCGTGCCGGCGGACTGTACGCGGACGACGGCGCCGGCGATCGCCGCGCCGTGGGCGTCGCGCAGGGTCCCTTTCCACGGATCCCCGGACGGGCTGGTCTTCGGCGGCCAGCAAGGGAACGGCAAGTGCCGTGCACGCGATCAGGGCATAGAGCTTTGTGAACAAGACATCAGCATAGCTCATACCACTCGGGCATTCGCGCGCCGTTCCGGCCTGGATGCGCTCACACTTTTCCACTTCTTGCCGATACGAGAAGCAGGTGATTTCGATCAAGAAATACCTCGACGCAAACCGCGATGAGTTGCTGCAGTCGGCACTGGACTGCTACCGCGCCGCGTTGGCAGCGATGGGCTCCACGGGAGCGCAGGCCTGCCCGCCCGTCGGAATTACGCTGCAGCAGAGCCTGGCCAACTTGCAGCAACGGATTTCGGCCGACCTGACGCCTGTGCAGGTCCTCGAAACCGAAGCGGGCGTGGAGAAGGAACTCGACGAGTGGGCACGGTTGGCGACGGATTATTATCGCCAACGCACCGACGAGATCAAGGAGCTCCTGCTCGTGATGGCCAGCACGGCTGAGGCGGTGGGCGAGCGCGACTCGCGCCACGAAACGCAGTTCCATGATTTCTCCGCGCGGCTTTCGAAGATCGCAGACCTGCACGATCTGCCGCAGATCCGAACCTCATTGCTGGCAAGCGCGGTGGAGCTGAAAAGCTGCGTGCAGAAAATGGCGCAGGAAGGCAAAGAGGCCGTGGCGCAACTGCGCGCCGAGGTGAAGAAGTGCCACACGCGCATCGAGGAGGCCGAGCGGACCGCGCTCGTGGAGCCGCTCACCGGGCTGACCAACCGCCGCGGCCTGGAAGCGGCCATCGAATTCCGGCTGGCGCAGAAGCGCCGCTTCTCACTGCTCATGCTGGACCTGAATGGTTTCAAAAACATCAACGACACTTATGGCCACATGGCGGGAGACCAGGTGCTGAAGCAGTTTGCGGCAGAGTTGAAAGAGATCTTTCGCGTAACCGACAGCGTGGGCAGATGGGCCGGTGACGAGTTCGTGGTGGTGCTCGACAGCGTACAGGCCGAGGCCAACGACTACGCCGAACGCGTGAAGAGCTGGGTGTTCGGCGATTACAGCGTCGGCGGCTCGGAGCAACAGCGCAAGGTGCACGTGGACGCCGCGGTTGGAGTCGCCGAGTGGCGGCCTGGCGAAACCATGGCGGAACTGCTCGGCCGCGCCGATCAACTGATGTACCGGCAGAAGCGGTCCCACAAGGCCCCAGACCTCGCCGACGAATTTTCCCGGTAGCGACGCGGGCAAGCAGTTTGAACTGGCCGCTCACGCGCTGCGGTGCGATGCTGCCGGGTATATACTCAATCGCAGAGACGAGATCAAAGGAATTCTGACCGATGTCGAAGGTCCTATGAGTAGCGGGCGTGTTTTCTCCGTTCGGTCCTTTGTCGGATCCGTGGTGCTGGTCGCGGTCGCGGCCGCCAGCGTCTATCTGTCGTATGAACTGGTCGTCAAGCCGCGGCAGGCACTGCAGAACCAGATCCGCGACCAGAAAGAGACTATTCTCAGGCTGGAACAGGAGAAGCAGCGCCTCGAAGCCTACCTGAAGATTCTCAAGCGCATCGACCGCCGGGCGCGGGTCGAGGTTCTTCGCCAGGCGAAGGACCAGCAGGGGAACCTGCAAACCACGATCAGGTTCACCGAGGTTGACGACACCGGCAAGCCGATCAGTGTCCCCCGAGAGCTGACTCTGCCCGGGCAAGAAGTTTATTTCGACACCCTGGTAATCAAGTTCGACGACCACTTCATCGAGCAGGGCGACCCTGTTCGGGGTGGGGCGCTCATGGTGTTTCGTCGGATCTTCTCCAGCACCATGCGGGCCGAAGATGGCTTCGTCATCGACACGGAGGGCCAGGTGCCCGAAGCCTACACGGAGCGGCAACCAACCAGCGAATTCGAAAAGGAGCTCTGGAGACGCTTCTGGGACCTTGCCAACGACGCGAAACTGGCGAGGGAGCGCGGCGTGCGGGCTATCCATGGCGACGCGCCCTACATGCGTCTGGAGCCCGACAGGGTGTACGAAATCTGCCTCAGGTCAACCGGAGAGGTCATTATCACGCCCGGAACGCGCATGGCGCAGCCGCAAACGAATCCGTAGAACCAACCCGCATTACTCGGCCCGGAACGGGGCGGAAGAAAAGCTTCTAGCGGAACCAACGTCCGCGTCTGGTCCACGCTTGACAGGTAACAGAACCGCTGATACGATCGGGACCGCTATGAGAAGACTTGTAAGTTACGCCATCCTCCTTATGATTGCCGCCTCGGTACAGGCGCAACCAGGAACGCCCACGGCCGCCGAATCACTGAGGAGAAACTTCGATTACATCAATAAGAAGGTTTTGGATATGGCGCAGGATTTTCCGGCAGAGAAATATAGTTACAAGCTCAAGCCGGAGATGCGCACCTTCGGTGCCGTCATTGTGCACATCGCATCCGGAAACATTTTCGCTGCCAAGGCCGGCAGGGGCGAAAAGGTGAAGTGGGATGACCAGGAGCAAGATCCTTCCAAGTACCCGAACAAGGCGGATTGCGTCGAACTATTGAAGAAATCCATTGAAGACGCCAACGCTGCGCTAAGAGTGAACCCCGAAGGCCCGGAGAAGAACATGCAGCCCTTCTTATCGGTGCTTCAGCATGCCTCCGAACATTACGGCCTGCTGGTCGCATACTACCGCGCGAATGGCCTGGTGCCGCCAGACTCGCGCCCGAAGAAATAGTTGGCGCGACCATTTCTCCAGGCCTCTGCGGGATGGACGCGAGCAGGCCTTGGCGTTACCCTACAAAACATGATGCTTCGATTTGCGATTGTGCTGCTGGTGGCGGGCGCCGGCTGGGCTCAGGACGTCGCGCGCATGGAGGAGGTGATCCATGCCTACACGGCGAACCGGCAGTTTATGGGGTCGGTGCTGGTGGCGAGGGGTGCTCAGGTGCTGCTCGACAAGGGATACGGATTCGCCAACCTGGAATGGGATGTGCCGGATTCACCGGCGACGAAGTTCCGGCTGGGGTCGATCACCAAGCAATTCACGGCGGCTTCGATTCTGCTGCTCCAGGAGCGCGGGAAGCTGAACGTGGAAGACCCGGTCACCAAGTACATGACCGATGCTCCGGCGGCGTGGGACAAGATCATCATTTATCACCTGCTGACGCACACTTCGGGGATTCCGAGTTTCACCAGTTTTCCTGAGTACACCAAGTGGAAGCCGTTCGCGGCTACGCCCGCGGAAGAAGTGGCGCGCTTCCGTGACAAGCCGCTGGATTTCGCGCCGGGCGATCAGTGGAGCTATAGCAATTCGGGATATGTGCTACTGGGGTACCTGATCGAAAAGATCACCGGCGGCAGCTATGAAAAATTTGTGCGCGAGAATATTTTCACACCGCTGGGCATGAAGGATTCGGGCTACGATTCGAACTCCGCGATCATCCCGAGTCGCGCGACCGGCTATGCGCCCGGTAAGGACGGGCCGGTGAATGCGGGCTTTATCGATATGAGCGTTCCCTTTTCGGCGGGAGCGCTGTATTCCACAACCGAGGACCTGCTGAAGTGGGAGCAGGCGTTGTTCGGCGGCAAGTTGCTCTCGGCCGCGTCGCTGGCCATGATGACCACACCATTCAAGAGCAATTACGCATGCGGGCTGATGGCTGAGACGAAGGACGGGCGCAAGGTGATCGAGCACGGTGGGGGCATCGATGGCTTCAACACGCTGCTGGCGTACTACCCCGACGACAAGCTGACGGTGATCGTGCTGGGGAACCTGAGCGGCGCGGCGCCGGAGGAGATTGCCACGAAGCTGGGGGCGCTGGCGCATGGCGAGGCGGTCAAACTGCCGGCCGAGCGCAAGGAAGTCACGCTGGATCCGAAGGTGCTGGCGCGGTACGTGGGAACCTATGAACTGATGGCGGGCAGCAACATGCTGATCACGCTCGAAGGCAATCAGCTCTCGGAGAAGCTGGCGAGCCAACCGGCGTTCCCGATCTTTCCGGAATCGGAGACCATGTTCTTCCTGAAGGTGGTGGATGCACAGATCGAGTTCATTAAGGATTCGGGCGGCGCGGTGACACACCTGGTGTTGCATCAAGGCGGACGCGATCAGAAGGCGCCGCGAATCAGCAGTAAAGCCGAGGCGCCTCCGCCGCGGAAGGAGATTCAAGTTTCGCCGCAACTCCTGGCGAAGTATGCGGGGACTTACGCACTGGGGCCGGGCGTTGACGTCACGATGACGGTCGAAGGCGGCCGGCTGATGACCCAGATCACGGGTCAGCCGAAGTTCGAATTATTCGCCGAATCGGAGACCCGGTTCTTCCTGAAGGTAGTTGAGGCGCAGGTGGAGTTCTTTACGGACAAGAACGGAACCGTGACGCACCTGGTGATTCATCAGGGCGGGCAGGAAACCAAAGCGCTGAGAAAGTAAGTGCGCTCCACCGCGTGGCGCGGGCTGTCAAGCCAGCTGAGTCGAGAGTCATCTCGACTCTTCTTGCATTGTCTAAGTGAACGCAGTAGGCCTACCGCTGCACCTGGTCCTCAAAGGCCCCGCATCCGTCTGTCCGGAATTCGAATCGCAACAGCCGTGCGCTCTCGACGGCGTTGCCCGCATCGCTCGCTGGCTTGAATCTCCAGCGTCGCGCCGCGTCCACAGCGACTTTGTCAAAATACTTGCTCCCCGGACGCGAGTCGAGCTCCGCATCTACCACCGCACCGGACCGATCGACTCCGACCTTCACGCTGACCGTCACCTTGCCTCGAATGGTTCCGAGAATCTGCGGAGGAACTTCCGGCACAAAGCGGTCGACAACGTCTGCGGCAGGGGGCCTCTCGGCGGAATTGTCCGTGCCAGGTCCCGATCCCGCTGGCGTGGGCGCCGGTATGGGCGCCTCAGACATCTCGTCGCCACTCGGCGCTGCCACTTCCTTGGCTGCCGGCGGCGCCGGAACGGTCACTGGTTTCTCCTGCGCTGCAGCTTGCTCCGACACAACAGGACGACGGGGCTCGATCCCAGCCGGCGAGCTCAACAACCTGGTGCCGATCAGGATCAACCCGGCAAAGATCAGCACTCCCAGAGTGGCTCCCGCCGCCGCCGGTACAAGATACTGCCGCTTCTTGGCCGCTTTGGGCACCGTGGGCTCCGTAGTAGGGACAGTTTCCACAACGCTCGGTTTCGCCTGAGGCGCGGGCACGGCCGGCCGCAATGCGCGGGTGATCGCCTCCAGAGAGCAACGCAATCGAGGGTCGTATCGCAGACAGCCGCGCGCAATGTCGAGGAATGGCGCCTCCAGTTGCTCCGGGACGACCGGATCGCCAGTCCCGCCAGGGTCCCAAGCAGGTGCTCGTTGCGTGAGCACCTCCACCAGCGTCATGCCGAGCGACCAAACATCTCCGGCCGGCGTTAGACCAGTGTGGCTTTCGGGCGGCCCATTCACGTTCCGCGCCCAGAGGTCGTCGCTCGACTCGCCGATCCGCAAGAGCCCGTCACTCGAGATTTTTACCCGATCGCCAGCCGCCATGATGTTCGTGGGAGTCAGGCAACCATGCACGAAACCCTCTGCGTGAATGTACGCCAGGGTCTCCAGTACAGGCACGAGCATTTCGCGCGCCTCGTCGGGCGCCAGCGGACGGGTCGGGATCACCTGCGACAGATCCTCGTCAGCCCGCTCCATGACAACGTAGACCAGGCCAGCGCCGTCGCGCTGACAAGTTCCGAAGTGGAGGATGGAAAGTAAACCGGGGTGCGACAACCCTGCGGCGAGCTCCCGGCGCAAAATCCAGGCTTCCGCCTGTCCCGAATCGGCCGGAACCAGTTTGATCACCGCCGTTTGCGGAGTTCCTTGGCCGTATTCCGTCAGGAATACCCCGCTGTGCGAGGAGCCACCCAGGTACTGGCACAGGCGGAACTCCCCATCGATAACTCGACCTTCCCATTGCTTCCATTCCACTTGTCGTGATCTCCCTGAGAGTAAATGGACGCGCTTTACGCCTTACTGAAAAAGTAAATGTTGTCTTTATCGCGGTCTGAAGTCAATATTGTCTCTGATAGATCCGGCAAAATTCCACACCCTCGGCCGGCTTTGGACTTCCTTCGCCTTGTTTTCGCTGTTCTTTCGCTGAAGTCTCGCCCAGGTCAGCAGGACGGAGAGCCCCACCGCGACCGCGCGTCATCAGCCCGCGCGCATGCTTCCGCACGCGCCGGGATCGTATACGATTGCCGTCCGTACGCAAGAACATCGGGTTCACTACTACGAGTCCGGCCACATGGTCTTATATCGACAGCAAGGCGCACGATAAAATGCATAAAGATGTCGACGAATTCATTAACGCCAGCTACTCCCACCGATGTTGTGGTCCGGCGCTCGCGCCGTCTGGCCGGAGCCGCTCGTTGAGCGCCGCCGAAAAGTTTGAGCGGCTGGTTGCCCTGATGGCTCGCTTGCGCGCGCCCGGCGGCTGCCCGTGGGACCGCGAGCAGACTTTCGACAGCATCAAGCCCCACACGCTGGAAGAGACGTACGAGGTGCTCGACGCCATCGATCGCCGCGACTGGCCCGAGCTGGCGGAGGAACTCGGCGACTATATCCTGCAGGCGGTCTTCTATGCGCAGATGGCCGCCGAACAGGGACTCTTCACCATCGAAGACGCGCTGGACGCGATCAACCGCAAGCTGCTCCGTCGCCACCCGCACATCTTCGGCGATGAATCGGCCGAGACCGCCGGCGACGTGAAGCGCATCTGGAGCGAGGTCAAGGCCGCCGAAAAAGCCGCGCAGGGCCGTCAACAGGATGGCCTGCTGGCCGGTGTGCCGCGCATTCTGCCCGCGCTGGTGGAGGCGCATCAGATTACCTCGCGCGCCGCTCAAGTGGGCTTCGATTGGGAGAATCCCGAGCAGGTGCTCGACAAGCTGGAGGAAGAGCTGCGCGAATTCGCCGAAGCGCGCCGCGGCGGATCGCCCGCCGAGCTGGAAAACGAACTGGGCGACATGCTGTTCGTGCTGGTCAACCTGGCGCGCTTCGTCAAAGTGGATCCCGAGCAGGCGCTGCGCGCGACCAATGCCAAGTTCCGCCAGCGCTTCGGCTACATTGAGCGCAAGCTGGCCGAGCGCGGCAAGAAGCCGGCCGATGCGACCATAGAAGAAATGGAGGCGCTGTGGCAGGAAGCCAAGCGGTGATCGAAATCCGCCAGTTGCACGACCTTGCCCAGTTCGCCGGCGTGGTCGAGTTGCAGAAAGTCATCTGGGGCTTCGATCCGATCGACCTGCTGCCCATGCGGTTTCTGGTGGTGCTCGACAAAGTGGGCGGCCACGATTTTCGGCGCTTACGACGGCGGCCGCATGATCGCTTTCTGCTTCGCCATCCCCGGCCTCAAGCCCGGCCCCGCGCCGTACCTCCACAGCCACATGCTGGGCGTGCTGCCGGAATACCGCGATTCCGGCATGGGCCGCAGCCTCAAGCTTCGCCAGCGCGAGGACGCGCTCGCCCGCGGCATCGGTCTGATCGAATGGACCTTCGATCCGCTCGAGCTGAAGAACGCCTTTTTCAACCTCGAACGCCTCGGCGCCATCGTGCGCCGCTACGCCGAGAATCAGTACGGCCTCACCGCCAGCCCGCTGCACGGCGGCCTGCCCACGGATCGCTGCACCGCCGAATGGTGGCTGGATTCGCCGCGCGTGCGGCAAATCCTGGCGGGCGACCGGCCGCCCGCAAAAGCCGCCGAACGCATTTCCTTTCCGGCCGATATCGCGCTGATTCGCAGCCGGGACGCCGCCCGCGCGCGCGAAATCCAAAAGGCCAACGCCGCACTGTTTCAGGATGCTTTTGCGCGCGGTCTGGCCGTGACCGGCTTCGAGCGCGGTCCCGCCGCCGGAACCTATTTGCTGGAGATGTGGCAATGAAGATCGAGCGCGTCACCCTGCGGCAGATCCGCATGCCGCTGGTACACTTCTTCGAAACCAGTTTTGGCCGCACCTACGAGCGCCACATCATTCTGGTGGAGGCGCAGGCGGGCGGCATTTCCGGCTGGGGCGAAGTGACCGCCGGCGAAAATCCTTTTTACAACGAGGAATGGACCGAATCGGCCTGGCGGATTCTGCGCGATTACGCCGCCCCGCGCGTGCTCGGCCGCGAGTTCGACGGGCCGGAAGCGGTTTATCCGCTCACCGCCCACATCCGCGGCCACAACATGGCCAAGGGCGGCCTGGAAACCGCCGCGTGGGACCTGGCCGCGCGCATGGAATGCGTACCGCTTTGGAAAAGGATCGGCGGCGGAGCGCGGCGCGAAATTCCGTGCGGCGTCTCCATCGGCATTCAGAATTCGGTCGAGGAACTGATCGAGACCATCGAGCGCGAGCTCGCCGCCGGGTATCAGCGCATCAAGATGAAGATTAAGCCCGGCTGGGATGTCGACGTGGTGGTGCGCGTGCGTGAGCGTTTTCCGCTCATCAAGCTGATGGCCGACGCCAACTCCGCTTACACGCTCGCCGACGCCGATCACCTGCGCAAGCTCGACGATTTTTACCTGATGATGATCGAGCAGCCGCTCGCCCACGACGACATCATCGACCACGCCGAGTTGCAGGCGCGCTTGCAGACGCCCATCTGTCTGGACGAATCCATTCGCAGCGCGCACCACGCCGCCCAGGCCATCCGCCTGCGCGCCTGCCGGAATCCTCAATATCAAGCTGGGCCGCGTGGGCGGCTTCGCCGAAGCGCGCCGCCTGCACGACGTGGCCCAGGCCGCGGGCATTCCGGTCTGGTGCGGCGGCATGCTGGAAGCCGGCATCGGCCGCGCGCACAATGTGGCGCTGGCCACGCTGCCCAATTTCGTGCTGCCCGGCGACGTGTCCGCCAGCCGCCGCTACTGGCAGCGCGACATCATCCAGCCGGCGGTCGAAACCACCCCGCAGGGCACCATCGAGATTCGCGACCAGCCGGGCTTCGGCTACGCGCTCGATCGCGAATTCATTTCCGCTATCACGGTGCGCGAGGAGACGGCCGTTTGAACGCCTTCTTCTCGCTCCTCGCTAGAAACCGCAACTACCGCTACATGTGGGTAGGCCAGATCGTGAGCGAAATCGGCGACCATTTCAACAACATCGCCGTGTTCAGCCTGGCCGTGGCGGCGACACGCTCCGGCATGGTGGTGAGCGGCGTGATGCTCTCGCGCGCCGTTCCAGCCATGCTGATCGGGCCCGCCGCCGGCGTAGTGCTCGACCGCTTCAACCGCAAACAGGTGATGATCGCGAGCGACCTTATCCGCGCCGTGGTCGCGCTCGGCTTCATCCTGGCCATCGGCCGCGGCGACACCTGGCTGCTCTATTCTCTGAGCGCGCTGTTGATGGGCGCATCGCCCTTCTTCACCGCCGGCCGCTCCGCCATTCTGCCCACCATCGCCACTCGCGAGGAGCTGCACACCGCCAATTCGCTCACCCAAACCACGGGGTGGACCACGCTCACCGTCGGCACCTTCCTCGCCGGCGTAAGCGTGATGGGGTTCGGCTACCGCTGGGCATTCGTGGGCAATGCACTTTCGTTTCTGATTTCCGCGCTTTGCATTTCGCGTCTGCGTTTGCCCGGCCGCGGCTTCTGTCCGCCGCGGCGCGCTCTCACCGAAGCCGAGATGGTCCGGCCGTGGCACGAGTACAAAGAGGGCCTGCGCTACATGCGCGGCGTGCCGCTGGTGATGGGGCTTTTGCTGATCAACGTCGGCTGGGCCTCCGGCGGCGGCGCGGCGCAGATTCTATTCACCATTTTCGGCGAGATCGTTTTCAATCGCGGCCCCGCCGGTCTGGGCACCATCTGGAGCTTCGCCGGGATCGGCCTGCTGGCGGGAGGCGCGCTCGGCTATACGCTGGGCCGCCGCCTCAGCTTCACCAATTACAAGCGCGCCATCGTGGCGTGTTACATCGTCCACGGCGGCGCTTACGTTCTGTTCAGCCAGATGCGCGGCTTCGGCTGGGCGCTGTTCTTCATCGCCCTCTCGCGCGCCGGCGTGGCCATGAGCTCGGTGCTCAACATGTCGCAACTGCTGCGCATCGTCCCCGATGAATTGCGCGGCCGCGTCTTCGCCACCATGGAATCGGTCACCTGGTCGGTGATGCTGATTTCGATGACGCTCGCCGGCATCGCCAGCGAATACTGGAATCCGCGCACCATCGGCGCCATCGCCGGCGTGCTCAGTTCCTCGACCGCCCTGTTCTGGGGCTGGGCCCACTTCACCGGCCGCCTCCCCGAGCCCGAACGCCTCGGCATCGACCCGGAAGAAATCGAAGTCCACCCCGAACCGGCGGCGTAAAGCTCGCCAGCGCGCCCAGGACGTTCTGAAACTCACGCTGCCCGTTTTGGAATGACATCCCTATCGATCACGGCTTGATCGATCGAGTCAAGATCGAAGCGGTTCTAGATGTTCAGCCAATATTGCGCCGAGGTGCCAAAGTAACGCCCCAGTCGCGCAGCCGTGTCCGCCGTGATGCCGCGTTTCCCATTCACGATCAAGCTGATCCGGTTCGCCGGCACCCGGATCGCCTGCGCGAGTCCATTGATGCTGATCCCTTCATCCTTCATGTCGTCGAGCAGAATCTTGCCTGGGTGAATCGGTGGCAGTTTTTTTCGCCTTTAGTGGTGGTCGGTGATTTCGACATCGGTTGGTCCTTGAATCGACATCATAGCGCCACGCTGACGTCCCACGCCGGGCGTGTAATCTTTTCCGCCGCGCCACATAGTAAAATCTTACGCAAGTCGTTCTAACGCGCGGCCGGGCTGTCCGGGTGGGAGCAGGGCCCGCGCGAATGGCTGCGAGCCCGCAACATCTCGCTTGTGCGGGCAGGGGGTTAACAGCAATGCCGACGTTCTTCCGGTTCCTGGACAGAAGTGTTTGGCGCTTTGCGCTAGTTGCTGCTGGTTTGGTCTCGCGTGGCGTGGGGCCAGGAAAACCAGTTCGTGCAGCGATCCGGCGCAACGCTGACACTGAATGGCGCGCCCTTCCGCTTCGGCGGCGCCGATTCCTATCCCTTGATGCTGTCGAATCAGCAGACGGTGGATCAGATTCTGGGAGCTGTGGCGAACAGCAATTTGAAGGTCGTCCGCATGTGGGTATTTTGCGACGGCGTCCAATGCTCAGGCGGCTCGTTCTTTCTCCAGTACTTCAACACAGGCACCGGCGCACCAGCGTACAACGACGACAACAACGACGGGTTGGCCAACGTGGATTATGCGGTCACCGAAGCCGGCACGCTGGGGATCAAGCTCATCATTGCCCTCACCAACAACTGGACCGATTACGGCGGCATGGACACGTACGTCACGTGGAACAAAGGGCAATACCACGATCAGTTTTACACCGATCCAACAATCCGGCAATGGTATAAGAACTGGATCAGCCATGTGCTGAACCACGTGAATAAGATGACGGGCGTGGCTTACAAGGATGATCCGGCCATCATGGCGTGGGAATTGTCGAACGAACCTGAGTGCGGAGGCAGCGGACCTCCCAAAGGACTGCCTACTTCGGGCGCTTGCACCAACCAGACGATCATTAACTGGATCACCGACGCGGCAGGCTATATCAAGAGCATCGACTCGAATCACCTGGTGGCGGTGGGCGACGAAGGTTTCTTCTGCGGTTCTGCTTCTTCCGCGGGTTCTGTTTCTTGCGCGCCCGGGGGCAGCGGCGTCGACAGCCAGGGCTTTTCAGGAGTTCAACAAATCGATCTCGTGGGATTTCACCTCTACCCGGACACATGGGGCGCCAGCATTGCCTCGTCGGAGGACTTCATCAAGCTGCACTTGCAGGAAGCGAGCACACTGGTCAAGCCTCTTTACATGGGTGAGTTCGGCCTCGAGTCCAACAACGTGAAAGAATTCATTTACAACGATTGGACCAACCTGATCTTTAATGGTGGCGGCAGCGGCGCCATGTTTTGGAACGTTCCGTCCGGGGTGCCCGCACCCTCCGCCGCGCAGGGGACAAGTGAAATCGACGCCTCTTTCAACGAATACGAGGGCAGTCCGGTGCTGTGGCTGATGAGCGATTTCGCGGAAATGATGGCGGGCTCGACGCAGCAACTCCCTCCCGTGGCCGGCTACCAATGGGCCACCGCGCCGCCGGGCGAGTTGGCCACTCTCAACGTACTGTCGAACGACGTCGCATATGGGGAGAACGTAACGATTGATCCTACCAGCATCGATCTTGACCCCATTACCCCCGGCCAGCAAACGTCCTTCGCAGTCAATGGCGGCGTGTTCAATGTGGTTGGGCAGGCCGTTCAGTTCACACCGCAAACCGGCTTTGTGGGAAGCGTCACCGGCTCTTACACGGTCGCTGACAGCAACCAGCGGGTGTCCAATGTCGGCTACCTGTTTGTAACTGTGAATCCCCCCCAGACGGGCTGGACGACACTCGAGTCGTTCGAGTCGGGCGCCGACGGATGGGGACCGGCTACGTCACCGGCCGCCGGCACGGTTGCGCTCAGCCCCACCGCTAACACCGAGGGGAAATACTCGCTGCAGGTGAACGTGACTAGTCCCGGCTGGTTCGGAATTACATTCCTATCTACCCCGAGCGATTTCTCCCATTGGCCGTCGGTGGCGATGGATATCACGCCGACGACGGTAGGTGGGTACTCCGCCTTCGCGTTCCAGGCCGGCTCGAACTATGATTGGTGCCAAAGCGCAACATGGCTACCGCTGGCTCTATTCAGCACCACAACCTTGACGCTGCAACTCCAGCCCTCGCAGCTTCAGTGTTTTAACGGTATGCCGGATTTGACCAGCGTGCACAGCTTTTTTGTGGACCTTCCGAGCGTCGGCACTTATTACCTGGATAACCTTCGCGCCGGGACCCGCATCCGGCCGCGTCCGCACCGTTGCCGGTAATCGCCGGGGTAGGCGAACGCCGCGGGCGGGCAAGCGGGTGTCTCGGCAGGCACCTATATTTCGATTTACGGTTCGAATCTTCGCGCCCACCGGCTGGCCGGCTACGATCTGGAGCGACTATGTCACCAACGGGCAGTTACCAGACGAAGTTGACAGGCGTGACCGTCAGCATGGGAGGACGCCAGCTTACTTAGAATACGTTAGTCCCACGCAGATCAATGTGCTGGCGCCGAACGTCGGTACGGGTTCGACATCCGTTACAGTGACCACCCCGGCGGGAACGAGTAATGCGTACTCCATCGCGTCGTCACAGGTGCAGCCGGCATTTTTTGAATGGCCGGGCAACTATGTGGTGGCCACCGACAGCAACTATGACTGGCTCATAAAGAATGGCACCTTCAGCACCACGACCGCGCCTGCGAAACCCGGCGAGACGGTTATCTTATGGGGCACCGGATTTGGCGCCACCACCCCCGCGGCTCCCGCCGGCCAGATAACCCCCTCGAACCTGTACAGCGTCAATGGGGTCGTCGTGACCGTGGGAAGCGTCCCGGTGACGGCGTCGGCAACCGCGCTGTCGCCCGGCTCCGCTGGGCTCTACCAAGTCGTGATTCAGGTGCCTTCGGGCCTGGCTAATGGCGATTACCCGATTGTGGCTACGGTGGGCGGAGTGCAATCGCCCGCCGGAGTGAAGCTCACGGTTCAACAATAGCGTATGTGCCGGCCCGTCGGATGCGCCCGGCGGAAACTACGGAATCTCTACCGACCCGCTGGTGGTGGTCATCGCTCCTTCCAGGGCGCTGCGCACCACCAGGCGCACCAGGTAGGTGCCCGGGCTCAGGTTGAAAGTGGACTTAAGCGTCTGCGGCGGCCTCTGTTCCAGGTTGGCCAGAGTCTCGTCGCGCAGTCTGAGTTTCAGCCGGTGCTGCCTGCCTTCCAGGTAATTGCCGTTGCGGTCGAACACCGCCGCGACCACCGTCACGTCTTCCGAATTGCGTCCGTCAGCCTTGCCATAATGCAGTAGCTTCAGGTCGATGTTGGCCATTACCGCGAGTTCCGCGGCGTTTCCCTGGCCCCGCGACACTGCGGTGCGCATGTCTACCGCCAGGTCGTGCACCTCGTCGCGAGAGAAGACGGCCTCGCCGATTTCCCGCGTAGCCATGGCGGCGGCGTCTTCCGTGTGCGCCGGCGCCCAGTAACCCTTGCGTGCCTGAACCGAGAGGCCTTGGGCATTCGCCAGCGTGACCTTGATCTCATGGTATCTTCCGTCCGGCTTGAGATCCTTCGGATAGAAGCTCAAGTAATAGACGTATTCGGGCGGGTTGGCCAGGCGGTCGAATTCGGTCAGGAAATCGTTCTGGGCGAGGGCAGTGCCGCCGGTCGCATAAGCCAGGTCGCCCAGAATCAGCCCTTGAGCGGTGATCTCCTCATGGTTGTACTTGGCGACTTGTTGCTCGGTCCAGGGGTTTGTCAACCGGCAGTTGGGAACGTCGCCGGTTGGGTCGATAGTGTAGACGCCGCGGGCGTCGAGAGTATTGATGACGACGCCCGAGCGGGTGGCGCGGTCGATGGATTCGCTGAGTTCCCGTTGCAGATCGTCGGGGAGGTACATGCCGGGCGATGTGAGAATCATGATTCGATCGCCCGGCATGGAACCGAGCAACCGCACGATGTTGTTGAGCGTGCGGAAGGCATTGATGGCATCGCCCCAGCCTTCATTGGCGACTGCCCGGAGAGTGTCCTCGGCAATTCTGCCGGGGTTTGGGGGGTTCTGGAGGCAATCGTTGGTAATGGCGACCTGCATCGCCATTATCGCCGGGTCCTGGCCTTTCACCCATCGGTCTGCCACGTAGAAACTGGCGGGAGGGAAGTGCATGCGGGGCGGAATGGGCATCACCTTCATCAGGACCTGGCGGAATTTCGCCAGGTCATCGGTGAATTCGAGCGACACGTTGCCGGAAAGCGTGAGCAACGCCACGCGTTCCTGCGGCGGGATTCCCTGTTCGATGTGCTTCAACGCAGCCACGCGGATGGTGGTCAGGTCTTCGAGCTTGAGATGGACGTCGTCGAAGACAAAGGCGACGAAGCGGCTGGGGACCACAGGCTTGGGGCCTTCGCCTGCAGGCGCCAGCGGGATAGCCGTTTCGGGCGTGGCCGTCCGGGCATGCCCGGCCCCTTCGGGAGACGGCTGCGCGGCAGCGCCGCCCTCGATGGCGAACTGCGCAATGGACTGCGCCTTACCGCGATCGGTGAGTTGAAAATCTTCTTTGCGGAAGCTGCCGACAGCGTGCCCCTGCTTGTTGCGAATCACCACCGGCACACGCACCAGGTTCACACTCGATTGGAAGGTGGGTATCTCTTCACGGGTAGTTACTTCGCCGGCCTGCGGCTGACCGCTCTGCGTTTGAAAGGTCGGTCTCTCTTCACGGGCGGTTATTTCGCCAGGCTGAACCTGCGCGGCCGGTGGTGACGCGCTGGTGGCAGGCTGCGCGACCACCGACGGCCCAACCGGCTGCACTCCCGTCTGCGCACTGGCGCGCTCCGCCGCCGTTTCGGTGGCGTAGTAACCGCCGCGCGCACGCACGGAGAGTTTGCGCGAATCGTTGACCGTCACCTTTAACTTGTGAAAGCTGCCGTCCGCCTTTCCTTCCGGTACAAAGCTGAGCAGATAAATGCAGTCCGGCGTCGCCAGTTGCCGCAAACCCGCTTCCGGGGCGTTCCCCGCCTCGACCACCGCGCCTCCGGTCCCATCCGCGACAAGGTTGAGGTTTTCGGAGTTAACATTGGCGGAGTCCGACTCGACCCCAAGAGAGCGCATGGAGACAGCGTTCTGCCGTGGCGGCGCGTCCCCCACGCTACCCCGGTTCTCGACGATGTGCAGGGAATCGATGGTTACCTTCGCCCGCACCGCATCATCGATCAGTGCCTCTCTCATCTTCTGTTCATCCCGGTTCACGGGAAAGCCCGCCGAGACGATCACGATGCGCTTGGCTCCCGGCAGGTGGGCCATCCGGCTTACCACCGCCTCCAGCAGCGTGATCTGCAACGGCAGCGTCGGCGTCACCCGGCAGATGCGAATCGGGTTGGGTTGGAGTTTAGAAACGACCTCCTGTAGCTTCGCGCGGTCGTCCGTGAAGTCCATCGCCAGCCGGCAGGAACTGGAAAAAATCGCCGCGCGGTCGGCGGGCTGGAGGCTGGCGATATTGTGGAGCGCCGCGTCTCGCAGAGGAGCGACAGTGCCGAAATCATGCAGCAGAAACGTCATCGAAGAAATAGGCGATAAAATGCGCCGGCGTCCGCGGCTGCCGCTGGCGTTGTTTCGTCGGTGCGGCGGCTTCGCTCCGCTCCACCGAAAAGGCCGCGATGCGCTGCGGCTTGCTCTTGTCGAATACCTCGAAGCTGTCGCGGCCGAGATCCGCGACCGTGCGCCCTTCGCGGTCCCGCACAACCACGGGTACCAGCACCAGCTTGGCGCCGGTTTGAAATGTCGGCACGCTCGCCTGCGGCGAATCCTGGAAATCGGCCCCGCGCGCCGCACAAGCGGCCAGCACGGACAACATCGCCACTGCGTAGCGTCCTTTCATAGGAGCCGGCATTCAACTCTCGCATCACGGCGAGTCCGGCTGTAATTATCAGACATCAGGATGATTTTAGAGGTTTCGGAACCAGTTAGTCCATGGCTAATTTGAGTCATGAGGGTAATTGAGGAATTGGCAATTCCACGTTTCCCCCATGGCTCCGTGGCCCACCCGCCGCCCCTATAACAGCGACAGCGGGTCCACATCGATCACTAATGCAGTGGCGGGCCATTTGTGGTCCAGGGCGAAGGCTCGCATTTTCTGCAGCAGGGCGTTGAGAGCTATGCGGCTGGCGGACTTGATCAGCAACTGGTAGCGGTATTCGGCCTTGAGGCGCGGCACGGGGGCTTCGGCAGGGCCCATCACGCGCAGCTTTTCGGGCGGCGGCGTCAGCAGCATTCCCAACTCCCCGGCCATGCGCAAGGCCAGTTCTTTTTTGTCGCTGCGCACCAGCACGTTCGCCATCGCCGTGAAGGGCGGATAGGACATGGCGCGGCGGAATGCGAGCTCCTTTTCATAGAACGTGTTGTAGTCCTGCGCGGCGGCCATGCGGACGGCGTAGTGATCGGGGTTGATGGTTTGGATCAGCACGATCCCGGGCAGGCTGCCGCGTCCGGCGCGTCCGGCCACCTGGGTAAGAAGCTGAAACGTGCGCTCGGCGGCGCGAAAATCGGGCATGCCGAGGCCGACATCGGCGGAGACCACGCCCACCAGCGTGACGTTGGGGATGTCGTGGCCCTTGGCGATCATCTGCGTGCCGACCAGGATGTCGAAGCTGCCTTCGCGGAAACCATCGAGGATGGTCTCGTACTGCCGTTTGCCGGTGACCGTGTCGCGGTCGAGGCGCGCGATGCGCGCGGCGGGAAAGGCGCGGTGCAGCTCTTCTTCCACGCGCTCGGAACCGACGCCGAGGAAATAGACGTGGTCGCTCGCGCACTTGGGGCACACGCTGGGCACCTTTTCGGCGTAGCCGCAGTAGTGGCACAGCAGGCGCCGGTCGCGCTTGTGAAAAGTCAGCGTGACGGAGCAGTTGACGCACTGGACGCGCTCGCCGCAGGCGCGGCACGCGACGAAGCTCGAAAAGCCGCGGCGGTTGAGCAGGATGATGGTCTGCTCGCCGTTTTCGAGGCGCTGGCCGATGGCCTCCACCAGCTTGCGCGAGAAGGTGGCCTGCTGGCGCGTCTCCAGAAACTCCTGGCGCATATCGATCAGCTCGACCGCCGGCATGGGCCGCTCTTCGATGCGGCCGGGCAGCGTCGAGCAGCGTGTACTTGCCGCGCTCGGCGTTGTAGCGGCTCTCCAGACTGGGCGTGGCCGAGCCCAGCACCACGCAGGCGTGCGCCGCCTGGGCGCGCACCAGCGCCACGTCGCGGCCGTTGTAGCGCGGCGTTTCCTCCTGCTTGTAGCTGCCGTCGTGCTCTTCATCGACCACGATCAGCCCGAGATTGCGGACGGGCGCGAACACGCCGGAGCGTGTGCCCACCACCACCGAGGCCGCGCCGGAGCGGATGCGGCGCCACTGCTCGGAGCGCTCCACATCGGTGAACGCGCTGTGCAGAATGGCCACGCGGTCGCCGAAGCGCGAGAAGAACTGGCCGGCCATGGCGGGCGTGAGGGCGATTTCCGGCACCAGCAGCAGCGCGCCGCGTCCCTGGGCCACCACGGCCTGGATGGCGTTGAGGTAGATTTCGGTCTTGCCGGAGCCGGTGACGCCGTAAAGGAGGAAGGCGCGAAACTCGCGCGCCGCAATCGCACTCTGAATGGCATCGTAGGCGGCCTGCTGCGCAGGGTTGAGCGTATGCGGCGCGCGCACGGCGCCAGCCGTGATGCCGGCGGTTTCGGTGGTGAGCGCGACCACGCCTTTGCGCGCCAGCGAGCGAGCGGCGGCGCTGGAATGGGCCAGCATGCTTTCCAGGTCCTTGAGATTGTGCGAGCCGGGATGCAGCTCCAGGAAGGCCTTCAACTCGCGCTCGGGCTTGTTCAGCTTGCCTTCGGCCGGCGTGCGGGCGAGCTCCACGCGCAGGCGGCCGGCCGGCGCGCGCCAAGGGTCGCGCTCGGTCTGCACCTGTTCGGCGGCGATGAGACCCTTGCGCTCCAGCGAACGGATGGCTTTGTCGGCGAGCGGCAGGATGCGCGACAGGTAAGCGGCCGAAAGCGGGCGGCGTTCGAGCATGTGCGAAGATGCGCGCCACCGGATCGTCGGGCGCGGCATCGAGAAGCAACTGGCGCGCGGCGTCGCGGCCGGCATCGGTCAGCGACCAGACTTTGCCACGGCGGATCTCGGAAGCCAGAGGCAGCATGCCGCGCAGCACGTCGCCGAGCGGAGCGCAATAATAACTGGCGATCCAGCGGCCCAGGCTGAGCAGTTCGGCATCCAGCACCGGCTCGGAATCGATCAGGCGCAACGCCTCGCGCGTGGCCATCCTCGGCCGATCGTCGTGACAGCGAAGGATAACGCCGGTGAGCTTGCGCGGGCCGAAGGGAACCACGATGCGGCTGCCGGGGTGCACGCGATGGCGGAGGGTCTCGGGCAGCGAGTAAGTGAACGGCTGATCGAGGGGCGCCGGCACACTGACGTCCACGTACTGGAAGTTTCCCTCGGGCATGGAAACTTCAGCATAGCGAACCATTACCCAGACGGTTCAACCGGTCATGGCGCCTCAGTCTCGGGCACTCCGCGCTACTCGCGCGGTTGTGTGGCACCGGCCATATCGATCGATAAATAGCGCGCGCCGTCGTACCAAACCAGGACTGCGACTCCGGCCTGATTCAATAGCGCTGGCGATTGCGGATCGTCGGCCGGCAATACGGGCAAGTCGTGGCTGTGATAGATGTATCGCAGAGCGCCTTCGCAGCCGGCCTGAGAATAGCCGTCGGGAAGACCACGGTACACCGCGCCATGGATGGCCGGATGAGCGCTTGCAAACTCCACAATCGTGGTGAGCCAGTTCCGCGTATCAATGGCCTGGCGCAGGGTGTCGGTGCGCTGCGTGGCCAGCGCGTGGGCATCGAGCGGCCCGAAAATCACCAGGGAAACCGCGGCGGGGATCCACCTGGCCGTCGGCGCGAGGCCGCTGAATGCGATTGCCAGACCGGTGAACGGAACATAGCAGTAGGCACTGAACAGCCTTCCGGGCAGGAACATCAGTGGAACGAAGAACAAAATCATCGTCACTAGGCCGAACCAGGCGCGGCGGTTCCATGCTGCCAGCACGCCCAGCGGAAGCAATAGAAACAGGTAAGGCAAGAGAAACACCTTTGCCGAATAGAACTGGAACGTCCGCGCCACGGCTGCCGTGGTGAAGCGAAAGGTATAGTCATTGTCGAGGTTTGGATTGAGCAGGATGCCCTGCAGCCCGAAGGAGAGCGATGCCAGAAAGAAGGGGAGCAGCGGTTTCCAATTGCGTTTGCCAAACCAGATTTCATAGGCCGCTAGAACGAACGGAAGCATCACCGCCAGTTCCTTGGATTTGTAGGCCAGCCAAAACGCCGCGAAGCTGAGCACCCAGCGACCGCGAGCGTAAAGCAGCACGCTCAGCAAGCAGAAGGTGGCGCACAGCAGGTCGAAAACATACATGGGCTTCCAGAACACGTCGAACAGGGCCATGTGAAACGCGAACAGAACCGCCCCGCCGGCCGCTGCGAGCGATTGCGCGCCGAGCCTTCGCGCCAGCAGCCAGATGAGCCAGACGTTCAGCAGGTGCAGCGCCTGGATGACCGCGACGTATTTCCAAAAGTCCAAACCGAAATACAGAGCGGCCTCGCGGAAGAAGAAATGTCCAACCGGACGGAAATTGTCGGGTTGAAAACGCGGGCTCACGGTCGCTTCGAGGTAGGCCAGCTTCGGACCCATGCCGACCCAACCGATGGTATTCAGGTCGTCACTCTGAAAATAGCCGCGGTATGCGCGCAGGTTTACAGCCACCAGTAAAACGGCCAGCAACGCAAAGGCGAGAACACCGATTGCCTTCCGCGCAGCACCCTCCAGCCGAAGCGTGGCGCGCTCGCCGGACCTTTTCAGCAGAGACACTAAAACCAATACTACGTCAGACACCAGCCGGCCTGCGACGCGCTGAGCGCCATCGCGCACAGCGTGGATTGACGGGCGTGTGAGATAATCGGGTGAGTTCCCCACGCTTCATGGACCGCGAATTCATCCGCAATTTCTCCATCATTGCGCACATCGACCACGGCAAGTCCACGCTGGCGGACCGGCTGCTGGAAGCGACCGGCGCGCTTTCGGCGCGCGAAATGATGGAACAGGTGCTCGACACGATGGACCTGGAGCGCGAGCGCGGCATCACCATCAAGGCCCACGCGGTCCGCTTGAATTACCGCGCCGACGACGGCAACCAGTATCAGCTCAACCTGATCGATACACCGGGCCACGTGGATTTCTCCTACGAGGTTTCGCGCAGCCTGCAAGCCTGCGAGGGCGCGCTGCTGGTGGTAGACGCCTCGCAGGGGGTGGAGGCGCAGACGCTGGCTAACACCTACCTGGCGCTGCACCACAACCTCGAAATCATTCCGGTGATCAACAAGATCGACCTGCCGGCGGCCGAGCCGGAGCGGATACGCGAGCAGATCGAAACCATAATCGGGCTGGACGCCTCGGGCGCCGTATTGTGCAGCGCCAAGTCGGGGATCGGCGTGCACGACATCCTGGAGCACATAGTACACCTCGTTCCCCCGCCCAAAGGATCGTCCGAGGCGCCGCTGCGCGCGCTGATCTTCGATTCCTGGTTCGATTCGTATCGTGGCGTGATCATCCTGGTGCGCGTGTTCGACGGCGTCGTCCGCAAGGGTCAGAAGATCCGCCTCTGGTCCAATCAGCAGACCTATGAAGTGGAGGCGGTCGGGTACCAGTCGCCTAAGGCGACGCCCTGCGATGAACTGAGCGCCGGCGAGGTGGGTTTCCTGTCCGCCAATATCAAGACCGTCTCGGATGCCAAGATCGGCGATACGATCCTCGACGACGAGTTTCCCGCCGACGAACCGCTGCCCGGCTTTGAAGAGATCAAGCCGATGGTCTTCGCCGGCCTGTATCCGGTGGAATCGCACGAGCACGGCGTACTCCGCGACGCGCTCGAGAAATTGCGCCTCAATGACAGCGCCTTTAGCTTCGAACCGGAAAACTCGGTGGCGCTCGGCTTCGGTTTCCGCTGCGGCTTCCTCGGCCTGCTGCACCTGGAGATCGTCCAGGAGCGCCTGGAGCGCGAATTCGATATCGACCTGATCACGACGGCGCCCGGCGTCCGCTACCGGATCACCACGACGTCGAACGAAGTGATCGAGGTCGACAATCCCACCAAGTTTCCGGATCCCTCGGGTATCAAGCAGGTGGAAGAGCCGATCATCCTGGCCACCGTGATCACGCGCGAAGAATACCTGGGCGGCATCCTCAAGCTGCTCGAAGAGAAGCGCGGCGAGCAGAAGAAGTTCGAATACATCGGCGGCAGCCGCGTCATGCTGACTTACGAGCTGCCCCTCAACGAAATCGTGCTGGACTTTTACGATCGCCTGAAATCGGCGTCGCGCGGCTATGCTTCGCTCGATTACCACCTGGCGGGCTATCGCGTTTCGTCGCTGGTGAAGCTGGACGTGCTGGTGGCGGGCGAGCCGGTGGACGCTCTTTGTATCATCGTCCACAAAGAGTTCGCCTTCGAGCGCGGCAAGGATCTGATCTCGCGGCTGCGCCGGCTGATCCCGCGGCAGATGTTCGAAGTGGCTCTGCAGGCCGCCATCGGCAACAAGATCGTGGCCCGCGAAACTATCTCCGCCCTGCGCAAGAACGTGCTCGCCAAGTGTTATGGCGGCGACATCTCGCGCAAACGCAAGCTTCTCGAAAAGCAGAAGGAAGGCAAGAAGCGCATGAAGCGCGTCGGCCGCGTGGAGATCCCGCAGGAAGCCTTCTTGGCCGTGCTCAAAGTGGGGAACACCGAAGACGCCGGGTAAAGGCGGCTTGCAAGAGCGAAGACAATCCCAGCGGCCGAGCTCCGTCAGGCGCCTTTCGGATAGCAGCCGAGCACGCGCAGGAAGTCGGCGACTTCTTCCAGGTGACCCAGTGCCTTGCGGGAGTGAGGATGGTCGACGTGGCCGAGGAAGTCCAGGTAAAAGAGATACTCGTAGGGCTTGCCGCGCAGCGGACGGGATTCGATTTTGGTGCAATTCAGGTCGCGCAATGCGAAGGCGCTTAGCGCGCGAAACAGCGCTCCCGGAATATTGCGCATGCTGAACACCAGCGAGGTCTTCCAAACCGTTCCGGACGGCACCTGGAGCGGATGGCGCCGGGCATACGCGGGCGTCCGCAGCAGGAAGAAGCGGGTGAAATTCTGCCGGTCGCTTTCGATCGATTTGCGCAAAATGCGCGCCCCGTAAATTTCCGCGGCGACCGCGGAGGCGATGGCGCCGGCGTCGGTGAGCCCTTCTTCGACGACCATTTTCGCGCTTCCGGCGGTGTCGTAATACGGGATGCGCTCGATCTGCGGGTTGGCGAGAAAAAAGTCCAGACACTGATTGAGCGCCACCGGGTGTGAGAATACGCGCTTGATCTGGCGGAAGCTGACGCCCTTGGGAGCGATCAGATTGTGCACGATGCGCACGCTGGTCTCGGCCACGATCGGCAGTTCGAAATGCAGCAGGTGATCGTAATTCTCGTGGACCGATCCGGCCAGCGTGTTCTCGATCGGCACCATTGCGCCGGCCACGCTGCCTTGCTTGAGGTTGCGGAAGATGTCTTCGAATCGCACACAGGGCAGCACGGCGGACGGCCCCAGCAGTTGGCGCACTGCTTGTTCGCTGAAGGCGCCGCGTTCGCCTTGGAAAGCCACGGCGGGCGAGCGGCGCGGGCGTGGGGTCTTCATTGCCCGGCTCCCTGCCAGCGGCGAATGGCGGCATCGGGCAGCCCCAGCAGATCGAGCACACGGTCCAGGCTGTGATCCACCAGATCCATGATGGTTTGCGGATGATGATAGAAGCCGGGAATGGGCGGCGCGATGATGGCGCCCATTTCCGCCAAGGCCGTCATGCTGCGCAGATGGCCGAGATGGAATGGCGTCTCGCGCACCATCAGAATCAGTTTCCGCCGTTCCTTTAAGGTCACGTCGGCGGCGCGGGTCAATAGGTTGGAAGTGATGCCGTGAGCGATGGCAGACATGGTGTGGATGGAGCAAGGGGCGATCACCATGGCATCGACCGGGTAAGAACCGCTGGCGAGCCTGGCGGATATATCTTCCGGCGAGTAAAAGTGGTCCGCCAGCGTGCGAATCTCCGCGATATGCTTCCCGGTTTCCAGGAAAAGGGTTTTTTCTCCCGATTTGGTCCAGACCAGGTGTAACTCCACGCTCTCAGTCGCGCGCAGCCGTTCCAGCAGGCGCACTCCGTATAGGGAACCGCTGGCGCCGGAAATGCCGATGATGATTTTCACCTTTACTCTTTGGACGGCGTGTTTCGAATCCAGACCAGATGGCCCTCAATATTGGATTGTGGCGGCTGGTCCGCCACAATATCATTTCAGGCGGAAGCCAGAGAACCGACGCCCAGCCTGGATCATAGCATGGAGCGTGGCGGAGGCATGTTCACGCCTTCGCGCTGCTGCGGTCTAGCTTTTCATCGCGCCGGCGGTCTCGCGGCGGAAGTGTTCCACGGTAAGGCGCAAGCCGTCTTCGAGTGTCACTCGCGGCTCCCAGCCTAGCGCGGCGCGGGCCTTGCCGATGTCGGGGCAACGCTGCTTCGGGTCGTCTTCGGGCAGCGGCCGGAACTCGGTAGGCGACTGCGAACCGGTCAGCCGCCGTATGTGCTCCGCGAATTCGAGGATCGTCATTTCGCGCGGGTTGCCCAGGTTCACCGGGTAGCGTTCGTCGGAAAGCATCAGTCGGTAGAGGCCATCCACCAGGTCGCTCACATAACAGAAACTGCGTGTCTGCGAGCCACGCCCGAAAACGGTGATAGGCGCGCCCGCCAGCGCCTGGCAAAGAAAAGCCGGCACCACTCGGCCGTCATCCAGCTTCATGCGCGGACCGTAGGTATTAAAAATACGCGCGATGTTGGTGGCCACGCCGTGCTTGCGGTGGTAGGCCATGGTCAGCGCCTCGGCAAAGCGCTTGCTTTCGTCGTAACAGGAGCGCGGCCCGACCGGGTTCACGTGGCCCCAGTACGATTCCGTTTGCGGGTGGACATCCGGATCGCCGTAGCATTCCGAAGTGGAAGTCAGCAGGAAGCGAGCGCGCTTCTCGAGCGCCAGGTCGAGCATACGACGTGTGCCGGCCGATCCCACCGCGAGGGTCTCGATCGGGTGATCGAGATAGTCCTTCGGGCTGGCTGGCGAGGCCATGTTCACCACGGCATCAACCGCGCCCGCGATCGAAAACGGCTCGGTGATGTCCTGCTGGACAAGGCCGAAACGCGGTTCGTCCGCCAGGTGCCACAGATTGCGTGCGGCCCCGGTGAGGAAATTGTCGAGCCCCACCACCGTGTGACCTTCCGCCAGCAGGCGGTCGCAGAAATGGGACCCGATGAACCCGGCGGCGCCGGAAACCACAATGCGCAAGAAAACCTCCTTATTGATTCTAGCCGGGCGGGGCGGGAGACAGAAGACAGGAGTCAGGAGTCAGTCTACAAGAGAGTTTTGTTCTCGTGGACTGGCGACGCCGCGCTACCGCCATTCTGACTTCCGACTTCTGACTCCTGTCTCCTGACTCCTGCCTTCTGCTACGCTCAGACTTTGGCCGATCCCGATGGACTCTTCATGGCTGGAACGGTTCATTCTGGTTGTGCTCGCCGGCGCTTCGGCATGGCTGTTCTGGCGGCGCTTTCGCACTGTGGTGCAGACGTTACGTACCGCGCGCGCGACGCCCGACTATAGCCTCGCGCCCATCGGCCCACGCATTCGCCAATTTCTCTGGGAAGTTGTGGCGCAGGGCAAGGTGATTGGCGGGCGCCCGCTCGCAGGCCTCGCACACGCGTTCGTGTTCTGGGGATTCTGCGCCTTCGCGCTGGTCACGCTGAATCATTTCGTGGAGGCATTCGGCTTGGCGCTGGTCTCGCCGGCGAGCGCTTGGGGCCGCGCCTATTTGGGTTTCGTCGCCATCTGGGCCGTCGCGGTCGCGGTGGCGATTACCGGTCTCTTCGTGCGGCGTTTTGTCGCACGGCCGGTCTGGCTCGGCAAGCTCTCGAAGGAATCGGGCGTGATCGCGGGGCTGATCTTCCTCCTGATGCTCACGTATCTGGCCGGGCTGTGGCTGCCGCACGGGGCCGGTGCGCGCGTCAACTGGTGGCTGCACACGCTGGCACTGCTGGTGTTCGTGCCGCTGATTCCGCACACCAAGCACCTCCACCTGGCGCTCAGTCCGGTGACCGTGTTCCTGCGCCGGCAAGGCTTCAGCCGCATACCGCCGCTTGTGGGCGACGAGGATTTCGGCCTCGACACCGGCAAGGATGTCACGCGCATCGACGCATTGCAGGCATTCACCTGCGTCGAATGCGGACGCTGCACCGAACACTGCCCGGCGTACAACACCGGCAAGGTTTTGAACCCGAAGGAAATCGTTCTTGGGGTACGCCGTTACCTGAACGAATTCGGGTCGGACGGCGAAGCGCCGCTGCTGGGCCGGCACATTGACGAAGAGGCGGCATTTCAATGCACCACCTGCGGCAGTTGCGAATTTGAGTGCCCGGTGGGGATTCAGCATTTGCCGCTGATCGTCGGCCTGCGGCGCGGCGCGGTGAACACCGGGAAATGGGAGAACGATTACGGCTCCAAGTTGTTCCTCAACCTGGAGCGTAACGGTAACGCGCTCGGCTTCGCCCCCACCGAGCGGCAGAAATTCATCGAGAAAAACCAACTGCCGTATTTCGACGGCACGCAGGAATACTGCCTCTGGCTGGGCTGCATGGGCGCTTACGATCCCCAAGGGCGCGAGATCGTGCTGGCGCTGCGCGCGGGTGTTGCGCCATGCCGGCATCAGCTTCGGCGTGCTGCGCAAAGAAAAGTGCACCGGCGATCCGGCGCGCCGCCTGGGCAACGATCTGGCGGCGACCCAGGTAGCGGAAGCCAACATCGAAGCGCTGCGCGCGGCGAAAGTGGCTCGCTTGGTTTCCATCTGCCCGCATTGCGTGCGCACCATCGGCACCGATTGGCGCGAATATGGAGCCGCGTTCAGAATCGAGCATCACAGCGAACTGCTGGCGCGGCTGGGGACTCGGCTGCCCACTGCCCAGGCATCGGTGGGCAAAGTCGTATTTCACGATCCCTGTTACCTGGGCCGCTACCGCAATATCTATGACGAGCCGCGCCGCGTCTTGCACCGCTATGCGGAGGTTGCCGATCCGCCGCGCGCTCGCGAGCGTTCCTTCTGCTGCGGCGCCGGCGGCGGCCAGATGTTCCTCGGCGAAGAGAAGGGCAAACGCATCAACCTGGCACGCGCCGAGGAACTGGTCGCCACCGGCGCCCCCGTGATCGGCACCGCTTGCCCCTTCTGCCAGAGCATGTTTCGCGATGCCCTCGGCACGCTCACCCAGTCGCCGCCCAAGCTGCTCGACATAGCGCAAATCGCGGCAGCGGCACTGCCGGAATCGAAGGAGCGTTAGGGCCGAAGCCCGCGCCACCGGGTTACAGTGAAGGCTGCATGGATCTGTCGGCTTTCGACTATCACCTGCCGGAGGAGCTGATCGCGCAGCAGCCGCTCGCCGACCGCGCGGCATCGCGCATGCTGGTGGTTTATCGCAACGAGAACCGCTGGGAGGACCGTCTGTTTTGCGAGCTGCCGGAGTTCCTGCATCCGGGCGATTGCCTGGTGCTCAACGACTCGCGCGTCTTTCCGGCGCGCCTGTTTGGCCATCGCGCCGGCGTGCACTCGCTGGCCGTGGGGAAGAATAACCCAAAGCGCAGCGAGCATTTGAGCGGCCGCGTCGAGGTCTTCCTCCTGCGCGCGGTGAGCGCCGACCGAAAGGAATGGGAAGCGCTGGTGCGGCCGGGACGCAAGATGCGCACCGGCGAGAAGATCCGCTTCAGCGGCGGCTTGCAAGGCGAGATCGCCGCGCGCGGCGAATACGGCCAGCGCCGCATCCGCTTCGAAACCGCGGGCGATCCGTTCGAAGAATTCGAGAAGATCGGCCACGTGCCGCTGCCGCCGTACATCAAACGCGCCGACGAACCCGCCGACCGCGAGCGCTATCAGACCGTGTTCGCGCGCGAGAAAGGGTCGGTGGCAGCGCCCACCGCGGGACTGCATTTCACGCCGCAGATTCTCGATCGATGCCGCGCGCGCGGCGTTGAGATCGCGTACGTCACCCTGCATGTCGGGCTGGGGACGTTTCAGCCGCTCCACACCGCGCAAGTGGAACAAGGCCGCCTGCACTCTGAGCGCTTTTCAGTCGGCCCGGAAGCCGCCGCCAGTATCCGCGCCGCCAGCCGCGTGGTTGCGGCCGGAACCACCAGCGTGCGAACGCTCGAATCGCTGGTGGGGCAGGTCCCCGACCTGCCACAGCGCCATCATATCGAGGCCTGCCAAGGCGAAACGGACATATTCATTTACCCCGGTTTCCAATTCCGCGCCGTCGGCGCGATGCTCACCAATTTCCATTTGCCGCGGACAAGCCTCCTCTTGCTGGTGTGCGCCTTCGCCGGCCAGGACCTTGCGCTGGCCGCCTACCAGCACGCAGTGGAAGAGAACTACCGGTTCTATTCGTATGGGGATTGCATGTTGATTGTGTGAGAGCCACCGACCTGCCGTGCAAGGTGCTTCAGCGGAACGCGCATGATACGGCCAAGTGACAGAAGAAGCATTTTCGGTGACGCCACGTACCCCAGCAACAATCATTCGATGACATCGGCCACCGCAATGTCCTAAACTGTGCGCATGAGCTGGAAGCACAGTATCCTCGGCCTGATCATACTCGCGTTCCTGGCGGCGTTCCCGTGGGGGCCGCTGTTTGCCTGGTCACCGGTGCATCCGGGTTATCGGCAAGTGCAGTTCTCGCGTGCGGATGTGTTGTATCCGGATTCCGCGGCCTTGGATCCAGCGTATCGCGAGATCGATCGATACGTCGCGGTCGCAGAGAGTTTTCACGAGCTGAAGTGCTCGAAGAAGATCAGGGTGGTGGTCTGCCGGAATTGGAACGACTGTCTCCGGTTCGCTGCGCCATTCCTGTTGGGACAGCGTCCGCTCGCAGTGACGGTGGCGACAGGTACGGTGATCTTCGTGACGCCGAGGGCGGCTGGATGGGCGGATATTGGCGGATTGTTGCGGCACGAACTGTCGCATGCCGTGCAGAATCAGAACCGCTCTCTGGTGAGCGTTTTGCGAATGCTGCGACAGCCATGGGTTTCCGAGGGCGTGGCGGGGGTCGTGGCTGCAATGGGCGTGACCGCACCGGGGAGGCAGTTGGTTAGCTTGCCAGAAGCTGAGTTCTTGTCGCGGGCGACTACGGAAGACCTATGGGTATCCTTTGCTGCCGCACCGCAGAAGGACTGGCGGTTTAGCTATACAGCATGGATCTATTTCTGGGACAGGCAGATCGAGCGAAGCGGCAAGGCCACATTTCTGAGATTCGAACGGGCGTGCTTCTCCGACCCGCAGGGCTGCCGCAGCAGCTTCGCCGACGCGTACGGGACGGATCTTCGGAGAGCGGTAGACGAATTCCAAGCCGAGGTACGGTCGGGACGGGTAGTGGCGCCCGAGCGGCTATGTTCTGAGTTCGCACAACATAAGCTTCTGGTGGTTGCGCTTCGCGAAACGAGGGAAAACGAAAACTGCGCCGAGGCTGCTTCCAGCACGTTTTCGGACACCGGGCGGTCCGGCCGGTCCAAGGTGACGCCGCCGGAAACCCGCGTTGCCTCTAGGCCTCCGCCGGCGCGGGTTTCGCCGCACCGGCTCGCTCGCGCGCGCGCCGCATCAAGCTCACCACCAGCCGATAGACCAGCAGCACGGCCACCAGCGCGCCGTACAACAGGGGCAAGCGGACGTCCGATTTCACCAGCCAATAGTAATGCACCACGGCGGCGATTGCCGTCACGTAGATCAGCCGGTGCAGCCGTTGCCAGCGTCTCCCGCCCAGGCGTCGGATCCAGCCCTTGGTAGAAGTCAGCGCCAGCGGAACCATCAGCACGAAAGCGGTGAATCCCGCGGTAATGAACGGGCGCTTGGCGACGTCTTTCCAGATTTCGTACAAGTCGAACAGCTTGTCGAACCACAGATACGTGAGGAAGTGCAGGCAGCCGTAGAAGAACGCGAACAGGCCGAGCGGGCGGCGGAAGCGGATCAGGTCCGGAACGCCCAGCAGCTTGCGCAGCGGCGTGATGGCGAGCGTGATCACAATCAGGCGAATGGTCCAATCGCCGGTGAGATGGGTGAAGAAGTCGAGCGGATTCGGCGGCAGGCTCGGCACCAGGAAGCGCCACAAGCCGGTGCTCAGGTCCGGCTGCAGAACATACGCGAGAGCTACGGCGGCCAGGTGTGCGAACGGAAGCAGGCAGAGCACGAACAGCAGGGCTTTCGTCCAAGGGCTTTTGAGCATGGACTAAATCCCCCATCCCGAAGTTGGCCGCCTCGTATCAGGGCACGGCTTCAGCCGTGCCGCCGACAGCGCGCTTTCCGAGGGCTTTAGCCCCTGTCGGCTTCCCAGGGGCTGAAGCCCATCTGGTAGGTCCGCTTCCGGCGCGGCTGAAGCCGTGCCCTGATACAAAACCGGCTGTTTCATGGTGCCCCGCTGTGGGAATACAGGTTCGCCGACGTTCACTTCAGAATCCAAGTTAATAATTCTTCCGCAAATCCATGCCGGAATACAAGCCGGCCACCTGGTTCGCATAGCCATTGAACATCTGCGTGGGATGATTCTTGAACAGTGAAGGCAGCCGCTGCTCCTTGGCCTGGCTCCAGCGCGGATGATCTACCTCGGGGTTGACGTTGGAGTAGAATCCGTATTCGCGCGAATTGGCCATATTCCAGGTGGTCGGGGGCGGGCTGCTCACCAGCTTGATTTTGACGATGGATTTGGCGCTCTTGAAACCGTATTTCCACGGCACCACGAGTCGCACCGGAGCACCATCCTGCGGCGGCAACGTCTCGCCGTACATGCCGACACAAAGCAGCGCCAGCGGGTGCATGGCTTCATCCAGGCGCAGCCCTTCGACATACGGAAACCCGATGCCCGCCATCTCCGGGCGCGCCATCGGCATCTGCTTCAGATCCCAATAGCTCTCGAACGCCACGTACTTGGCTTTCGCCGTGGGCTGGACCAGGTTGAGCAATGCGCTCAGTGAATAGCCCACCCAGGGCACCACGATGGACCAGGCTTCCACGCAACGGTGACGGTAAATGCGCTCTTCCAGCGGCGCCAGCTTGAGAATCTCATCCATCGCGAATTTGCGCGGCTTGGCGACTTGGCCTTCCACTGAGACCGTCCACGGGCTGGTCTTGAAGTTCTGCGCGTAGCGCGCGGGTTCGTTCTTGCTGGTGCCAAATTCGTAAAAGTTGTTGTAGTGGGTCGCTACGTCGGGACTGGTCATCTGCTCAGTGGTGCTGAACGGGCTCTTCGAGACATCGTTGAGCCTGGTACCGGCCAGGGCCCGGCCACGGGGTGATAGCAATTCGCGCGCCGTGAGAAACGCTGCCGGCGCGGCGGCGAGGAACTTGCGGCGGTCCAGGTAGACTTTCTTCGGAGTGACGTCTGCCTGCCGAAGATCGCCAGGCTTGCGGATCAACATATTCTCATCATCCCCCTCTTTGGCCTTGGACGCAGCCGGGCCGCGGCCGGATTCGGAAACTCCACAATAGTCCCCGTTTCCGGATCGAGCGCTCTCGGCGAAGAACATGAGATTGGTGCGGCGGCCTGACACTAGTATGAAGGAATTCTTCCGCGAATGATTCCCGCTTTGCGTGGAAGCATCGCGGGTCGGTACCTGAAATGAAGGTCAGAGACGCTATAAGGCGGGTTGAATCAGACGGATGGAAACTGGTGCGCACGCGTGGTAGTCACCGCCAGTATCATCATCCCGTCAAGCCGGGAGCGGTGACCATCGCGGGTCCGCCATCGCTGGACTTGGGCCCAAAGACGCAGGCGTCTATACTGAAACAAGCGGGACTGAAATGAACAAGTACACGGTTTTCTTTGAACAAACGCAAACTGGCTACAGCGCGCACGTCCCGGACCTCCCCGGGTGCGTGGCTGCTGGCGTGACGCTTGAAGAAACCAGGCAACTGATCCGCGAAGCGATTGAGTTCCATATTGAGGGCATGAAATTGCGTGGCGAGGCAGTTCCGGAGGCGACGACCCTTGTGGAGCAACTCGAGATTCCGGCATAAGGCAGATCTGTCATGAACCGGTATCCCATCCTGATTGCCCCCACGCGCACGGGGTTCAGTGCGCACGTGCCCGATCTCCCAGGCTGCATCGCAGCCGGTCGCACGCGCAAAGAAGTCAAGGAGCGGATGGCCAAGGCTATCGAAATGCATCTGGCTGCCATGCGCGAGGACGGCGACGAAATACCTGGGCCTTCCCAGGTTGAGATGGTCGAGGTCGCCTAATCAGCCGGTTGCGGATCGCCTCGCGCTCCTAGTATGATGGAGTTTCCCCGTAAATGATTCTCGCTTTGGGTGGGAGTATTGCGGGTCCGGACGGGTGGCCGAGCGGCTAATGGCAACAGACTGTAAATCTGTCGCTCCTTGCGAGCTACGGAGGTTCGAATCCTCCCCCGTCCACCATGGTTTGCAGGACCGTTGGTAGAGCGTCTGTTCGCTCCCGACGGGCCATGAGTTCAGCCGTTGTAGCTCAGTTGGTAGAGCGCGTCCTTGGTAAGGACGAGGTCATCGGTTCAATCCCGATCAACGGCTCCAGATTTACGAGCGGTTGACCGGAGCTTCATTCCGGCCAACTGCTCTCAAATTACGCACAGTTGACTGCTCCGGAGCATTCCAAACGGGGCGGGCGGTGGGTTTGGGCATGTCCGGCCCGCGCGGGTGGACACAGAACGTAAAGGAGTAATCAAATGCCTCGCGAGATCATTACTTTCCAATGCGCGGAGTGCAAGAATCGCAACTACACTTCGACCAAGAACAAGAAAATCACCACGGAACGGCTGGAACTCAGCAAGTTCTGCCCGCACTGCCGAAAGCACCAGCCGCACAAGGAAATCAAGTAGAATAGGAATCGGGTGAGTACGAGCCGGGCCCCCACCGGGGGGAATGACCCAGGGGCGTAGGTTTAACGGCAGACCAGCGGTCTCCAAAACCGCGAGTGGGGGTTCGAATCCCTCCGCCCCTGCCAATCACCCGTTTTGACGAGTTGGGAGTCAGGAGCAAGCTAGCGTTATGGCCGATGAAAAAAAGAACTGGTTGCAGGCCACCGGGGACTACATCAACGAGTTGAAGCTCGAGATGCGGCGCGTCTCCTGGCCGAACCGGAAGCAGGTCGAAGGCACCACAGGGGTGGTCATTTTCGCCGTCTTCGCCTTCGCAGCTTACTTCTGGGTGGTGGACTCCATACTTTCCCGGGGCGTCAAGGCAATCCTTTCGTTCTTCACCAAGTAGGCGGATGATGGAAGCCGAAGACAACGTGAACATTGACGAGCAACCCGCAGCCGAAGCGGTAGACGAGCAGGCGGTGGCGCCGGAGGAGGATCTACCCGTCGAAGCCGCTTCCGACTCCGCGCCGGAAGCTGAGCCCGCAGCATCCGTCGCTGCGCCCGCCGAACCCGAGGTACCAGCCGCCGAAATCGCCGCCGCGCCCGCTGCGGCTCCGGCCTACGACGAGTCCTCGCCCAAGAAGTGGTTCATCATTCACACTTACTCGGGCTTCGAGAACAAGGTCAAGGAATCCCTGCAGACGCGATCGGAAGCTTTCGGATTCGCCGACAAGATCGGCCAGATTCTGATTCCGACCGAGGAAGTGGTGGAACTGCGCAACGGCAAGAAAGTCACCAGCCGCCGCCTGGTATATCCCGGCTACGTGCTGGTGGAAATGGAAATGAACGACGAGTTGTGGCACGCGGTGAAGAACACGCCGCGGGTCACCGGGTTCGTCGGCGGCGGCAACTCGCCGGTGCCGCTGAGCGCGGACGAGGTCAACCAGATTCTGTACCGGCAGGCGTCTTCCGCCGAGCGGCCGCGCCCCAAGATGACGTTCGAAAAGAACGATTCGGTGCGCATCGTGGATGGTCCGTTCGCCAACTTTTCGGGCAAGGTGGACGAGGTCAACACCGAGCGCGGCACGCTGCGCGTGATGGTCACCATCTTCGGCCGGTCCACGCCCGTGGAGTTGGAGTTTCTGCAGGTCGAAAAGGCTTAATACCGCGCGGTGCGCCGACGATCCGGCGGCCGCGGCAAGAGGAATGTAAGAATGGCAAAAAAAGTTACCGCACAGGTGAAGCTGCAAATACCGGCCGGCAAGGCCACTCCGGCGCCCCCGGTGGGCACCGCGCTCGGGCCGCAGGGCGTCAACATCATGGACTTCTGCAAGGCGTTCAACGCCAAGACCTCGGGCAAGGATCAGGAAGGCCTCATCATCCCGGTGGTGATCACGATCTTCTCCGACCGCTCGTTCACCTTCATCACCAAGACGCCGCCCGTCCCGGTGCTGATCAAGCGCGCCGTGAACCTGGCCAAGGGGTCGGCCGAGCCGCACAAGACCAAGGTCGGCAAGATCAGCAAGAAGCAGATCGAAGAGATCGCCAAGATCAAGATGCCGGACCTGAACTGCTTCGACCTGGAAGCCGCCATGCGCAGCGTGGCCGGCACCGCCCGCAGCATGGGCGTCGACGTGATATAGTTTTTCCTGCGATTCGTTTTCGTCTGAACATTGCGCGGCGTCTCCGGACGCCGCATTTTTTTGGCCGAAGGACTTCTGCAGCTAACCTGGCCTTTCGCACAGTTCAGTCTGCCAATGTGGCGCGGGCAGTCATGCCTGCTGTGTCGAGAGTCGTCTCGACATTTCTTGATTCACGCGAGACTCTGCCGTTGTCAGAAAACGTCGCCACGACTGGCGGCGCTGCAAGGCATAACTGTCCGAGCCAAGGTCTGGCATTCGCCGCTCATGTCTGCGCCCGCTCGTGAACGAATGTCTTCACCCGCTCCCGGAGTTGGTCGCGGATGCGCCGGAAGGCGGCAAGGCGTTCCTCTTCGGTGCCCTCAACCGCCGCCGGATCTGCGAGGCTCCAGTGAATCCGCTGGGTCGCGCCCGGAAAGATGGGACAGTTGTCGCGCGCGCTGTCGCAGACCGTCACTACGAAATCGAACGCTTGCCCGGCGAACTCATCGACCGATTTCGAGCGGTTCCCCGAAATATCGATTCCGATCTCGCGCATGACCTCGATCGCCTCGGGCCGAACCCGGCTCGGCCTGGTGCCGGCGCTGAGTACTTCGTAGTCGCCGCCGCCCTCCTCGCGAAACAAACCTTCGCCCATTTGGCTGCGAGCGGAGTTTCCGGTGCACAGCACCAGGACGCGTGTTCTCTTCATGGTCGGCCTTAATCGCCGGGCTGGTTGTCGGCCAGGGCCAGAATGAAGCGCTCCATGACGATGCGGTCGTCGGGGCGCGCCTCGCGCATGCCGCGGTCGGCTTCGAAGGTCAGTTTGATGGCGCGTTCCAGTTGCGGCTGGCTGAATCTGGCGACGGTCTGCTGCACCTGTTCGGCGCGCGATCCCCACATGGGAACGCCCAGCCGGGTAAAATGCCCTTGGATCTGTTGCGCACTTTTCAGGTTGGCTTCGCGCGCCACCAGCGCCATGCGGAATTGCGTGGAAAGGAATGCCAGAGCTAGCGGCAGGTACTCGCCTTCGCGCGTCAGCGTATCCAGAATTTCGAGGGATCGCGTGCGGTCGCGGCGGCCCAGCGCATTCACTAACGCGAAGATGCTGGACGCGCGCGCATCCGCCACCAGCGCCGCAATATCGTCCACCCCCACCGCGCGCTCGCCGGCATATAGCGCCAGCTTTTCGATTTCCACCGCGATGCGCGCCATATCGGCCCCCAGCGATTCCACCAGCAGGTCGAGCGCCTCCTCGTCCAGGTGCGCACCGGCGGCGGCCGCCAAACGCTCCGCTTCCAGCCGCGCGGAGCGTGCGTCGAGCCGCCGCAATTCCACTGTCTCCGGGACGGCGGCATAGAACTTCGCCACGCGTTCGAGCTTGCGCTTGTCGTCGCCCTCGAAATCGAAGCGGCTGGCCTCGAACACCAGCGCCACGCCGGGCGTCGGATCTTCCACATAAGCGGCCAGCGGCGCAGGGTCTCCGTCGGCACCGGTTCCGCTTTCGCCATCCGCTTCGGCCGCGCGGCCGCGCGGCAACGCAGCTTCCGCGTTGATGACCCAGATCAGCCGCTCGGCGGCGAACAGAGAAAGCGACCGCGCGTCGTCCAGTATGCCGGCGAGCGAAACCTCGGCCAGGTCGTGCGTGGTGACGGCTTCGGGCGGAAATGCCCCGGTCAGAGCCCGCTTCACTTGCCGGCGCTGGTAGGCTTCGGGCCCGATCAGCAGCGCCATCGGCGGCGGACCGCTTCTCTTCACGCGTGCCAGGAATTGCGGAGCGGTCATGTGGTAGGACACGCTCCAGTTGGCCCGCGCGGCACTAGAAATTCTCCAGAATGGCGCTCACCACGGATTGCGCCACGTCCTTGCTCAGGCGCTGGATGGCGGTGCCGCTCTCATCGAAATACTGCTGCGGGTTGGTGGATATCTGGTAGCGCTCGCGCACTTCCATGTTGGGCCGCGTAAACAGCGTCTTGCCGCTGGTCCGCTCGGTGAGGGTGATTTGCAGGGTGACAACCACCTCTACGCTGGTGGCGCGGCCAGTCGCCGGGTCGAACAGGGTGGGGAAATTGCTGAAGTTGGACACCCGGCCGCTCAGCACGGCGTCCGCCTGGCTGGGATCGTCGATCACCTTGTATTTCGTGCGGGCGATCAACTCGCGCGTGATATCGGCGGGCAGCAGGCGCGCCAGTTGATAGCGGGTGCTGTTCATCGGCGTGACGGCGATGGTGCGGATGCTCTTCGGCATCAGCTCGCCCTGTCCCGAAACGTGGTAGCCGCAGCCGGCCAAAGCCGCCGCCACAGCCAGCCATGCAGGCGCAAACCGGGTCATGGTAATTGTCGCGCCACCTCCGCGGCGTTCTCCGCGGCCAGCCGCAAGTTGTCCGCCACCAGCCAGAACCAGCAGGCTTCCGGATTGTTGCGGTCCACCGAGACGGCGCCCACGGCGATGCCGCCCTGGCCAGCCTGGCCGACGTTGGTGGGCGGTTCGAACTCGCCCGTGCGCACCTCGATGGGCCCCGCCGCCAGGCTCGCTTCCAGAGCCTCGATGCCCGGATTGCCATCGAATTCCACCCACGCCGAAATACTGTATCCGTGAAACACCGGCGCCTGGATCAGCCGCAGCGAAGGCAGGGGCGCGCCGGCGCCTTCCCCGGGCAGGCCCAGCAGGCGTGGCCAAGTGCCGTTCGATGCGCAACTCGGTGTCTTCGAGCGAGGCCGGCGCCTCTTCGCCATAACGCGCCAGCATGTTGAAGCTGAGCTGGGCGTCGAAAACCGCGCGGGGAAGGCTCTGGAACGAAAACAGGCTGATGGTCTGCTGCTGCAGTTCCCGCACCCCGCGGGCGTCGTGTTCGCTGGCCGGAGCGAAGATCTCGACCACGCTGCGGCGGATGGGATCGTGGGCGTGCAGGCGGCGCAGAAAGAGCGCCAGCGCGATGGCCGCCGGATGGGCGATCACGTGGACTCGGGCGCCGGCGATCGTCTTCGTCTTCGGCCTCGGCGTCGGCCTCTTCTACCAGCGGCGCTCTCAGCCGCGCGTCCGGCCGCTCCTCGGCAAACCCTGTGAGATCGATAACCGCCGTGTCCTCGTCGCCGTCCAGCAACTCGAGCGCCTGGCGCGCCGAATCGGTGCCACCGGCCAGGACCACCGCGCGCGCGCCGGCCAGCGAATCGGCGTCCAGGTCAGCGACCACGGCCGGCATGTCTCCCACGCGCGTGAGAACGCCAGGCTCCTCGTCCTCGGCGGCGATCAGCTTGAGCGCGATCTCGGGCGTGCTGGTGGCGGCGATGTCGCGGAGCTCGCGGCCCATCAGCGACTCACTCCCCACCAGCGCGATCACGGGTATCTTGGGACCTGTCATGGAATAACCTTCTGAATCGCCGGCCGCTGGCCCTAAGGTCGCGGCTTTCAAGCGCGTATCGGAGCCGCGACCGAAGGGAGCGGTCGGTACCGAGCCGCCATAGCCAGCGGTCGGTACGGTTCTCGCTGACCGGAGTCTTAGCCAACCTGGTGCTCCGGGGCGCGCGGCGTGGGCGGGCGCAAGCGGCGGCGGATGACGCCGCCAATGCGAATCAGAATCCCGCTGGCCACGTAGCCGCCCGCCAGCGCCAGCCACATCGGCTGCGAGTAATTCCAGAGGCCGTAGATGGCGGCTCCGGCCAGGATGATGATCAGCGGCGTATAGGGTTTCGAAAGACCGATGCCTTTGAAGCTGTAATAGCGCCAGGTGCTGACCATCAGGAAACCCAGCAGCAGCAGCAAGCCGAGCCAGGGGACGGACAGCGGCCACCAGGCGAGCGGCTCGGCGCCGAACGCCCAGACCACCGCGGCCACCATGGCGGCGGCCGCCGGAATGGGCAGGCCGACGAAATACTTGCGGTCGGGGCGGCCGGGGTTCTTCGGGATGGGGTTCTTTTGAATATTGAAACGCGCCAGCCGCGCGGCGCCGCAGAGCAGGAACAGGAACGAGATGAAGTAGCCGGCATTGAAAATCTGGCTGCGGACCTTTCGCCCATGCCCGGGTCCAGAAACTGCACGCCCCAGGAAAACGCCAGCACGGCGGGAGCCATGCCGAAGCTCACCACGTCCGCCAGCGAATCCATCTCGCGGCCGAAATCGCTGGTGGTGTTGGTCATGCGCGCGATGCGGCCGTCCAGGCCGTCGAGAAACACCGCCGCGCCGATGGCCTTGGCCGCAATCCCGAATTGCTCCGCCGCGCCGGCGCCGCCCGCGGCCGCCAGCATGGCGCCGCGGAACGAGGCCAGAATCGAGAGAAAGCCCAGGAAAATGTTGCCCGCGGTAAACAGCGTGGGCAGCGCGTAAGCCCACGCTTTTTACCGCGGGCAACATCTTCCTGGGCTTTCTCTCGATTTTGGCTTCGTTTCGCGGCGCCATGCTGGCGGCCGTGGGCGGCGCCGGCGCGGCGGAGCAATTTGGGGTGGCGGCCAAGGCCATCGGCGCGGCGGTGGTGCTCGACGGCCTGGACGGCCGCATCGCGCGCATGACCAACACCACCAGCGATTTCGGGCGCGAGATGGATTCGCTGGCGGACGTGGTGAGCTTCGGCATGGCTCCCGCCGTGCTGGCGTTTTCCTGGGGCGTGCAGTTTCTGGGCCCGGGCTTGAGCGATAAGGTCCGCGGCCAGGTTTTCAATGCCGGATACTTCATCTCGTTCCTGTTCCTGCTATGCGGAGCCGCGCGGCTGGCGCGTTTCAACGTTCAGAAGAATCCCATCCCGAAGAATCCCGGCCGCCCGGACCGCAAATATTTCGTCGGCCTGCCCATTCCGGCGGGCGCCGCCATGGTGGCCGCGGTGGTGTGGGCGTTCGATGCCGAGCCGCTCAACTGGTGGCCGATTTCCGTTGCCTGGCTGGGCTTGCTGCTGTTGATGAGTTTCCTGATGGTCAGTACATGGCGCTATTACAGTTTCAAAGGGATCGGCCTTTCCAAGCCGTATACGCCGCTGATCATCATTCTCGCCGGGGCCGTCATCTACGGCCTCTGGAATTACTCGCAGCCGATGTGGCTGGCGCTGGCGGGCGGCTATGTGGCCAGCGGGATTCTGATTCGCATTGGCGGCGTCATCCGTCGACGCTTGCGCCCCGCGCCAGCGCCGCGCGCCCCGGAGCACCAGGTTGGCTAAAACGCGGGTCAGCGAGAACCGTACCGACCGCTGGCTATGGCGGCTCGGTACCGACCGCTCCCTTCGGTCGCGGCTCCGATACGCGCTTGAAAGCTGGGACCTTAGGAGCCAGCGGCCGGCGATTCAGAAGGTTATTCCATGACAGGTCCCAAGATACCCGTGATCGCGCTAGTGGGGAGTGAGTCGCTGATGGGCCGCGAGATCCGCGACATTGCCGCCACCAGCACGCCCGAGATTCCGCTCAAGCTGATCGCCGCCGAAGACGAGGAACCGGGTGCGCTGACGCGGGTGGGCGACATGCCGGCGGTGGTAGGTGGCCTGGATGCCGATTCGCTGGCCGGCGCGCGCGCGGTAGTCCTGGCTGGCGGCACCGATTCCGCGCGAAAGGCGCTCGAGTTGCTGGATGGCGACGATGACACGGCGGTCATCGATCTCACCGGTTTTGCCGAGGAACGGCCGGACGCGCGGCTGAGAGCGCCGCTGGTAGAATCTGAGGCCGAGGCTGACGCCGAAGACGAAGACGATGCCGGCGCCAGAGTTCACGTGATCGCGCATCCGGCGGCGATTGCGCTAGCGCTGTTTCTGCGCCGTTTGCACACGCACGACGCAATCCGGCGGAGCGTGGTCGAAATCTTCGCTCCGGCCAGCGAGCGCGACGCGCGCGGCGTGCAGGAATTGCAACAGCAGACCATCAGCCTGTTTTCGTTCCAGAACCTTCCGCGAGCCGTTTTCGATGCGCAGCTCAGCTTCAACATGCTGGCCCGTTATGGCGAAGAAGCGCCGGCCTCGCTCGAAGACACGGAACTGCGCATTGAGCGGCACCTGGCCACCCTGTTGGCGTTGGCCGGGGAAGGCAGCGGCGCGCCGCTGCCTTCGCTGCGGCTGATTCAGGCGCCGGTGTTTCACGGTTACAGTATTTCCGCGTGGGTGGAATTCGATGGCAATCCGGGCATCGAGGCTCTGGAAGCGAGCTTGGCGGCGGGCCCCATCGAGGTGCGCACGGGCGAATTCGAGCCGCCCACCAACGTTGGCCAGGCGGGCCAGGGCGGCATTGCCGTGGGCGCTGTTTCGGTGGACCGCAACAATCCGGAAGCCTGCTGGTTCTGGCTGGTGGCGGACAATTTGCGGCTCGCCGCGGAGAACGCCGCGGAGGTGGCGCGACAACTACCATGACCCGGTTTGCACCCGCATGGCTGGCGGTGGCGGCGACTTTGGCCGGCTGCGGCTACCACGTTTCCGGACAGGGCGAGCTGATGCCGAAGAGCATCCGCACCATCGCCGTTACGCCGATGAACAGCACCCGCTATCAACTGGCGCGCCTGCTGCCCGCCGATATCACGCACGAGCTGATCTCCCGCACGAAATACAAAGTGATCGACGATGCCAGCCAGGCGGACGCCGTGCTCAGCGGCCGGGTGTCCAACTTCAGCAATTTCCCCACCCTGTTCGATCCGGCGACTGGCCGCGCCACCAGCGTAGAGGTGGTTGTCACCCTGCAAATCACCCTCACCGAGCGGACCAGCGGCAAGACGCTGTTTACGCGGCCCAACATGGAAGTGCGCGAGCGCTACCAGATATCCACCAACCCGCAGCAGTATTTCGATGAGAGCGGCACCGCCATCCAGCGCCTGAGCAAGGACGTGGCGCAATCCGTGGTGAGCGCCATTCTGGAGAATTTCTAGTGCCGCGCGGGCCAACTGGAGCGTGTCCTACCACATGACCGCTCCGCAATTCCTGGCACGCGTGAAGAGAAGCGGTCCGCCGCCGATGGCGCTGCTGATCGGGCCCGAAGCCTACCAGCGCCGGCAGGTGAAGCGGGCTCTGACCGGGGCATTTCCGCCCGAAGCCGTCACCACGCACGACCTGGCCGAGGTTTCGCTCGCCGGCATACTGGACGACGCGCGGTCGCTTTCTCTGTTCGCCGCCGAGCGGCTGATCTGGGTCATCAACGCGGAAGCTGCGTTACCGCGCGGCCGCGCGGCCGAAGCGGATGGCGAAAGCGGAACCGGTGCCGACGGAGACCCTGCGCCGCTGGCCGCTTATGTGGAAGATCCGACGCCCGGCGTGGCGCTGGTGTTCGAGGCCAGCCGCTTCGATTTCGAGGGCGACGACAAGCGCAAGCTCCAACGCGTGGCGAAGTTCTATGCCGCCGTCCCGGAGACAGTGGAATTGCGGCGGCTCGACGCACGCTCCGCGCGGCTGGAAGCGGAGCGTTTGGCGGCCGCCGCCGGTGCGCACCTGGACGAGGAGGCGCTCGACCTGCTGGTGGAATCGCTGGGGGCCGATATGGCGCGCATCGCGGTGGAAATCGAAAAGCTCGCGCTATATGCCGGCAAGCGCGCGGTGGGGGTGGACGATAGTGCGGCGCTGGTCGGCGGATGCGCGCGCGTTCCAGCCGTCTTCGCGTTAGTGAATGCGCTGGGCCGCCGCGACCGCACGCGATCCTCAAAATTCTGGATACGCTGACGCGCGAAGGGGTCCGCTAGCTCTGGCATTCCTTTCCACGCAATTCCGCATGGCGCTGGTCGCGGCGCGAAGCCAACCTGAAAAGTGCGCAACAGATCCAAGGGCATTTTACCCGGCTGGGCGTTCCCAGGTGTGGGGATCGCGCGCCGAACAGGTGCAGCAGACCGTCGCCAGATTCACCCAGCCGCAACTGGAACGCGCCATCAAACTGACCTTCGAAGCCGAGCCGCAGCATGCGCGAGGCGCGCCCCGACGACCGCATCGTCATGGAGCGCTTCATTCTGGCCCTGGCCGACAACCAGCCCGGCGATTAAGGCCGACCATGAAGAGAATGCGCGTCCTGGTGCTTTGCACTGGCAACTCCGCTCGCAGCCAGATGGGCGAAGGCCTGTTTCGCGAGGAGGGTGGCGGCGGCTACGACGTATCGAGCGCCGGCACCACGCCGAGCCAAGTCCGTCCCGAGGCGATCGCGGTCATGCGCGAGATCGGAATCGATATCTCGAGGAACCGCTCGAAATCGGTCGATGAGTTCGCCGGGCAGGCGTTCAATTTCGTGGTGACGGTCTGCGACAGCGCCCGCGATAGCTGCCCCGCTTTTCCCGGCGCGACCGAGCGAATTCACTGGAGCCTCGAAGATCCCGCGGCGGTTCAGGGCACCGAAGAGGAACGCCTCGCCGCCTTCCGGCAAACTCGTGACCAACTCCGGGAACGCGTGAGAACATTCCTTCGCGAGCGGGCACAAACGTAAGCGTCGAATGCAGACCTTGGCTCGGACAGTTATGCCTTGCAGGACGCCATGACCTCAGACATTTTTGTGACAACGGCAGAGTCTCGCGTGAATCGAGAATGCTCGAGACGACTCTCGACACAGCAGGCATGACTGCCCCGCCGCATTGGCAGACTGAAGCTCTCCGAAAGGCCAGGTTAGCTGCAGAAG
>CAWJLI010000014.1:0-66772 GCA_963843095.1 Bryobacterales bacterium
GTGCTTTCGCGGGGTTTGGCGGTGATGGATACGACGGCAATCTCGCTCTGTATGGACAATCGATTGCCCATCATCGTGTTTAACTTGAATGTTCCGGGGAATCTGAAGCGGGTGGTCCTGGGTGAAAAGGTAGGCTCGTTGGTTGCCCCTTGAGGATCGGGCTGGAAAGGCGGGTAGGATGATCAAAGAAACGATGGCGCAAGCAAGAACCCGCATGGCGAAGGCAGCGGAGGATCTGCGCGTGGAACTCGCCGGGGTCCGAACCGGCCGCGCTTCCACGGCCCTGCTGGAGCACCTGAAGGTGGAGTATTACGGAACGCCCACACCGCTCAATCAGGTGGCCACGTTGGGAGTGCCGGATCCCACGATGCTTACCGTGCAACCCTGGGACCCGAGCCTGCTGTCGGTCATCGAAAAAGTTATCCGTTCCTCGGACCTGGGTTTGAATCCGATGAACGATGGCAAGGTATTGAAAGTACCCATCCCGCCGCTCACGGAAGAGCGGCGCAAGGAACTGGTTAAGCATCTTCACAAGGCGATGGAGAATCATCGTACCGCGGTTCGCAATATCCGTCGTGATAGTAATGAAGAACTGAAGAAACTTCTGAAGGAAAAGAAAAATATCTGGCGTCAACTGCACGGCTACCGGCCCCGAGGGGACGAAGCCGCCGGGGATGACCGCGTCGACTTGCAGCAGGCCGGCGAAAGTCGGCGCTTCGCCCGCGTAAAGAAGCTGGGCGGCGATTCCGGACACGGTCAGCGTCACCGGGAGAGTGGGAATCGGATACGGCGCCGCGGCGGGCTGGCCGGCGATGTTGGCGCCGTTGGTGAGGCCTTCTCCGGTGCCGAAGAACGTCACCACCGTGCCGCGGGCGGCGGGCGCGGTGGACGAGTTGACGCTGCCATCCTGGTTGAGGGCCGCTGCGAACAGCGCCGGCGCCGCGGCCACCACCGGCAGGCTCAGCGCGCCGGCCAACTGGCCCTGATAGAACACCTCGACCTGGGTGGCGCTTTCGCCGGCGACGGTGTAAGGCACTTGCGCGTTGATCTGCGAGGCTTGCGCGTAGAACAGCGGCGCGGGAACGCCGTCAAAACGCACCTCTGCGCCCGCCAGCAGGTTGCCGACCAGGCCGGAAGCATCGAGCGATCCGGTGACGCCGGAGGTGGGGCCGATGCCGGCGCCGTAGATGGTGACGATCTCGCCGGGCGATACGGCTCCCTGGCTTTGGCTGGCGGCGTTGACCAGCGCCAGTGCCGGGGTCGCCGGGGGCGGCCCCACGGTGACGACGTCGACGTCCGGCGCCAGGCGCCGCACGCGGTTGTTGCCGGTATCGGCGAAGTACAGGTCGCCCGCGCCATCGAGCCGCATGCCCGAAGGCGAGTTGAGGAAGGCGGCGAGCGCGGCGCCGCCATCCCCCGAGAAGCCGGCCGCGCCTTGTCCGGCGATGGTGTGGATGATGCCATCCGGCGTCACCAGGCGGATGGCGTGATTGCCGGTATCGGCGATAAAGACGTCACCGCTCGAGTCCACGGCCACACCGGAGGGCGCGTAGAGTGCGGCGGCGGTGGCTGCGCCGCCATCGCCGGAATAGCCCGCCGCGCCGCTGCCCGCCACGGTCGCGATCACGCCGGCGGGCGTCACCTCTCGAATGCGATGGTTAGCGGTATCGGCGATGAACACGTCCCCCGAGCCGTCCAGTACGCAGGCGCTGGGCAGGTTGAGTTGCGCCTGGCGCGCAGGTTCGCCATCGCCCGCGCCTCCCGGGCTGCCGTTGCCGGCGAAGGTCGCCACCACGCCGTGCGGCGGCACAACCAGCACGCGATGATTGTTGGTATCGGCGATGTAGACCGAGCCGTCGCGCCCGGTGCAGACGCCGCGCGGGTAGCGCAGGGGCATCTCGGCCGGCTCCAAGCCCTCTTCCCCGGTGCCCGCCGCGCCGGTTCCCGCGAAGGTTAAGATCACCCCGGCCGAAATCTCGCGCACCCGCTGGTTGTCCATGTCGGCCAGCAACAGGTCGCCCGACGGATCGAAGGCCAGGCCCATCGGGGCGTAGAGTTCCGCGGAGGTGGCCGGCACTCCATCGGTGTTGTAGCCCGCCGTTCCGTCGCCCGCGAGGGTCTGGATGAGGCCGGTAGAGAACACGATCCGCACACGCCCGGTCCCGGTGTCGGCGATGAAGAGGTTGCCCGACGTATCGAGCGCGACGTCGGAGGGCTGATGTAGAATCGCGCTGGTGGCGGGAGTGCCGTCACCCACCGCGTACAGGTAGCCATCGCCCGCTACGGTCGCAATCAGGCCGTAACGCAGACACTTCGCGCACGCGCACGCCGTCGGCGATGAAGACGTCTCCCGCCAGGTCGGCGGCCAGGTCGTGCGGCGCCGTGAAGCTCGGCCGCGGTCGCCCGGCCGCCATCGCCTGCGTATCCTGCGCGCCCGTGCCGGCGAAAGACGCCCAAACTCCGGCGGCGGTATAGGAGTAAACAACCCCGCTCGAGTCGGACACGTAGAGGTTCAGGGACTGATCCATGGCAACGCCGGTCGGCGTGAGCAACTCGATCGGGTTCGCAACCGGAACCGCGGTAGGGGTACTGACCAGATAGGTGGAAATCACGCCGCCCGGCAGGATCTTGCGCACGCGGTTATTGCCGGAGTCGGCGATATACAGCGCGCCGGTGCGGTCCACCGCCAGCCCGGCCGGGAAGTTGAGCTGGGCGAGCGTGGCGGGGCCGGTATCGCCGCTATAGCCGGCGATCCCCGTCCCAGCCACAGTCGAGATCGCGCCGGCGGGTGTCACCTTGCGCACGCGGTGGCCTTCGAACTCGGAAATATACAGATTGCCGGCCGCATCGAGAGCTACGTTGCGCGGCATGTAGAGCTGCGCCCCGCTGGCCTGGACGCCGTCGCCCGAGTAGCCCTCCACTCCCGTGCCGGCGATGGTTTCGATGGTGCCATCGGGGCCGACCCTGCGCACGCGGTTGTTGCCGAAGTCGGCGATGTAGAGGTCTCCCGCGGCATCCGCCGCCAGGCCGTACGGAAGGTTGAGTTGAGCGCCGCTGGCCGGGCCGCCATCGCCGCTGAAACCGGCCGTGCCGTTGCCGGCGATAGGTGGTGATGATTCCGGCGGTATCCACTTTGCGGACGCGGTTGTGGTCGGTATCGGACAGGTACAGGTTGCCCTTGGCGTCCACGGCAACGCCCTGAATGGAGCCAATCTGCGCGCTCGTGGCCGGCCCGCCATCGCCCATGAACGAACTGCCGGCCACGGTTTGGATGGTGTAGGCCGGAACATCGGCCGCTGGCAAGGCCGACGCCCAACCCAACACGAGCCACGCCCACCAATTGTGTTTCATGCCGAGCAAAGATTAGTGGCCCGCGACCCGACGAATTCTCAACAGGTAGGGCATGCTTTAGCTTGCCCTGATTCACAGAAGGAGTGAGAAGCGTTAGCCACTCGCTCGACTACGTATTGCTAGCGATCTTGCGCGCCCCATGTCCGAATATCGAAGGCATCTGCCCCGTTTTCATCCGGATGGTGCGCATCTATTTGTGACCTGGCGGTTGCATAGGTCTTTGCCTGCGCCTTCGCCGGACGTCATAATATGCGACTCCCGGCCTTGCGTTCGCCGCCGAGGATCGTTTGTTGGCCCAGAGCCATCGGCAGTTATCGCTGAGCGATACGCGAGTCGCGCGGCAAGTTGCCGAAGCGATCCGTGCCGGCGAGAGCCAGAAGGGGTTCTACGAGTTGCAGGCTTGGGTGATCATGCCTAACCATGTTCACGTGTTGATCCTGCCGCGCGTGGCCGTGCCGCAAATAACGCATTGGATCAAAGGGAAAACAGCCATGGAGGCAAATCTCGCGTTGGGGCGGTCGGGCGAGCCGTTTTGGCAGCATGAGTCTTACGATCATCGGGTGAGGAATGAGCGGGAGTGCAACCGGATTGTGGCGTATATCGAAGAGAATCCGGTCTCCGCGGGGTTGGCGGCCGCGGCGGAGGATTGGCGATGGTCAAGCGCGACGCGGGCAAGCTAGAGAAGGATCTGGGAAAGCTAAAGCATGCCCTACCAAAGCAGGCGAATAGCCGAGCCCATCGCCGGGAGGATTTGCGCGTGAGGGCACACAAAAAAAGGGGAGCCCGAAGGCTCCCCTGATACTGCTCCAAAGCGAGTTGCGTTTAGAAAATCACCTTGGCGCCGAGTTGGACGTTTCGGTTGCCGTTGAAATAGCCGTCCACCGACTCATTCTCCACTTCGGCGTCCTGGAGGTTGACCAGGAAGTTGGCGTGGTTGAACGCATTGTACATCTCGAGACGAAGCTGGAGCGTGGCTTTCTCGGTCAGCCTGGTGTTCTTGTAGAAGCCGAGATTGAGGTTCCAGCTACCCGGCGTACGGAACGTGTTGCGGCCAACTGTATTGCTAGGGAACGGACCGACGTCGCTGATGCCGATCTTTGGGTTGTACCAGGACAAGTTATTGTTCGGGTTGGCGAAATTGGTGAACTGGTAATACTCGTAGTTGTCGGGCACGCCAGGAGTGGGCACATTGGTAACGCCCATCGGCGGCGTGGCGCTGACCTGCTGCGACCGCATGCAATAAGCGTATGCGTTGGTGCAGTCATAAATCGTGAAGGGGTTGCCGGTGGCGGCGGTGAAGATAGGAGCCAATTCCCAACCGCCCAGGATCTTGTCGGTCAGCGAATGTCCCTTTAACACCGGAATCGCCCAGACGGCGGAGATCGCAACGCGACTCGTTGCATCGAAATCGGAGCTGCCCCAGTCCAGCTTGGGGTGGAAGGGATCCATGTAACCCAACTGGTAATCGCTCTGCACGCCATCGCTGAAGGCGCTGCTCAGGTCGTCCAGGGCGTGGGACCAGGTGTAGTTGGCTTGCAGCGTCACACCGGTATGCGCGACGTCCTTAAATGTCAACTGCCCGATCAACGAGTTGTAGGCGGAGTTGCCGAGGTCGCTACGCAGGTTGATGTTGCTGTATTGGGTGTTCAGGCGGCTGAGGCAAGGCAGGGCGCTGCACGGGGTATTCAGGTATTCCGTGCCGTAACCGTTGAGGTTGTCATGAGCGATATCGTAAAGATTCTCGCCGCGCGAGCCGGAATAGCCCAGGCTGGCCAGTACGTTGCTGCTAATCTGGCGCTCCAGGGTGAGGCTCATGGTATGCGCGTAGGCGGTCTTGATATCCGGGTTCACTCCGCGCAGGCTGACGGCCGGCAACTTCTTGGTGCCGGAGGTCCCGGATAGCGGGCCGGCATTGTTCGTATTGATCGGAATGGTCGGCAGGTCGGAGCCGGCGATCAGCGCGAGCACCGCGTAGTTCGGCGGGTTCTGGATGATGTTGAAGGTCACGTTGCCGAAGTTGCGCTCGTAACCGATGCCGTAGCCGCCGCGCAGACTGGTCTTGCCGTCGGCGGTCAACGAGTAAGCAAAGCCGACGCGCGGCGAGAAGTCCTTATAGTCCTTGTTCCACAAGCCGCCATTCGGGTTGGTGGGCGTCGGATCCACCACCGCGCCCGCGATCTGTTGCGGGAGATTGGCGAGGTTGTAGGTACCGGGAAACACGATGTTCGAGTCGAGCGAGGCGTTCTTGTTGTGTTGCACGCCGAAGTACTCCCAGCGTATGCCGAAGTTGAGAGTCAGGCGCGAAGTCACCTTGAAGTTGTCCTGCCCGTAAAGCGCGGCCTCGTTGTAGCGGTTGCTGCGCGAAAAGTTCGGCGGACCCACCGGCAGAGTCACTGTCCCACCGGGATACTGGCCCTGCGGATTGACGGCGGCTTCGAACTCGTGCAACTGGCCGTTCAGGAAGTTGTCCATCGCGTTGCCGGTGTTGGTGCCCAGGGCTTCGACGGCTTCTTCGTAAGCGCCGAAGGTACGATTGTCCTGCATGTAGGTGAACTGGCCGCCGAAGCGGATGTTATGCCGGCCGATTACCTTGGTCACGTCTTCCGAGACAATGCCGAAATTCTGCGGGCCGCCAAAGGGAATCGCGTTGCCCGGCGAGTACTCGCTGTAACCGGGGAAGGAAATGTCTTGACCAGCCAAAGCGATGGCCCCACCGGCGTTCATGTACAGTGTCGGGGTCGGCGGCACCGAACCCAGCGGCTGCTGATTGTTCAGGCGGTTAAAGCTCAAACGGGTCTGGCTGACCAGGCTGGGCGAAAAAGTGTGCGTCAACGAGTAGGTGACGTGGTTATCCACGTTCGTCTGGCCGGTTTCATACCCCTTGTACGGGCTGGTATTGACGTAGCCGGCGAAGTCGTCCTCGTTATAAAGGGCGTAGCGGAACGACATCTGCGTTTTTTCGCTCAGGTTGTAATCGATGTTGCCGACGATGTCGTAAGTATTCTGCGGCGGTCCGCCGCCCGAATCCGCCGCGGTCTGGTAAGTGACCTCGTTGAACATCGGCGTGCTGGCGGCGAGTGCGTTGCACGGCCCCGTCGCCGACGCGCCATTGCAAACGCTGGGGAGGGCCGACTTGGTGAACGTGGCGAGTGTCGTCAGATCGCTGCGCAAGCCGCCGTATGTGCTAAAGAACGCCTGCGTGTTGGCGGCGGAGGCTGCGATCAACTGCGGGGTCGGAACCATCGCCACTTCGTTGGCGTGGCTGCGCACGCGCGTCCACTCGGTGTTCTGGAAGAAGAACAGCTTGTTCTTCATGATCGGCCCGCCAATCGAGTAGCCGAAGTTGTTGCGGTCGTAAATGCCCTTGGGCAGTTCGTTGGCGTTGTTGAAGAAGCTGTTGGATGCCAGCGCCGAAACCCGGTTGAACTCGTAAGCCGATCCGTGGAAAGTGTTGGTGCCGCTCTTGGTGATCACGTTGACCACGCCGCCGGAGGCGCGCCCGTATTCCGCCGAGAAGCTGCTGGTCGTCACCGCGTATTCCTGCACCGAATCGAGCGGAACCTGCTGGCCGACCATGGCCGTGAACTCGTCGTTGTTGGCCACGCCATCGAGCATCACGTTGGTGCTGGAAGAACGCATGCCGTCAATCGCGTAACCCACCCCGCGGCCGCTCTGTGCATCGCTCGACACGTTCGGCACGGTGGCCACGAAATCGTACGGGTTGCGGGTCAGGGAAGGAAGCTCGGTCACCTGCTGGTTGCTGATGGTGTTGCTGAGCGTCTGCGATTCCGTATTGACCTGCACAGCGCCGGCGTTCACTTCCACCGTAGTGCTGGTCTGGCCCACTTCCATCTTGGCGTCCAACGCCACCTTAGCGCCAACGTCGACCGTCACGCGCTTCTTTTGGGTGGCGAAGCCGCTGGCGGAGATGGTGATCTCCCAATCGCCGGGGCGCAGGTTCGGCAGCACGTACACACCCGACGTGTTCGTCGTCGTTCCGCGCTGCGTGCCGGTCTCTACGTTCTTGGCCGCAACCGTCACGTTGGGTACAACCGCGCCGCTGGCGTCCTGAACCGTTCCGATGATCTGGCCGGTCTCCGCCTGGCCCCACAGCATCAGGGCGGCCAGCATGAGGCCGAAAACGATCGCTAACGGTCGTCGAAGTCTTTTGAGATTGCTCATATCGTCTCCCAATCTGATAGTCGAAAAAATCGATGCGTCTCTTTTCCGGTTGGCTGAGAAACACACCTAGCTCTTGTCGTGCCTTCCAACACTACGTGGTGAGGCCATTCTCCGCACGCGTATTACCAAATATAACAATAGGCTTAATCTCTTTGAAAACCCGGATGGCCGCCCACCTTCGAATTGGTTTGAGCCCCGACGAATCTCCCGAAATCGGGGCTGCGGCCGGTTGCTGACAAGCTAAGCCACTTAAATAGAGTATTTTAGGGGCCTATGGTAATGTGGACGCGGAATACGCTTTTGTGGATTAATTCGGGCAGAGGACTGGCGCAGCACGGGTGGAGGGTGTGGCTTGACCCTAGAGCGCCATCTGGCCTGCGTAATTTGACGCACCGACGACCGAATGGTTAGGCACTGAACCGACCGAAGTGCCGGCTGGGTTCGCCGGCCATCACGATTCCGGGGCGGCACAGGCGACGCGGCCGCGGCGCGCGGCGAATTCGGCGCCAGCCAGCACGATCAGGGATGCAACGAAGCTTCCCAGCAGGATGGTCACGGAATATTGAAACATGTGATATTCGCGATCCAATTTATCAACCAAGAAGGGGCGGATGAGGATGTTCAGGTACTTGAGCAGCTCCAGAGCCAGGCCCACCCATATGGCGACCGGCGCCACCTGCGCGGGATTCACCTTGCAATTGGGCAGGAGCCAATAAATCAGAAAGAGCATGAGGATGGAAACCGGCACGGCCGCGACCTTGAACAGCAGCAAAGTCAGCCAGGTGGCCAGTTCGCCCTTACCGGCCCAGGCCGCAACCCACTCCCGGTTATAGGCGGTGAAGACGAGCGACAGCAGGACGAGCGCGCCGCAAGCGAAAACCATGCCCAGACTGACGAGCTGGTTTTTCCAGTAGCTGCGGTTCCTGCCGACGCCCCAGGCGCGGTTGAAGGCCACTTCGAGCGGTTCGAAAATACCGTTTGAGGTGACCAGCAGGAGAAAGACGGAGGTGAAAGGGAGGCGCGGCACCATCCAGGATTGGAGGTTCTGTGCCACCACGCCGCCCGACTTGCCAGGAAAGCCGTCGCGAATGGCGAGGTAGATCGCGTCGATGGCGGCCGGCCAATGCAGAACATCGCGGAACAAAGAGAGCATGACGATCAGAAACGGGAAAAACGCCAGCAGCACGCTGGCGGAAATTGCCAGTGCGTAGACGTGCGCCTCCGTCTGCATCAGGTAGGTGAACGTGGGGCGCCAGCGCAACCACCAGGGTTCGAGCGCCGTGGCGCTGGCGGTGAACAGAGGACGGTAGGGGATCAAATTACAGGTTAGTACAGTGAGGCGGGCGCTTTCGCCTGCCAATCGCGCGCTCGCGCGTCATCCCATCACTTCGCGGACCTTGGCCGCCAGTTCGGAGGGGGTGAACGGCTTTTCCAGGTAGTTGACTGCGCCGTCCATAACCCCATGCCGGAGAATCACGTCGTTGGGATAACCGGACATGAAGAGCACCTTGATATCCGGCCAGCGGGCGTGCAACTCCTCAACCAGGGTCTTGCCGGACATGCCGGGCATGACCACATCGGTCACCACCAACTGGCAACCGCCCTCGACCGTTTCGGCGAGGCGCAGCGCCTCATCGCCGCTGGCGGCTTCGAGGACGTGGCACCCGCAGGCACGGAGAGCGCGGGAGGCCAAGCGGCGCACGCCGTCCTGGTCCTCCACCACGAGCACCGTGAGGTCCCGCTGGTGTTGCGGCAGTTCGAGCGCCGCGGGAGAAACCGGTTCTGCGGGGCCCTCGGCACACGGCAGATGAATTTCGAAGCGGCATCCCTTGCCGGGCTCGCTGTGCACGCGGATGCAGCCGCCGCTTTGTTGGACGATGCCGTAGACGGTAGCCAGTCCGAGCCCGGTTCCGAGGCCGCTGGGCTTGGTGGTGAAGAACGGCTCGAAAAGATGCTGCATGGTTTCTTCGTCCATGCCGGTGCCGGTATCGGCCACGGTCAACTTCACGTAGGCGCCGGGCTGGCAACCCGGCGGGGCGTTCTCAGCGTCGAAGCGAGCGTTGGCGGTAGCGAGGACGAGCCAGCCGCCGTGCGGCATGGCATCGCGCGCGTTGACCGACAGGTTGAGCAGCACCTGGTTCATCTGGCTGGGGTCGGCCTCGACCAGATCGAGCGCCGGGTCGAGTTTGGTTTCGAGCCGGATATCCTCGCCGATGAGCCGCTGCAGCATGCGCTCCGCGCCGGAGATCAGGGCGTTGAGTTCGAGCGGGCGCGGCCGGCTGATCTGGCGCCGGCCGAAGGTGAGCAACTGCTTGGTGAGCGCGGCCGCGCGCTCGCCCGCGCCGCGAATTTCCTCGATCGCCGTCCGCTGCGGATCGTCTTCCGGAAGGTCCTTGATGAGCATGTCGCTGTAGCCGTTGATGACGGTCAACAGGTTGTTGAAGTCGTGCGCGACGCCACCGGCGAGGCGACCGATGGATTCCAGCTTCTGCGATTGTTCCAACTGATGGCGGAGCGCCTCGCGCTCGGCCTGGTCCCGCTTCTGCGCGGTGATGTCGATCATCATCGCAAACGCTCCCTTGAACTGCCCCGCTTCATCGGGAGTGGGCGTGACCGACGCCAGAGTCACCACCGCGGCCCCGGTGCGGTGGCGGTAGCGCCTCTCGCTTACGGCGCCCTCGCCGCGCCGCAGAGCGGCCAGGCGCTCTTCGACAAACGCGATGTCTTCCGGAAACACAAAGGAAAGCAGACTCTGGCCGATCATTTCCTCCGGCGTGTAGCCGAGCATCTCGGCCATCCGCCGGTTGACGAAGGTGGTGATCCCGCGCTCGTCAATCGCCCAGATGCCATCGTTGGTGGTGTCCACGATGCGCCGGAAGCGGGCCTCGCTTTTCCGCAGCGCCGCTTCCGCCTGCACACGCTGGGTAATGTAATTGACGGTGGCCAGCACGTACCGCTGGCCGCGCACCTCGATGACCTTGGCCGAAACCAGGGCGTGAGCCGTGCTGCCGTCCCGCATCCGAAACGTGGCCTCGTGCTGCTCAATGGACCCGCCGCGCTGCCTGATCGCCTGACGAAACTCATCATACTGTTGCTGGTTCACCTGGCCGAGATCGATGGGCGTCTTGCCGATGACCTCAGAGCGGGGAAGCCCGGCCTGTTCGCAGAAGCTGTCATTGACCTCGACGTATCTGCCCTCCCCGTCGGTCAGGGCGACGGAGAACGGGCTCTGCTCGAACAGGGTGCGATAGGCGGTTTCCCGCTCGCGCAGCGCAGCCTCGGCTTCCCGGCGACGGACCAGCTCCCGGTGCACATTGTCGAGCGCGCCGCCGAGGCGAGCTAGAAAATAGTCGAGCGCCGGCGCCAGGAAAACACAAGCTCCCAGCGCAACGCACCACGACACGATCGGAGGCATGGGGAAAATGGTGGGTGGGCGGTGGCCCAGCGCCTCGGCCATCATATAGGCCGCATCCAAGGCCACGGTGGGAAGCATGACCGCCAGTGCGCCGCGGCGCCCCAGCAGCAGCGTGGCCTCCTGAATAATTACGATCTGGACGAGGCAATATGGGCTGCGCACGCCTCCGGAGAGGAACAGGGCGATCGCCGCCAGCAGGGTTCCATTGAGCACCATGGTCCATGCCGCGGCTCGTATCCGGCCCTTCCGGCGGAGCCATTCCGGAATCAGCAGCACCAGGATCGTGGCGGCTGCGCCGACCGCCAGGGAGCCCAGCTTATTTACGAACAGGAACGGCTCGCCCACGGCGAAATACAGAATGGCGAGCAGCGTCAGCCCTTGCAGGAGCCGGCGCAAGAGAGGGGCAGTCAGCGCCAATCGGGAGTCCTTAGACCCGGTCTTGGCCGCGTTGGCGTCCAACAACCCTGACCCACGAGGTTCGGACATGTGTGAACCAAGCGTTCAGCGGGCCGCTCTAATCGGCCCGTCCGAGCTAAATCAAGGTATATACCGGATTCGGACCCGTAACAAGGGTTATTATTCGCGTTATGCTTTGTGCGCAGGCCCGCGGCAGAGGGCTGCTCCACAGAGCTTGCGCGCCGCGGTCCATCCATATGTTTAATGATTAGGTATGGACATTAACCGCTTTACCGAAAAACTGCAAGAGGCCATCCGGGCGGCGGAAAGTACCGCCGCGCGGTACGGCCACCAGCAGATCGACGCGGAGCATCTGTTGGCGGCGCTGCTGGAGCAGCCGGGGGGCCTGGCGGCGTCGATTTTGCAAAAGGCGGACGTCAACCCGGAAACGCTTGGGTCCAGGCTGGAAGCGGAGCTCGACCGGATGCCGAAGGTGTCGGGGCTGGCGGGCGCTCCTCCCGGGCATGCTTACGTCACGCCGCGCCTCACCAAGCTGCTCGAGCGCGCCGGCGAGGAAGCCCGGCAGTTGAAGGACGAGTATATTTCGGTGGAGCACGTGGTGCTGGCCGCGCTCGAGGACCGCGGCGCCGTGGGCCGCCTGTTGAAGGAGCTCGGCCTGACGCGCGAGCGGGTGATGCAGGCGCTGCGCGAAGTGCGCGGCAGCCAGCGGGTGACCTCGCCGAATCCGGAGGCTACTTACGAGGCGCTGGAACGGTACGGCCGCGATCTGACCCGCCTGGCATCGCAGGGAAAGCTGGATCCGGTGATTGGCCGCGACGAAGAAATTCGCCGCGTCATCCAGGTGCTGAGCCGGCGCACCAAGAACAACCCGGTGCTGATCGGCGAGCCGGGGGTGGGCAAGACCGCCATCGTGGAAGGGCTGGCGCTGCGCATCGTTCGCGGCGACGTGCCGGAGGGCTTGAAGGGAAAGCGCATCGTGGCGCTCGACATGGGCGCGCTGATCGCCGGCGCCAAGTATCGCGGCGAATTCGAAGAGCGCCTGAAGGCGGTGCTGAAGGAGGTGCTGGATGCGGCGGGCGAGGTGGTGCTATTCATCGACGAACTGCACACGGTGGTCGGGGCCGGAAAAGCGGAAGGCGCCATGGACGCCGGCAACCTGCTCAAGCCGATGCTGGCGCGCGGCGAGCTGCACTGCATCGGCGCCACCACGCTCGACGAATACCGCCAGCACATCGAAAAAGACGCCGCGCTGGAGCGCCGCTTCCAACCGGTAGTGGTGGACCAGCCATCGGTCGAGGACACCATCTCCATCCTGCGCGGCCTCAAGGAACGCTACGAAGTGCACCACGGCGTGCGCATCAAGGACGCCGCGCTGGTGGCCGCCGCCGTGCTTTCGAACCGGTACATCACCGGCCGCTTTCTGCCGGACAAGGCGATCGACCTGGTGGATGAAGCGGCCGCGCGCCTGCGCACCGAGATCGATTCCATGCCGGCCGAGCTCGACGAGACGCGGCGCCGCATCATGCAGCTCGAGATCGAACGGGAGGCGCTGCGCAAGGAAACCGACAAGGCGTCCCGCGAGCGGCTGGGGCGCCTGGAAAAAGAGTTGGCCGATTTGAAAGCCGAGTCCGATGCGCTGGCCGCGCGCTGGCAAAGAGAAAAGGGCGCGGTGGAACGCTTGCGCCAGTTGCGCGGGAAGGTCGAGCAGACCAAGCTCGAAATCGAACAGGCGGAGCGGCAGTACGATCTGAATCGCGCGGCGGAATTGAAATACGGCACGCTGGCCGCGCTCGAACGGCAGTTGAACGAGGAATCCGGCAAATTCGCCGAGCCACAAGCGCAATCCCGGCTCATTAAAGAAGAGGTGGACGAGGAAGACATCGCCGAAGTAGTCAGCCGCTGGACCGGAGTGCCGGTGACCAGGCTGCTGGCAGGCGAAATGGAGAAGCTGTTGCATCTCGAAGACGAACTGCACCGGCGGGTGATCGGCCAGGATGAAGCCGTGACCGCTGTGGCGGAGGCGGTGATTCGCGCGCGCTCCGGGTTGAAGGATCCGGCACGTCCGATCGGCAGCTTCATTTTTCTGGGGCCCACCGGCGTCGGCAAGACCGAACTGGCCCGCGCCCTGGCCGAGTTCCTGTTCGACGACGAGCGCGCCATGGTGCGCATCGACATGTCGGAATACCAGGAGAAGCACACCGTGGCGCGCCTGGTCGGCGCGCCGCCCGGATATGTCGGCTACGAAGAGGGCGGGCAGTTGACCGAAGCGGTGCGCCGCCGGCCCTTCGCGGTGGTGTTGTTCGATGAAATCGAAAAGGCGCATCACGATGTGTTCAACCTGATGCTGCAGATCCTGGACGACGGGCGGCTCACGGACGGCCAGGGCCGCACCGTGGATTTCAAGAACGCCATCGTCATCATGACTTCGAACGTCGGCAGCCAGCGCATTCTCGACTACCGCGGCGGCTTTGCGGGCGACGGCTATGAGCGCATGAAGGAAGCCGTGCTGGAGGAGATGCGCGCCCACTTCCGCCCCGAGTTCCTGAACCGGGTGGACGAGATCATCGTGTTTCACGCGCTGGCCGAAGAACATCTGAAGCAGATCGTCGACATTCAATTGGGCCGCGTACGCGCCCGGCTGGCGGACCGGCAAATCAAGCTCGAACTGACGGATCGGGCGCGCTCGAACCTGGTACGGACGGGCTACGATCCGGCCTATGGTGCGCGTCCCTTGAAGCGGGCTATCCAGAAGAAAATCGAAACCCCGCTGGGCCGCCTGCTGGTGGGAGGCAAGGTCCTCGACGGGCAGGCCATCCTGGTGGATGCCGCCAGCGACACCGGCGAATTGAGCTTCCAGCCGGCAGCGGCGCCGCAGGGGTCCTCCTAGCCAGCTGCGCGAGGAGGTAGGCGAACATTCGAGAAGATGCTCCTACGGGGCAAAAACGGCGCCCGGGCGTGTGCCTGGGAACACATTGCAGTGATTTCCCGTCCGGAAATCCGGTTTTCGACGCAGAGGAGCGAAAAATGTCACGTTTCGCTCGACAAAAATTGAGACGATTCGGTGTGAAACCCTTGACGGGGGGGTGCCTTACATGGTTAAATCAGGCGAAACTTGTACGAAACGCAATCGAATCGCGCGAGCGGGCCGTTTCGTGTTGAAGGGAAAGAATTTCTCTTGACACTGGCCGAGCAATCAGTTACTAATAAGACTTACCGCGTCCGGTGTTCGTGTGCAATTTTTCGTTCGTGCTGGGTGAGTACATAATTCGTTTAAAACAAAAGACGTACCACTTGGCAAGAGTTCAGCAAAGGCCCGGCGGTCAGCTTGGTGACCTTCGGAAACAAGAATCTCCGCCCGACACGGAGAAGTCCCCAGGTTGTGTGAACGGCTTGGAAACTGGAGTCAAGAGGCTCAGGTTGGAAGAGTACTTCGACCGATTCAACATTTTGTAAATTTACAAGGAGAAGGAAATGGCAGATTTTCGCAAATGGATTCTTGCGCTGTCTGTGCTAGCCCTGGTATTCACAGGGATAGCCAGCGCGCAGGGCGGCGTCGGAACCGAGGGCACGAACCTTATATGCCAGGCCGGCACTGCCGTACCTCCACAACTACGCACTGAAGGTTACACGGAGTTGGTTGGCGACATCACACTGATCTGCAGCGGGGGCACAGCTCCGGCTTCGGGTGCTATCGTTCCGCAAGCCAACGTCGTGGTCAACCTGCAGGGCACTGTCACCAGCCGGCTGCTCGGCGCTGGTTCGGAAGCTTTGTTGCTGATCGACGAACCGGGCGCTTCCGGCAGCGGCCTCACGGGCGTTGGCCCAGCCGAATCACAAAACCTTTGCCCCACCCCGCTGACTGGGTGCCAGGCATGGGTCGGCACGGTCGCCGCGGGTGGCTATACCGGCTTGGATATCGTGAACGGCCCCACGGGCGCAGCTTCAGCCGCGCCGGCTCCGAACGTGTATCAGGGTGTCAGCAATGGCAGCCAGGTCACGTTTTTTGGCGTGCCGATTCTGGCGCCGGTCACCACCGGTGTTTCGCGCGTCCTTCGCATTACTAACCTGCGCGTGAACGCCAATGGCATCACCGGCGGCGGATCTGGCTTCCAGAGCGTTCTGGCCCAGATCTCCATCAACAACGTCCAGGTCTCGGTCACCAACCCGACCGTGACGGTGGGCTACATCCAGCAGAGCTTCGCTGGCTCGTTCCGCAATGGCGCCAACTCCGCGGCCATCGCGACCGACACTGAATACCAGTGCCAGCCGGCAACCGACAAACTGGTCGCCGTGTTGCGGTACAGCGAACTGTTCGGTACTGCGTTCAAGACTCGCGTCAATGGAACCAGCTACAACGCCGGCGGTTCTCCTGGAACCACATCGGCGACGGCGATTCAGAACATTCCGGGCGCGATCTACAACTCAGAGTCCGGCTTCATCAGTGCCTTCAGCGGCAGCGCAACTCCGGGCCCGCTCACGGCCACTGTTAGCGGCACCACCTACACCGCTGGCTTGGCGGATTATGGAACCCGTCTCAAGGCGGTCTTCAATAATATTCCGACCGGCGTCAGCGTGTACGTATCGGCAGTCAACCTGACCGATGGCACGTCTCCCACCGGTGGCGCTCCCGCGGGCACTGGCATCGTCCCCGCTCCCGCCACTTCACCTGAGTTGGCCGAACTGGTTAGCTCCGAAGCTGGAATTGACAACCCGATTCCGGTCCAGACCGGACTTTCTGGTGGCCAGTGGCTGCTGCCGGTTTCTTCTACCGGAAGCTCACAGGCGCAATGGGAAGTCGTCCAGACCCTTCCGAACACGACCGAAAACTATGACTTCGGCGTGTACATCACGTTCAAGAACACCATCACGGCAACCAACGGAATCACTGCCACTCTGAGCTATGCTCCGACGCCGACTGCGCCGTTTACGGCCAGCGCCGCTGGGCTCGCTTCGAACAGCTTGACGATTCCGCGGTTCGCGGTTGCGGCCGCCTCCAGCGGCACCAACTTCCTGCAGATCAACCTCTGCACGACCGCGCTGTTGTTCCCGTACGTCACCACGGCGTTCCTGGTTCCTGGCCAGTCCGGCTTCGACACGGGTATTTCGATTGCTAATACCACGTCCGATCCGTTTGGCACAACCACTCAGGCCGGTCTCTGCACCCTGTACTGGTACGGTGGGGCTCCTGGAGCGACCACTGCGGCGACTAACCCTGCCCCGACTACTCTGGGCGCAGGCGGAGTTACCGCCCCCGGCAACGGTGTACCCATCATGACGGGTACGACCGCTCTCACGTTGGCGTCGCAGAACGTTCCCGCCAACTGGTCCGGTTACATGATCGCCCTTTGCAACTTCCAGTTTGCTCATGGCTACGCAGCCGTCTCTGACGTCGGCGTGCGCAACATCATGTCGAGCTACCTGGCATTGGTGATCCAGAATCCCACCCTGCGTAACGCATACCCCGGCGAATTCGCCAACGTAGAGGGATTGGAGAACTAGTTTAACCTGTTGTTCTTTTCAAAGAGGGGGGCTTCGGCTCCCCTCTTTTTTTGTTCCATTGGCCCCCAAATGGCGCCGTCCTGGCGCGAATCCCCGCAGCCGAAACCTCAAATGGTGCGTCTAATCTCACAGGTGGACTATATTAGGTCTGCGGGGGGATGGATTCCATATGACGGTTGAGCGGCGAACGCAGCTTGTGTCGGCGGCTTTGATCCTGGCCGGTTGGCTGGCTGGAGGTCTCTGCGCCCCGCCGTTGGCTGCCGCGGAGCCAGAGCCGGGCGGCAACCAGAACATGCGCCAGGTTGCCCGCGTCTACGAGCTGGTGGAAGAGAACTTCGCCACGGTTCCGGATCCGGATCAGGCTATCTACCGGGGCATGATTCCGGGAATGCTGCGCACGCTCGATCCGCATTCCACTTTTTTCGATACGAAGGATTATCAAGCGCTGCGCGAGGAGCAGACGGAGCATTACAGCGGCGTGGGCATGAGCGTCGGGCAGCGCGGCGACCAGACGGTAGTGAGCGCGCCGTTCCCCGGCTCGCCCGCATACCGGGCGGGTATACGGCCGGGCGATGCCATCGTCGTGGTCAACGGCCAGTCCGTCGGCGGCATGAACACCAGCGAGGTGGTGGACCGATTGAAGGGCCCGCGCAACACGCAGGTGACGGTGACGGTGGAGCGCGAGGCGGCAACCGGCGCCAATGAGCGCCTCAGCTTCACGCTGATGCGCGAGGACATCACGCGCAAGACCGTGCATGACGCCTTCTGGCTGAGGCCCGGTATTGCCTACCTCCATATCCTGAGTTTCGGCGACTACACCGCGCGCGAGGTGGAGCAGAACCTGAAACGCCTGGGCGAGGACCGCATCGAGGGCTTGATTCTGGACTTGCGCGACAATCCCGGCGGCCTGTTGCACCAGGCGGTGGATGTGGCCGGCCATTTTCTAGAGAAGGGACAGAGCGTCGTCTCGCAACGCGGGCGAGCCTCGCGGGAACTGGTTTACGCGGCGGAGCACTCTACTCCGGCCCGGCGGTATCCAATCGTCGTGCTGGTGAACCACTACTCCGCTTCGGCGGCGGAGATTGTCTCCGGCGCGCTGCAGGATCACGACCGGGCCTGGATACTAGGCGAGAGCACGTTTGGCAAGGGCCTCGTGCAGACCATCTTTCCATTGAGGGACCACACCGCGCTGGCGCTCACCACGGCCCATTTCTACACTCCCAGTGGCCGTCTCATTCAGCGCGATTATTCGCACGAGAGCCTGTACGATTACTACTTCCACGAAGGCCAGGCGACCCCCGACACCAACGACCGGCGCACCACCGATGGGGGCCGCGCGGTGTACGGCGGCAACGGCATCGCGCCGGACGAAAAGTACGATTCGCCGCGCAGCGACCGGCTGGAATTTGCGCTCGACCGCACGGGGCTGTTCAGCTTCACGCGCGCGTACTTCGCCGCGCATCCGGCCAAGCTGCCGCAGGGTTGGATGCCGGACAACGACCTGGTCGAGCAATTGCACGACTACCTGCTGGACCATGGCTACCAGTTCACCGAGGCCGAATTTACCCGCGACCACGATTGGATCAAGCGCTATATGGCGAGAGAGATGTACATCTGGGCGTTTGACGTGGACGAAAGCGACCGCGTCTTTGCCATGACCGATCCGGAAGCGGTCGAAGCCGTGGACGCGCTGGGGCAGGCCGCCGCGCTTCTGGAAAAAGGCCGCGCGGTGGTGGAAAGCCGCCCGCCGGCGCCAGCGGCGATCGGACAGCGGTGAACCCTCGTCCAACGCTCCCGGCCGCTACCGGGAAGCGTAACCGTGGAGAGCCGTTCGCTTGCCGCCCTGCCGATGTCCTTCATCCGACATGGCGTGAACGCCGCTTGCATCGATCCATCGATTGTAAAAATTGAACAGCGCGCACACCGTGATGGCGAAGTAGATCGCTGTGTCATCCCAACCGGCTTCGTACAACGGTTGCATGTCGTCGGCGGTGATTCGCGGAGAGTTGTGATTCACCTTATCCACGAAGCGGAACAAGACTTTGTGCCGCGCGTCCAGCCCTGAGCTCTCCAAGTCCCGCAGCACGCCCCAGACCAGTTCTTCATTACCGAGCAGTTCCGCCGCGACCGCGGCGTGAGCCTTCAGTCAAAACGGGCACTCGTTGCGCGACGAGGTGTATGCCGCCATCAGTTCCCGCATCCCCGGCGGCAGCGGCGAAGGCCCGCGCATGATCTCCTGCGTGAAATTCGCCAGGTGCCCGGTGGCCTCGGGAAGAAAGCCGAACATGTGCCAGATCTGAGGGTACTCGGCGCCGGCTTTCTGCATCAGGCGGATGTTCTCACAGTAGGTCCCGGGCTTTGGGTTCGCTTCCACGCCGGGGAGAAACATCGGGGACATTCCAGACTTGCGCTCACTCATGGTGGGTACCCCTCAAAAAATTTTAGGCGTTAGGGTAAGCACCGGTGGGCCGTGTTCGCCAGTCCGCGGGGTGTGCGAACCGGCTCAATCCGGAATCCAGAACCTGCTTACCTTAACGCCTAATCCGAAAGAAGAAATCTCGCTCGCTGAATTGAGAATATCCGGAAAAGCGGGCCTCTACAATAATTGGAATATACTAACGGAAAGGGATTATTGCAGTAATCCACCGATTTCCATAGAATCGGTCCGAGTTTCCGGTTGCCGGAAGGGCCGGAACGCTGCTAAAGGGGACAATCCGATGAAAATCACAACACCGGGACGCAGGTTTCTGCTCTACGTCGTTCTCTGTCTGCTGGCGTCCTTCGCCCTACTTGTGTATCCGGTATACGTCATCCGTCCGTTCAGAGCCCAAGGCGTTCGGGAACTCGGCGTGGCGCTGGCGGTCACACGGTACCGTGCGCCCTTCATGGTGGCGTTGGCCGCGGCATCTCTGGCGGCCTTGTTCTGGTACTGGCGCCGGGAAGGGCGCTGGCTTCGCCGCACGGCCTCTGCGGCGGCGGCACTGGCAGTGGCGGCGATGGGCCTCGCTTCGCGCGTCAACATCTATGAACTGATGTTCCATCCGCTGGGACCTCCCGCGTTCGTGGCCGCCGGCCAGAGCAAGCTGGATGGCGACGAAATGGTGATTGCGATACACGTCGGGCCGGCCGCGCGCGCCTATCCGATCCGCAACATTTCCTACTACCACATCGTGAACGACCTGGTGGACGGCGTTCCGATTGTGGCCACGTATTGAACCCTCTGTCACACCGGTCTGGTGTGGAGAGCGGAAGTCGACGGGCTGCGGCTGAGGTTTCACCTCGCCGGCATCAACGATCAGAACTTCTTGATGCGCGACGAGGAGACCGGCAGCTACTGGCAGCAGATCACCGGCGCCGCCGTTTCGGGGCCGCTGGCCGGCCGGCGGTTGACTCTGGTCGCATCCGATGAGCTGACCTTCGCCACCTGGAAAGCCGAGGAGCCGCGCGGCACCGTGCTGCGCGAGCTCCCCGCGGACACTTCCCTGTACGCCGCCAAGGACTGGGATGTGAAAATGCTGAAGGCGCCGATTGTGATCGCCTATCCCGAATCAGGCCTCGCGCCGCGCGAACTGATGGTTGGGTTGCACGGATTCGGCGCCAGCCGTGCGTTCCGCTACGACGCGTTGTTGAAAGAGAAGCTCATCGAGGACCACCTGGGCTCTGAACCCGTCCTGCTGGTGCTAGGTCAGGATGGGCACTCCGTGCGCGCCTTCCGGCGCCGCATTCCAGGCGCCGGCGCGGCCACGGATTTCTATCGCGTGCTGGTTGGGCAATCCGCATCGCCCGCTGCGCTTCTGATGGACAGCGCCACCGGCAGCGAGTGGAATTTTCAAGGCTGCGGCGTAGCCGGCAAATCGAGCGGCGTTTGCCTGGACCGGGTGGAATCGATCAAAGACTATTGGTTCGACTGGCGGCACTTCAACCCCGCAACCACGGTCTACCGCGCGAAACGGAATTGACGGGCAAATGCGGCGCTACGCCTGCATTTCTCGCGCAGCCGCGCTCTTGCTACTATCGATACTTGAATCCCAATCCACAAATCTTCGTGCTGGACGCCGGCGGGCAGTATTGCCACCTGATCGCCCGCAAAGTGCGTGACCTGGGCGTGTACGCCGAAGTGCGTCCCAGCGAGACTCGGGCGGGCGATCTGGCTGGGGCCAAGGGGATCATCATCTCGGGTGGGCCGGCCAGCGTGTACGATCCCGATAGCCCCACTGCCGACCCGGCGATCTTTTCCAGCGGGCAGGCCGTGCTCGGCATTTGCTACGGACAGCAATTGATGGCCTACCTGCTGGGCGGGTCGGTCACGCGCGGCGAGAAAGGCGAGTATGGCCTGGCCACGCTCGAACTGGACGAAGCCGGCGACCCGCTGTTCACCGGCCTGGCCGGGCGGCAGCAGATCTGGATGAGCCACCGCGACGTGGTGACGACGCCGCCGGCCGGGTTTGTGGTGACCGGCCACACCGATACGTGCGCGGTGGCTGCTATTGCCGCCGCGGAACGGAAGCTCTACGGTCTGCAATTCCATCCGGAAGTGGTGCACACGCTGCGCGGCCGCGAGTATCTGCGCAATTTCGTCTTCGGTGTGTGCGGATGCGTTCCGGATTGGGAGCCGCGCGGGCGCGTGCCCATGCTGGAGCAGGAGATTCGCGACACCGTAGGCGGTCGCAGCGTCTTCTTCTTCGTCAGCGGCGGGGTGGATTCGAGCGTGGCGTACACCCTGTGCACGCGCGCGCTTGGGCGCGGCCGCGTGCGCGGCGTCTACGTGGATACCGGCCTGATGCGCGAAGGCGAAACCAGTTTCGTCAGCCGCCTGGGCGTCACCGTGGAGCAGGCGGGCGAACAGTTTCTGAGTGCGCTCGCCGGAGTCACCGATCCCGAGCGCAAGCGGCACATCATCGGCGAAGAGTTCGTGCGCGTGCAGGAGCGGATCATCGACGCGCGCCACATCTTCGAAGAGAACTGGATTCTGGGGCAGGGAACCATCTACCCGGATACCATCGAATCCGGCGGCACAGCCAAGGCGGCAGTCATCAAGACGCACCACAACCGTGTGGCCGGCATCCAGAAGCTGATGGAAAGCGGGCGCATTGTGGAGCCGCTGAAATCGTTCTACAAGGACGAGGTGCGGGAGGTGGGCCGTGAGCTGGATTTGCCCGCCGAGTTGGTGGAACGTCACCCGTTCCCCGGTCCCGGCCTGGCGATTCGCTGCCTTTGCGCCGAATCGGACGCGCCAGTGAGCGTTACCGCGGAGGGGTTCGTGATCCCGGTCCATTCCGTCGGCGTGCAAGGCGATTCGCGCAGCTACGCGCCGGTGCTGGCGATCGCTGCAGTTGATGGACACGCTGCGCTCGACCACGAGCGCGCCACCGCGCTGATCAACCGCCTGAGCCAAGTCAACCGCGTCATCGCCGCCGTGGCCACGCGCGTTCCGATGGCGGAAATGCGGGTGCGGGCCAGTTCCCTCACGCCGGAGCGAATTGAGCGTCTGCGCCGGGCTGACGCCATCGTACGGCGAATCTCTCGTGAGAGCGGCTATGACGGCACGGTGTGGCAGTTTCCGGTGATCCTGATTCCCCTGGGCGCTGGCGTTGCGCCGGATTCGGTGGTGTTGCGGCCGGTAGACTCGGTGGACGGCATGACCGCGCGCTCGGTCGCGATGCCGCCCGAGCTGCTCGACCAAATGTGCGCGGAACTGATGGCGATACCGCAAATCGCCGGCGTGTTCTACGACCTGACGCACAAACCGCCAGCCACCATCGAGTGGGAATGAGCTTGGTAGGGCATGCTTTAGCTTGCCCGGATCAGTGTTTTCGATGATTTCCGGGCAAGCTAAAGCATGCCCCACCCTGCTCACTTCGCCGGCAGCCGCACTTCCACGCCGGATTCCCGGTTAAGGCGCTTCGTCAGGTCGTAGTCTACCAGCGACAGCGAGACTTGGTTGTGGGTGTTGCCGGAAAGGAAATAGTGCAGCGTTTCGCCCTCCACCCAATAAGCCACGGCCAGGTAGACGTGATGGTCCTTGAGGGCGATGTAGTAGTGCGCGGGCTCGGGCGTTGCGGGCTCATCGGAATCTTCGAAGTTGAGGATCAGGCTGTGCGGCGGGGGCTCGGCAGCGACGGCGTACTGCGAGCCGGACGAACCGGCAGCGCCGGCCTCGGGGGGTGCCGCTTCGGACGAATCGGTGTAGGATTGATCCGTCGGCGTCGCGTCGTAGCCGTAAGCCGCTGGATAGGCGTAGTAGGGAGCCATCACCGTGGAGGGCGCGCTGCGGAAATGCTGAACGGAATGCGTTCCGCTCCAATGTGCGCCGTTGGACGCCGCCCCCGCGTGGCCGGACGATGAACCGCCATGGTGCTGCGCCGCCAGGCAGCCGGAAACCAGCATCGCAATTCCCAACCCGCAGAGTATCCTCATGCGCGAGTCTCCCTGGTCCGATTGTACAACCGGGCAACCGGGCTGAGATGGGGCCCTTTAGGGCTAGGACTTGTTGCGAAGAAACTCAAAAACAACATAGCCGATGAGCGCGGCTACAACGGCAATCGCAAAATTGGCAGGCGTCAAAACGTCTGCCACAGCCCAGGCAAAGCCCATTGCCTGTCCTTTTCCAGAGTGGGCGAATTCGCCCATGAGAAGGTTGGAATAGAACAGGAAGACTATGAAACCGATCTCGACTATGGCTCTCCAGATTGCCTTTTTCACTTGTCTGAGTCTAGCAAATCGTCAGAAGACAGGATTCAGAAGTCAGAAATCAGAATGACCAACCGCAGCCGGATTCTGACTTCTATCTTCTGCCTTCCTCCCGCTACTCATACCGTAGCGCTTCGGTGGGGTTCAGATGCGCGGCGCGGTTGGCGGGCAGGATGCCGAAGACCAGGCCTACTGCGCAGGAAACGCCAAACGCCACCGCGATCGCCACCGGCGAGACCGGGATGCGGATGTCGGCGAAGAGGCCGACGCTCAGCGGAATCGCCACTCCGGCCAGGATGCCGATCAGGCCGCCGGAAAGGCTGACCATCATGGCTTCGACCAGAAACTGGAGCAGGATTTCGCGCGCCGAAGCGCCCACCGCCAGGCGCAGGCCGATTTCGCGAGTGCGCTCCGTCACCGTCACCAGCATGATGTTCATGATGCCGATCCCGGAGATCACCAGGGTGATGGCAGAGACCAGCACCAGCACCAGCGAGAGAATCAGCGAGATGTTCTTGGCGGCGTCCAGAATGGCTGTAAGCGTTTGCACGCGATAAGGCGCGCCGGGGCGGTGGCGGCTTTCCAGGATCTGCTGTATCCGCGCCGCCACGCGGTCCACCTGCTCGGGGGCGCGCGCTTGCACGTAGATGGGATCGATGCGCTCCACGGGTGTGAAATAGCGCAGCACGCTCACCGGCATCAGGATGGTGTCGCGCTCGATTTCGGACTGGCCCATCGTGTCCCCACGCTCGTGAAAGGTTCCGATGATGGTGAACTCCAGACCGTACAGGCGAATCTTCTGGTTCACAGCCGCAGCACGCGCGCCATACATGCGCTGCGCCAGCGGATCGCTGAGCAGCGCGACATACTCGCGCAGCGAGAGGTCGCTCGCATCTAGCGCGCGTCCCGAGCTGATAGCGATGTTGCGCACCGTGACATAGGAATCGTCGGTGCCGATCACCTTCACGTCGCGCACCTTGCCGCCGATCAGCAGCGGGGCGATATCGGACATCACGGCGGTGGCGGCGACGATATCGCTGGGCAGCGCCTGGCGGACGGCCTCGATGTCGGCCAGCTTGAGGTAATCGGCGTCGGCGGTGGCGACGGTCGGCCCGCTATTCACCAGGTAGGCGTAGATGATGTTGGAGCCGACGCCCTCGATCTGTTGCAGGATGTAGTCGCGGCTGGTGAGCGAAATCGTCACCACCAGGATCACCGAGGCGGTGCCGATCACCATCCCCAGCCCGGTGAGCAGGGAACGAACCGGGTTGGCGCGCAGCGCCTGCGCGCTGAAACGGAGGGATTCGCCGAGAAGCATGGGCGGCTTAACTGCCCGCCTGGCGCAGCAACCGCAGGGCTTCGGATCGCGGCGGATCCTCGGGCGTGAGCTGCGCACTCAAATAACGTTGCAGAATTTCGCGGGCCTGCTGCTTGCGGCCGGTCTTGATGTAGAGATCGGCTCTCGCCAGCATCAACCTGGGGCTGCCGGGCGCGATTTTCTCGGCCTGCGCCAGGCTTTGGTCGGCTTCCTGCACGCGGCCTTGCTTCACCAGAAAGCGCGCCAGCTCAATCAACTTGCCGATTTGTTGCGGCGCGGCTTCGACGGCCGCCCGCAAGTGGGCCTCGGCGGCGGAATGTTCGTTGCGCTTCTCGGCCAGTTTGGCCTTCGCCAGGTATCCCTCGGCCGCGCTGAGCTTCGCGATTTGGGCAGCCGTGCGCTGCGCTTTCTCTTCTCCGCCGCCCAGGAGACCGGGTGCTTCCAGGTAGTAATCGAACAGATCGGAGAGAGCTTCGAGATTGCGCGGATCGAGCTCGACGGCCCGTTCCATGTACTGGCGCGCCTTGGTCGCGTAGCCGGGCGCAGTGAACAGGCTGGCGCTTTCAGCCCGCCGCCCATAAGCGCGGCCCAGCCAGACCGCGTGCATGGCGTCGCCGGGCTCGGCGGCCAGCGCTTTCTCCATAGCCTCGGTAGAACGCTTGTAATTGCCCTGCATGTAATAATCGCGGCCCATCAACTCGTAAACCGCGGCGTCCTTGGCGGGAATGGCTTCGAGGACCCGCAGCGACTGATCGAAGGCAGTGAGTTCGTACAGCTTGCGCGCCCGCTCCAGTTCTGGAGATCCGGCCGCCAGCAAACCGGCTGCACCGAAGATAAGGAGCAAACCCTTCACTTCGCTTCCATCTTCCGCTGTTTCTTTTGTCACCATTATAGATGAGCGAGGTCATTCCGGGGTTCCCATGAAATAGTTCCAAAAAAGTTTTGGCGCCCGTGACAGGGCTGGCTTGCGATAGAATCGGGCAAGAATGGTCGCCGGAGAACTCCAGCGATACCTGCGACTTCTGGGTATTCGCACCTCAATTGCCGGGCCCACGGTTTTGGATGAAGCGGCGTTGGACGAAATCGTTCGTCGCCACTTGTGCCGCGTGCCATTTGAGAACGTGTCAAAACTGCTGTTGCTGGGACGCGAAGGCGCCGGCCGGGTCACCACGCTCGCCGAATTCCTGGATGGCATCGAGAATCGCGACTTGGGCGGCACCTGTCACACCAACAATCCATTCCTTGCATCGCTGCTCAACGCACTGGGCTTCCAGGCGGACCTGCTCGGTGCGGACATGAGCAAACCCAACGTACACACTTCGATTCGCGTCCATTTGTCCGGCGTCGAATATCACGTGGACGTGGGCTACGGAGCGCCCTTCCGCCGCGCGATCCGTCTGGACCGTCTGCCTTGGGAACTCGCGCAGGGCTGCTATCGCTTCGTTTTCGACCACGCCGACGCGCCCGCGGCATATCAGGCCAGCGTGTACTCCGGCGGGAAGCGCCTACATGGTTACGTGGTGCATCCGCCCCCGCGGGAGGCCGGCTTCTTCGATAGCGAGGTGATCGAATCCTATCGCCCCGGCATGACCTTCACCAGCATGCTGCGCATCATCCGCTTCTTCGACGATTACGCCGCCGATCTCGAGGATGCCAACGTTGAACATTCACCGCGGCGGCAAAACCACATCGAGGCTGCTGCGCAACATGGCGGAGTTGCGCGCGGCCGTGGTGGATGATCTCGCCATGCCGCGCTGCCCCGTCGAAGAAGCCGTCGCCGTGCTGGAGCAGCGCACGGGGAGAGGTTTGTTCGACGAGAAAAAGTAGGTGTCCGACAACATCGTCAGTCCAGGATTCTTTGCGACCGCCGGCATTCCCGTCCTTACCGGTCGTGAGTTCGGGGAGAGGGATCGCGAGAATGCGTCGCGCGTCGCTCTGGTGAATCAGGCCTTCGCGCATCGATTCTTCCGTAACCAAAACCCGATCGGAAGACGCATCGGCGAATCCGTCGGACCCACTGACCATCGCGTGCGCCACGGTCGTCCTGTTCGCAGCCGGCGCCCTGGCTGGCTTCCTTCCTGCGCAGCGGGCCGCGTCCATTGAACCGACAACGGCGCTGCGGAGCGACTAGAGCCGGTATGTCCAGCCCCTATTGCGAAACCGGAATCATGGCTCCTGTGGGTGAACTGGCGCCGCCATAGGTCGCAATCACCTGGTTGTCGCCGTTGGTCGCTGTGGACGGCACCACCACGTTGATCTGGTACAGCCCCGGGCTGATCAGTCCGGCGAATTGCACCGTGGCCGTGGCGCCGCCGATAGTGAGCTGTGGCAGGGTGGGCAGCGCGCCTGTCTGCACATCCGAGCCCGCCGTCAGCGTAGAGACCGGCAGGCCGAAGCCATCGCCGAACAGCAGGATGGTCTCGCCCGGCGCGGCCGGCGTGAACGTGTAACCCGGTACCGACATGGATGCCGGCCCCAACAGCTGTAATCGGCGTGCACCGCGGCAATGTGGACGCCGTCGCCGAAGCGCAGGAACCCGGGCGCCGCCGCTTGCAGGTTCGCGGTGAACGGCGCGCTGGTTGTGCTCCCATTGTTCACCGTCACCGCAACCGGGCCAGTGGTGGAATCGAGCGGCGTGAGCACATTCACTTGGGTGGGGTTGATGAAATAGATGTAGGCCGGCTGACCATTCACGGTGACGCTGACGCCTTGCAACTCGGTCGGCATCTGGCCGGCCGCGAAAGACGGCGCGCTGCTCCAGGTAAGGCCGCCCGCGCCGACGCTGGCGGGAGCAAGGTCGGAGCCGTAAATGGAGACCCAGGCATTCTGCGCGATGTTGGCGCCTCCGCCCGACACGCTGACACCGCTGATGGCGGCCTGCTCCACGCCAAACACGTACCCAGCTCCCAGGCTGCTGTTGTTGCCAATGGCTCCGATCATCGCCATATTCCCGCTCACCGACACGCAAATGCCGAAATAGTCGCCCGCCACGCCATCCGAAGCGGTCAGCTCCTGTTGCTGGCCCCACGCTGAACCGGCGAGCGCAAACACGTAAGCCGCTCCCTGATCGGAATTCTTGTGATAGGCCGCGATCACCGCGGCGCTCCCGCTCACGGATACGGAGTTGCCGAAACTGTCGCCCGCCGCGCCATCCGAAGCGGTCAGCTTCTGTTGTTGGCCCCATGCACCGGCGCTCAGCGCAAACCCGTAGGCGGCTCCTTGCGAGCCACTCTTGCCGGGAGCCCCAATCACCGCCGTGGCCCCGCTCATCGAGACGGAGTAACCGAAACTATCGCCCGCCGCACCATCGGAAGCAGTCAACTCCTGCTGCTGGCCCCACACTCCGTTACTGCCGAGCACGAACACATACGCGGCTCCCTGGCCGGCATTTTTGCTGGCAGCCCCGATCAACGCCGTGCTCCCGGTCACCGAGACGGAGTAACCGAAATAATCGCCCGTCGCGCTATCGGAAGCGGTCAACTCCTGCTGCTCGATCCACGCCCCGCCGCTGCGCACAAACACGTATGCGGCTCCCATGCCAGGAGCCCCAATCATCGCCGTATCCCCGCTTACCGACACGGACCAGCCAAATCCATCGCCCCCCGCCCCATCGGGAGCGGTCAACTCCTGCTGCTCGGTCCACACTCCGCCGCTGCGCACGAACACGTACGCAGCGCCCTGGTTGAGTTGCGAATTGATGGTCTTGCCCCAAGCCCCAATCACCGCCGTGTCGCCGTTCACCGACACGGAGTAGCCGAATTGGTCGTCCGCCGCGCCATCCGAAGCAGTCAGCTCCTGCTGTCGGCTCCACGCGCCGCCGCTGCTAACCAACACGTACGCGGCTCCCTGGGCATTGTACCTGCTGGCAGCTCCGACCACCGCCGTGTTCCCGCTCACCGACACGGACCAGCCGAACTGGTCGCCGGGCACGCCATCGGAGGCGGTCAGCTCCTGTTGCTCGATCCAGGCCGGGTTGGCCGCAGCCGCCAGAGCAGCCAATGGAACCACGAGCGCGATGGCGCGGACCAGCCTGCGGTTTCCCGCCGGAACCGGAATTGAGCTCAGCATCTTCGGTGACCTTTTCTTTCCCAGCCGAGATCCCCGTCTCGGCTTCCTGAACACCTCCGATCCTACACCCGGCGGCCCTGATTTACTCCGCTATCGAAGGCAAACGGCGGCTCATGGCCGGTTCCACCAGGAGGGCAGATCGGCGATGGAATCGAATATCGCGTCGGGCCGGATGGCTCTTTCGAGATCCCTCGGATGGAACTTGCCCGTCCTCACTAGTGCACCCTTGAGTCCCGCCGCTTGCGCGCCGCCGACGTCGGCGTCGATGTCGTCGCCAATCATGAGGACTGCGCTCCCGTGAAGCCCGAGCCTATCTGCACCGGTAAGAAAGAAGCGAGCGGCCGGCTTACCGAACACGAGCGCATCCCGCCCGCTCGCATGTTCCAGCGCGGCCACAAACGGCGCCACGTCCAGCGACAAACCGTCCGCAGCCAGCCAGTAGCGGGTCATGCCCAGGGCGATGAGCCGTGCTTCCGGGTTGCTATGCAACAGGCGGAAGGCTCGGTTCAGGGTTCGGTAATCCCACAGATCTCCGAGATCGCCCACCACCACATAGGCGGCGCCGTGCTCGGCGTCGTCGGGCAGGCAGGGCAAACCGGCAAACTCCCGGCGCGCCGACTGGCGCACAAAGAGCGCGATCTGCCCCTCATGCGCGGTTCGCAACCATTCCGCCGCGGCGGCAGCCGGCGTGAGGATTTCGGTTTCCGCCGCGCGAATTCCCAGGCTCAGAAGTTTCTCGCTCAGCGCGGCGCAACACTTTGAAGTCGTATTGGTCAAAAAGAGATGCGGAATACCGTGCGACTGGACCCACTCAACCGTCTCCAATGCCCCGGCGATAGGGCGGTCGTCGTTATAGACCACGCCGTCCATGTCAAAGAGAATGCCGCGCACGGCTTGGCTTGGACGGATTTCCATCGCTTCCGGCATGTTGCAATTGTACCCGTCCGCACTGCCGGGGCGCCGATGCGGCCCGCCGGAATGGCCGCATCGGGAACCGCGCATTATAATGTTCCCTGAGGAGCCAACTTATGGATCGCCGCGAGTTTCTTGGCGCAGCAGCCGCTTTGTCAGCCACGGCCGCGTACGGCTCAGTGGCGCCTCTCCCACGCCGCCCGTACAAGGATGGGATTGAACTCTCCATCGTCGCCCTCGGCGGCATCGTGATTTGCGGCATGCCACAAGAGGAGGCATCCCGCCGCGTGGCAGCCGCATATGACCGGGGCGTGAATTACTTCGACTGTGCCCCGTCGTATTTCGACGGTGAAGCGGAAATCAAGCTCGGTGAAGCGTTGCAACCATATCGCAACAAGGTCTTCCTTGCCGAAAAGACTACGCGTCGCGACTCGAAGGGTGCACGCGAGGAATTGGAGCGCACGCTCCAGCGCTTCCACACCGATCATGTGGATCTTTACCAGTTTCACGCCGTCGGATCGATGGAAGACGTCGATAAGATTCTCGCGCCGGCCGGAGCCGCGGAGACATTCTTTGCGGTCCGCAAAGAGGGCAAGGCCCGGCATCTCGGTTTTTCCGCCCATAATGCCCCGGCGGCGCTTCGTCTTATGGACGCGCTCGAACTGGACAGCGTGTTGTTCCCGGTCAATGTCAACGCTTGGGAAAACGGCGGCTTCGGCCCGCAGATTCTAGCCAAAGCGAAATCGAAAGGGATGGCCCGCATGGCACTGAAGGCCCTTGCGTTCGGCAGGTGGCCGGCGGACATGAAAGAGAGCGATCGAAAGTACCCGAAGTGTTGGTATCAACCGATCGACGATCGCGAGATGGCTCGCCTGGCGCTCCGTTTCACTTTCAACCACGAGATCACCGCGGCGGTGCCACCTGGTGACGAGCGTATCTTCGACCTCGCGCTGGAACTTGCCTCACAGCCGCTACCCGAGCTGAGCGCGGACGAGCTGACGGGGCTGAAGACCAAAGTATCCTCGCTCGAGCCGGTCTTCCGGGCCTGACGCACTCCTCGCCTTGACTGGCGGCGACTCTTCAACGCACGAGACCAGCGGGCAAAACCCCAGAACTAGAACTGCCGGAACTGTTCTGCGCGTATTGCAGAATTGCTGATTGTTTTTCCGTACCCGCCCGCCGCAATCTGTGGCACCATGTTCACAACAGCATCCGCTGCCGCCCGCTGAGTGTGCCCTATCGCACTCCGGCGGCATGACAGTTTTGGGGGGGCCATGAGAATCCGTTTTATCGACTGCGTCGTAGCGCTCGCCATCGCGGCCGCGCCATTGAGCGGCCAGGGAATCATCAGCACCGTCGCCGGGAGTCCAAGCTGCACCGGCACGGGCGAGGGCGGCCCGGCAGTCAGCACCTGCCTCAGTGGTGGGCTTGGGCTCATTGCCATAGACAAGCAGGGCAACCTGTACTTTTGGATGGGCCCTTCCATCCAAAAGGTCAATACGGCCGGAATCATCAGCACGGTGGCTGGCGGGAAGTTCGGATATAGCGGGGACGGCGGGCCGGCCACCAGCGCCGCGCTGGGCGGCCTCCAGCCATACAATGGGGTGGCAATCGACCCTGCGGGCAATCTGTATATCAGCGACGACTACAATCATGCGATCCGCATGGTCAGCGCCGCGACCGGCATCATTACGACGATTGCCGGCAACGGCTCCCCTGGCTTCGCGGGCGATGGTGGGCCGGCGTCCCAGGCTCAGCTCTTTTACCCCGCGGGCATCTGCTTCGACAGCGCGGGCAATCTCTATATTGCGGACGAGTTCAATTATCGCATCCGGAAAATCAGCACCGCCGGAATCATCAGCACGGTTGCCGGGAATGGAAACGCGCTCGGCGGCGCTGCAGTCGATGGCGGGCAGGCGACGGCCGCGGCAATCGAGAACCCTCACGCGGTTACCGTTGACGGCGCCGGTAATATATATATCGCGGAAAGCAACCGGATCCGCAAGGTCGACACCAGCGGCGTCATCAGCACCTACGCCGGCGTAATCGCCGGTACTTTCGGATTCTCCGGAGACGGCGGCCCCGCCACCGCGGCCGAGCTCGCCGGCCCGCTTGGCATGGCTGTCGACTCGTACGGCAACCTCTTTTTGGCCGACAACCAGAACCAACGGCTCCGTGAGGTCAACGCGGCTGGCATCATCAGCACTGTCGCTGGGTTCCTAGGCCCTGTTTCCACTCCCATCCTCGACGGCATCCCGGCCTCGACCGCCTATATATCGAACCCGTGGGGCGTGGTGCTCGACCCCGCCGGCAATTTGTATTTCACAACGGGCGCCAACTCCGTGCGAAAAATAACGTCGGGAGCGTCAATGGCCGCCAGCCCGACCACTCTGTCGTTTTTCTACACAACCGGCGCGGCGACCCCCGCCAGCCAGTCCGTCAACCTAACCAGCTTGGGCGCGGCATTGAGCTTCACCGCTGCGGCCACCACCACATCGGGCGGCAATTGGCTCTCTGTCAGGCCGACGAGCGGCACGACGCCGGCCACGCTCAGCGTCTCCATCAACCCGGCCGGTGTTCCACGTGGGATCTACCAGGGCGGGATCACGGTCACGCCGAGCGGCTCTGGCAATCAGCCGCTGTCATTCGCGGTCACGCTGACCGTTACCGGCGCCAACGCGCCTGTGATCAATAGCGGTGGCATTGTCAATGCGCTCGGGTATCAGAACCAGTTGGCGCCCGGCGTCGTATTCGTGATAATCGGCAGCGGCTTGGGTCCCGCGTCCATTGTGATCGCTTCGGCGCCCAACTACCCGACTACTCTCGGAGGAACGTCCATTACGTTCACACCCGTGGGCGGCGGATCGGCCATCAACGCGAGGATGTATTATTCGCTGGCCGGAGCGGTCGCCGGCATTCTTCCCTCTTCGGTCGCACCGGGGACCTACGCGGTGCAGTTGACCTATAACGGCCTCACCAGCGCGCCGCAGAACGTGACCGTGGTGCCGCGCAGTTTAGGGATCGCAACCGCCAACAGCCAAGGAACAGGCACGGCACAAGCCACTGACGGGAGCGTCAACGGCGGAATCAGCCTCATCCGTTTCACCAGCGGCAGCGTCGCGTTCAACGGGTACACCTGGACGCTCGGGCCCGCTCACCCCGGAGACACACTCGTGTTCTGGGGAACCGGCGGCGGCGCCGATCTGCTCAATGACACCGGCGGCAGCTCCGGCGACCAGACCGCGGCCGGTAATTTCTTCGTGAACGTGGCCGGCACCCAGATTACACCGCTGTACGCAGGTACCTCCTCCGGGTATCCGGGACTCTGGCAGATCAATTTCACTTTGCCCGCGAACATCACGCCGGATTGCTTCGCGTCTGCGCAGGTCAGCGCGGGAGGCGTATTGAGCAACGCCGTCATAATTCCCATCGCCGCCGCCGGACAGAGTGCGTGCTCGGCTCCAGGATTCAGCCAGTCTGTTCTTCAAAAGTTAGATGCCGGCGGAGACATCGTGTTTGCCGGATTCTCCTTCGGTCCGTTCGCTTACACCGGTGGGGCCACGGTGCTTATGGGCGGCCAGTTCGCACGCTACACGGCGGCGGAGTGGCTCCTCAACTTCTCGGGACCGAAGTTCGGCTCGTGCATCGTGCTGGACGAAACCTACCCAGCCGGCGCAAACGACCCCGCCGGGCCCGATTCGTTTCTCGACGCGGGCGCCAGCCTTCCGGTCAGCGGCCCAGGTTTGCCGGCGAACACTGTCTTGGGGAAGATAGCCCTGTCCAATGGGCCGATCTACAGCTTCACGCCGGCCGCGGGCGCGCTGGTGGACGGCGGCACGTACACGCTGACCGGGAGCGGTGGCGCTGACGTCGGTCCATTTAGCGTATCGTCGACTCTCCCTACCAGCTTCTCGGCGACCAATCTCGCCTCGATTACAACTATCAACCGCAGTCAGCCGCTGACCATCAATTGGACCGGTACCGGGTTTGACGAGGCCATCATCGTCGTCCAGGGTGGCATACTGAGCGCCACGACCACGCACACGGTGAGCATCTCGTGTGCCGCTCCGGCGAGCTCGGGCACGTTCTCGGTCCCAGCGGCTGCGCTCGCATATCTTCCCGCCGTGGTGAGCGGGTCCGCGGGCAACGTCGGCCAGCTCGAAGTGGAAGCCGTTCAGTCCAGCGGAGGGATGATAACGGCTGAGTTAGGGGGGCAGACTCTTACGCCACCTCTTGTCGCAGGAGGCCAGGTCGACTTCGGCGCCTTCACGCCGTTCCTCGCCGTGGAACAGAGCGTATCGATTCAATAGCAGCGTTCGAGCGGCTATTTGCGCACGGCCACGGTCTGGTCGCCCTCGACATACGCCGCATATACGGCGCCGGCGGCCGCTGCCACGTCCTTGCGGCGTTTGGCCGCTGCGGGAGGTTCCAAAGGCATTCGGTTGACCTCGCCGTGATGCAGAGGGCTGGCGCGCAATTCGAGCTTTCCTCCACCCGTTGTATCCGCGTCTTTCAGCCGGAACATGATGCGGTTGCCGCCGATCAGCCTCTTGCGCGCCGGCTCCACAATCTCGCCCGTCACTGCGGCGCCCTGGGCCAACACAACCGTATTGCCCTCGCGGAACTGGCGGGCCACGGTGAAGCGGAGGGGCTTGCCGGCCGGAGCGTCCGTGGGCACGTCTTCCTCCAGTCGGATCGCAATCGGCATCCCGTCGGATACAACCACCGACTGGACAGCGGATGCGGCAGCCGGCGCAGGAGGGGGAATCGGCACCGGCGCGGCAGACGCAGGCGCGGTCTTCTGACCCGCGCCTGGCGGCGTAGCCGCTATCCGCTTGGGATTGCGCATGACTTCGATCACATCCGCCGGCACATTAGCTCCGGTCAGCCGGATGATTTCGGAAGTCGATAGATCGAACCGTGTCGTGGAAGAGCGGATCTGGTCCTCGATCAGCTTCGACGGCACGTGCGCTCGCACCATCTCCAGCACGCCGTCGTTGGTGAGGATGCCATCCTCCGTTGCCTTGGGCGGAACGAGGGGCGCTGCCGCCGCCGGCTGGCTCTGCGCGGGCGCCGCGGGCACCGCTGGCGGGTTGCGGCGGCCCATCGCCCACCAGCCTGCTGCGCCGGCCAGCATCACAACGCCCCAGCCAGTGACCACCAGCAGCAGGCGCGATCTTCGACGCTTGGCAGGCGGCGCCGGCGGAGGCGCGAATAGCGTACCCGAATCCGAATCGCGCTTCAACAACGCCAGCGCTGCGCGCACCTCCTGCATGGATTGCCAACGCTCCTCGCGGTTCTTGCGCAGGCACCGCTCGGCGATGTTTTCGAGCGCCGAGGGCACGCCCGCGGTCTGCGTCAAGGGGCGCACTTCATCGCGCAGGATCGCACTGAGCGTCGAGATTGCCGAGTCTCCGCCGAATGCTCTCTCGCCGGTAACCATCTCATGCAGCACGGCTCCGAAAGCGAAGACGTCCGACCGCGCGTCTACCGGCTTGCCCTCGGCCTGCTCCGGCGACATATAGCTGACGGTGCCCATGATGCGTCCCTCCACCGTCAGCGGCGCCTCCGCCAGAGTTCGCGTCTCATCCGCAAGCGGCCCGGCGGCACGCGAGGTCAGTTTCGCCAGCCCGAAATCCAGGACCTTCACCAGGCCGGTATTGGTCACCATCACGTTGCCCGGCTTGAGATCGCGATGCACAATGCCGGCCCCGTGCGCCGTCTCGAGAGCGTCGGCCACCTGGACTGCGTAAGCCAGCACCAGCGGCAGCGGCAGGCCTCCTTTGGGGATCAGTTCGGCGAGGCTCTTCCCGGCAACCAGCTCCATCACCATGAACTCGGTGTCACCTTCCGAAACGATGTCGTGAATGGTGATGATATTGGGGTGGTTCAGCGCAGAGGCGGCTTGCGCTTCCTGGAGAAACCGGCGCCGCTGTTCGCCCGTCCACGCGTGTTCCGCGGCCAGCACCTTGATGGCCACCGTGCGGTTCAGCCGCGTATCCAGGGCCTGATAGATTTCGCCCATGCCGCCGGCGCCCAACCGTTGCGTGATCTGATAATGAGTAACCGTGCGGCCAACCATGCTTCACCCTCGGAGACAACCCAGTTTGCCACATCTGGCCTGCCACTTGCGATACACCCGCGCTCCGCTCAACCGGCCTTGCGACACACGTTATTCCGGGGCGCAGTTCAGGCGGCCATCGCCGATCGGAAAACTCTACCCGCCGCGCGACAAGTAAAGTGTGTGAACGCAGACGAGCAGACGAATGCCGACGACGACCTGGCAGCGCGCTGCGGGCTCATCTGAGGTGACGCAGACAGCCGCGCAGACTACTCCACGTCGAGCGTCACCGTCGCCACTGACATCGCCGGCAGCATGATCCGCATGCGGTCCGGTTCCACGGCGACCTCGTGTGGTCGGATCGTCACGCGGTCCGGATGGTCGAAGCTGTTGCAGGCGTTGAGATCGGAATCGTGCAGGATCTGCGCGCGGCCCTGTTTGGCCCTGGCGCCGCGCAGGGCGCATTCCACTTCCATATCTTGATCGGCCCGCGGGTTCACCAGGCTCACGACCAGCTCGGGGCCTTTTCGCGAGGCGGAGATGGAGGGTTCGGGCGGCACCTCGCTGTCTAGAATGTTGGGCCCGTCGTTAGTCACGGTGCCGGGGTCCACCCGCACGGCGGTCTTGCCGCGGTGCGCCTTGAACAGCATGAAGGCGTAATAGGTGGTGGTGCGCACGCAGTTCCTGCCTTCCGGCCCATCGGTCAGCAGCACGGACTGCAGCACGTTGACCATCTGCGCAATGTTGCACATATATAGCTTGTCTGCCTGGCGATTGAAAACGTTCAGGCCCAGGCCCGCCGCTACGGCGCTGCGCATGGTGGATTGCTGCCATAAAGCGCCGTTGCGATCCTGGTCCGCTTTGGGGATGCGGTCCCAGACGCCCCATTCATCGAGGAACAGGCCGATCTGCCGGCCGCGTTCATAGCCAATGAGCAACTCACGCTGTTCGATAATTGCCTTTTCCACGCTCCGGAAGATATTCATCTGCACCATTGCCGCGTGCGGGGTGAACTCGAGCGGGGGATGGTCGCCATTTTCGTAATAATGGAACGAGTAGCCGTCGGGCAAGCGGCTGCCGGCCAGCGCGTCCATGAATCCGCGCGTCCATTTGGCGTCGTTGCCGCCCGGGCCGCAGCCAATCAGGTATGGCTTGGTGTCGCCGAATGTGCGCGCGTAACTGGCGTAGCGGCGGAACTCGGCCCCGGCGCCGTCCGGCCGGTAGTTGCCGCCGCAGCCCCAGAGCTCATTGCCCACGCCCCAATACTTGACGCGGAATGGCTCGGGCGATCCGTTGGCGGCGCGCTCGTCGGCCAGCGCGCTGCCTGAGGGGAAGTTGCAATACTCGATCCAGTCGCGCATCTCCTGCGGCGAGCCCGACCCGACGTTGGCGGCGAAATACGGTTCGGCACCAATCAGACGGCAAAACCGGATGAACTCGTGCGTGCCGAAACCGTTATCTTCGACATAGTTGCCCCAATGGATGTTCACCCGCTTGGGCCGCCGGGCCGCGGGGCCGATGCCTTCCCGCCAATGATAATCGTCCGCGTAGCAGCCGCCCGGCCAGCGCAGCACGGGCACGCCTAGTTCCTTCAGGTAATCCACCGCTGCCTTGCGGAAGCCCTCCACGTTTTCGATGGGCGACTTCGGGCCTACCCAAATGCCGCCGTACACGCAGGAGCCCAGATGCTCGGCGAAGTGCGAATGAAACTCCGGGCGCACCAGGCCGATTTCGTCGTCGGCGCGGATGACAGCCTTCCGGTTTGCAGCGGGCGCGCCGAATACCCCTTGCGGCAGCACAGCCGCCAGTCCCGCCGCGGCGCCGGCGCGGGCGAATTGCCGCCGCGTAAAGCCAGTAGTCATGGGGTGGTCTCCTCGTGTAGGGCGGACGGCAAAGCGCGTCCGGACCTCGAATGCACCGCATATGGTAGCGCAGCGACGGCGGGCGCATGAACGCCTTCACACGAACGTGATGCCGCACGGGCGCGGAGCGAGATGCCTTGACTTGTGCTGAATCTGTTCAGACTTCGATGTATTGGTCCGCTTTGATGGCGAGCATTCGATGTCGATTCGTTCCTTACTTTCTGATATCCGAGCGGGCGGCAATAATAGCTATCCGTTTTCCGCCGGCGGTTATGAATTCCTGGAATCGAAAGTCTTCCGTCGAGAGTCCAGCCCGAAGGGGACCCCGCATGCCGTTGACGGGCGCCCGAGGGCTGGGGCTCAACTTACTGGCTGTCTCATTTTGCGGGGCAGGTCAACCGAGCGATAACCCCCTTAACTTCGTGTCTCAGCCCAGGGGTTCACTTCCGCCTGCCAACTGTGTCCCTTCGGCTTCGACACCGCCTGGCCCCCGTCACGTCGGCGTCATCGATTGTTCATCTTGATGCAGTAATCTGGAACGAATGGATTCCCCATGCCGCGGCTTCGCATAACGGTTCGTCTGCTGCCGTGTTTCATCGTGCTCACGGCCTGTTCCGCGTGGCTGCTGCACTTGTCGGTGCCGCAAGCCCTCCCCGGACAGTGGCTGCGGGCGTCCGCCGCATTCGGATTGGCGGGCACCACGATCCTGGCCCTTTTCCTGGCCATCACCGACCGGCGGGCGCTCGCATTGCGCCGCTCCCTGGAGCGCCTGCTGCAAATGGGCAAGAGCGAAAGCCAGAGACAGGCCAGCGGCGACGAACTGAGTGCCCTGGCCGCCACCATCGAGCACGCCACGCGGCGCGTGCGCGCCATGGTGGAAACGCTGCAACGGGAGAATTCGCGGCGCGAGGCCATTTTGGGCAGCATGGTGGAAGGCGTGGTTGCGGTGGACCCGCTGCTGCGCATCACCTTCGCCAATCGTGCGTTCGCCGAGATGATGGGCGCCGCCGCGCCGCCAAGCGCTGGCACTCCACTGGTGCAGGTGGCGCGCGACCACGCACTGCACGAAATGTTCGCCGCCGTATTTGCCGAAGGCCAGCCGCTGCAAAAGCGGCTGATCCTTTCCGCCAGCACGCGGTCCTTTGAGGTGCAGGTGGCGCCGCTGGCCGGCGACCCGCAGCGCGGCGCCATCGCCATGCTTTACGACATCACCGGCCTGGAGCGGCTGGAACGCGTACGCAAGGACTTTCGTAGCCAACGTCTCTGACGAGCTGCGTACGCCGCTGGCGGCGATTTGCGGCTATGCCGAAACGCTGATCGAAGGCGGCCTGGAAGATCCCGCCAACAGCCGCCAGTTCGTCTCCATCATTCTGGCCAAGGCCCGCCAGCTTACCAACATCGTGCAGGACCTGCTGATCCTCTCAAGCTCGAAAGCGCCAGGCCACCCGCCGCCGAGCCCATCTCGCTGCAGCAAAGCATCCAATCCGCGCTGCGCACCGTGGAACCAATGGCCAAGACCCGCGGCATCAACCTGGTGTGCGAATCGTTTCCGGATATGGAAGTGCTGGGGTATGAAATCCGGCTGGAGCAAGTCTGGGTGAACCTGCTCGACAACGCCATCAAGTTCAACCGGCCCGACGGCGAAGTGCGGGTGGACGTGGTGCGAGATCCGGAGCGCGCGTTGGTGCGCGTTTGCGATACCGGTTCCGGAATTCCCTCGGCGACCTGCCGCGCATTTTCGAACGTTTCTATCGCGTGGATAAGGCCCGCTCGCGCGCCACCGGCGGCACCGGCCTGGGCCTGGCCATCGTCAAACACGCGGTGGAACAGATGGGCGGCTCGGTGAGCGTGAGAGTCATCTGGGCCAGGGTTCAATATTCACAGTAGCTCTTCCCCCCTGCGAGAATAACCTCGCCGCAAACGAACATTAATCGTTCAGTAACATTGGGCCGATATACTCGCAGTTCACCTATGAAACATACTGCCTCTACACTTACCGTGTGCGCGCTCGCTCTGGCTTTCCTGCCAACCGGCAAGGCTCAGGGAAGCGACGCTAACGATATCGAACTCTTGAAAGCGAAGCTGGCCAAGCAGCAAAAACAGATCGAGGTGCTACGCCAGTCGGTCGATGCGCAGCAGAAGCTGATTGAGCGATTGACCACGCCGGCTGCCAAGCCGGCGAGCAGGCCGCAACCCAGCCGGCGGCGCAGGCGCCCGGCTTCACCTCCGTGGGCGGCGCAGTTGCCAGCGCCACCGGCGCTCTGCCCGACTTATCCCCCGTGGCTGCCAGCCCCAAATATCCGGTGCAGGAACCTCCGCAGGGCGCGGCTACCAGTTCCCCGCTGCAAATCCAGCTCGGCAACGTGACCATCATGCCGCTGGGCTTTATGGATGCCACCGCCGTGTGGCGCAACGAAGCGCCTGGTTCGGGCATTGGCAGCAGCTTCGGCAGCATTCCGTACAGCAATGCGGTTCCCGGCGGCAAGCTCGACGAAATCCGCTTCAGCCCGCAGAACTCCCGGCTCGGCTTCCGCATCGACGGCGACTGGAAGGGCCTCCGCTTCATCGGCTACAACGAGTTTGACTTCCTGGGAACCAGCGGCTCCAATGCGATCGGCGTTACCAACGGCGCGTTCGTACCCCGGCTGCGCCTGTTCTGGGTGGACGTCCGCAAGGGCCCGTGGAATTCCTCGCCGGCCAGAGCTGGAGCATGTTGACCCCGAACCGCAAGGGCATTTCGCCGTTGCCGAGCGACATCTTCTTCAGCCAGGTCGTAGACGTGAACTACATGCTCGGACTGCCGTGGACCCGCCAGCCGGGGTTCCGCTTCCTGGTGCATGCGCCGAAGGACGTCGTAACCTGGGGCATCTCCTTCGAGAACCCCAACCAGTACATGGGCGGCTCGGGCGGTGGTCCCCAGATTACCCTGCCGACGGCTCTTTCCGGTCTGTTGGGCACCCAGTTGGACAACACTTCCACCAGCTATCTGAGCACTCCCAACGTGATGCCGGATATCATCACCAAGCTGGCGTTCGACCCGACCCCGAGAGCCCACTTCGAGCTCGCCGGGCTCGTGCGGGAGTTTAAGGTCTACAATCTCACCACCGGCGCGGCAACTTCGGGCGAGACTTTCTCGAAGACCGGCGTTGGCGGATCGGTCAACGGAAACTTCGAGATCTTCAAGAACTTCCGCCTCATCACCAACAACTTCATCAGCGACGGCGGCGGCCGTTACATTTTTGGCCAGGCTCCCGACCTGATTATCCGCGCCGACGGCAGCATCAGCCCGATTCACACTCTGAGCACGGTGGATGGCTTCGAAGCCACGCTGGCCAAGAAGACCCTGCTGTACGCGTACTTCGGCGGTCTCTGGATCGACAAGAACACGGCGCTCGACGCCAATGGCACCACCAAGATCGGTTACGGCTTCCTGGGTTCATCGAACAGCAATAACCACATCGAGCGCGAATATACGTTCGGCATCAACCAGACCATCTGGAAGGATGCGAAGTACGGCGCCATCAACGTGATGGCCCAGTACGAGTATCTGACGCGGAACCCCTGGTACGTTGCCTTGAACGCGCTGAACCACGCCGACGACAGTACCATCTATTTCAACGTAAGGTATACCCTTCCGGGTGGTCCTCCGGCAGCGAAGTAGCCGGGAATTCACTCAAGCTTAACTGTTTTGTAACAATCTGTATTCGAGAATGAAGAGGAGTTATCTTACATGAAGACATCAATTGCATTAGCTGGGCTCTTACTGGCCGGCGCTTCGATCTTATCGGCGCAGGCCATCAACGGTGCAGGTGCGACATTTCCGTATCCCATCTACAGTAAGTGGTTCGAGGAGTTCCGGCAGAAGAATCCTTCTATCGAGATCAACTACCAGTCCAAGGGTTCGGGCGCCGGCATCGCGCAACTTACCGCAGGAACGGTGGATTTTGGCGCGTCCGACATGCCGATGAAGGACGAGCAGATCGCGGCGCTCAAGGTGAAGGCGCTGCACTTCCCGACCGTGCTGGGCGGCGTGGTACCGACCTTCAATCTACCCGGTGTGACGGACTTGAAGTTCTCCAAGCAGATGCTGGCGGACATTTTCCTGGGCAAGATCGCCAAATGGAACGACCCGAGGATCGCCAAAGCGAACCCCGGCATCAAGCTGCCGGCCACCGACATCCTGGTGGTGCACCGCGCCGATGGCAGCGGCACCACTTTCGTGTTCACCGATTACCTGTCGAAGATCAGCCCGGAATGGAAAGCCGGTCCGGGATCGAATTCGTCCATCAAGTGGCCGACCGGTGTGGGCCAGCAAGGAAACGAAGGCGTGGCGGGTATGGTGAAACAGACCCCGGGCGCCATCGGCTACGTGGAGTTCTTTTACGCGCTCAAGGAGAAGATGGGCTATGGCTCGGTCGAGAACGAAGCGGGCGTGTACCTGAAGGCAAACCTCGAGACCGTGACTGCGGCGGCTGCGGGCGCGGCCAAGAAGATGCCGGCGGATTTCCGCGTTTCCATCACCAACGCTCCGGGCAAGAACGCCTACCCCATTGCCAGCTTCACCTGGCTGCTGATTCCCACCCGGATCGAGGACCCACAAAAGCGCACTGCTCTGGTGAGCTTCCTGAAGTGGATGCTTGCTGACGGCCAGAAAGACTGTGCGGCGCTCGGTTATGCGCCGCTGCCCAAGGAAGTGGTAGCGCAGGAGCTGAAGCAGATCGCGCTGATTCACTGATATGGCCGCGACGGCAACCGCCCCTGTTCTATCCCGGCGCGCTTCTGGAACAATGGGTGACGAGATCGCACGTCTCGTCACCCTTGCTTTCGGGGCCAGCGTGGTGCTGATCACCGTCCTGCTGATCTGGAACTTGTGGGGCACTTCCGCCGCTTCGCGCGGTAAATTCGGTTTCGGCTTCCTGTGGGGCACCAACTGGGATCCGAACGCAAACGATTTTGGGGCCTTCCCGTTCATTTATGGAACGGTGATGACTTCGATCATGGCCCTGGTGATTTCCGTGCCGCTGGGCGTGGGCGCGGCGATTTTCCTGGCCGAGATGGCGCCGCCCGGACTATCTTCGGCCTGCACCTTCCTGGTGGAATTGCTGGCGGCTATACCCAGCGTGATTTACGGGTTGCTGGCTATCTTCACGGTGGTCCCCATAATGCGCGAGTACATCGAACCGGCGCTGAAAGGCGCCTTCGGATACCTGCCGCAGTTTCAGGGACCGATGCTGGGCATAGGCTACCTGACGGCGGCCGTCGTGTTGGCCATCATGACAATTCCCTATATCATCGCCATTTCGCGCGAAGCCCTGCTCGAGGTGCCGCGCGACCAGCGGGAAGCCGCACTGGCGCTGGGCGCCACGCGATGGGAGACCACCTTCAAGGTGGTCGTGCCTTATGCGCGGCTGGGAATCCTGGGGTCGATTTTTCTGGGCCTGGCGCGCGCGCTGGGCGAAACCATGGCGATCACGATGGTGATCGGCAACGACTCCACCTTGCACGCGTCCTGGTTCGCGCCCGGCTACACCATCGCGGCGGTGCTCGCCAACGAATTCGCCGAGGCCACCGGCAAGGTGTACACCGCCGCCCTGGTGGAACTCGGCCTGGTGCTGTTCCTGGTCACCATCATCATCAACGCCTTGGCGCGGCTGCTGGTGCTGGCCACCACGCGGAAAGGAACCGCCAAGGTCGTATGAACCGCCTGACCTACCGCAAGATCGTGAACAACGTGATGCTGACGCTGACCGGCGTGTTCACGTTTCTCACCGTCTCCATACTATTCCTGATCCTCGGCTATCTGGTATATAACGGCGGCAAGTCGCTGGACTGGGGGTTTTTCACCAAGCTTCCCCTGCCGCCCGGCGAAGACGGCGGCGGCATGGCCAACGCCATAATAGGCAGCGCGGAGATGGTCGGGCTAGCGGCGCTAATTGGGTTGCCGATCGGCTTTATGGGCGGCATCTACCTGTCCGAATTCAGCGGCAAAGCCACCGGCTTCGCTATTCGTTACACAGCGGACCTGTTGAACGGAGTGCCCTCGATCGTGATCGGCATTTTCGCCTGGGCCCTGGTAGTGGTGCCGCTGCACAATTTTTCGGCGCTGGCGGGCGCCATTGCGCTGGCCATCATGCTGATTCCCATTTCGCTGCGCAGCACCGAGCAATTTCTTTCCACCGTGCCAAACGCATTGCGGGAGGGCGCGCTGGCGCTGGGGGCGCCCAAGTGGAAGGTGCTGTCCACGGTGGTGGTGCCCGCTGCCATGAAGGGCATTCTCACCGGCATGATCCTGGGCGTCGCGCGCGTGGCGGGGGAAACCGCGCCGTTGCTGTTCACCGCGCTCAACAACCAATTCTGGCCGCGCAGCGTCAACCAGCCGACCGCGTCGCTGCCGGTGATGATCTACACGCACGCCATCGCGCCTTTCGACGACTGGCACCGCCAGGCGTGGGCGGCCGGCCTGGTGCTGCTGGCAATGGTGCTGGTCACCAACATTGCTGCCCGCTGGATCCTCTCGCGAGGAATCAGCGTCCAGAAGGGATAATCGATGGACGCCATGCCAGAATCGTTTGCGCCGGAACAACGGGCACAAATGCCCGCCGTGACGCCGGCAGCCTCCGAACACAAAGCCGTCGGGCGCACCAAGATCTCGGTCCAGAAGCTGGACTTTTTCTACGGTGGCTACAAGGCCCTGCACGATGTCAACATCGAGATCCCCGAGAAGCAGATCACCGCTTTGATCGGCCCGTCTGGTTGCGGCAAATCGACGTTTCTGCGCACCCTGAACCGCATCAACGACATGGTGCGGCATGCGCGTTTCGAAGGCGCAGTGACGCTGGATGGCGAGAATGTGCTCAATCTCGACCCGACCAACCTGCGGCGGCGCGTCGGCATGGTGTTCCAGCGGCCGAATCCGTTTCCCAAATCGATCTTCGACAACGTGGCCTATGGCATCCGCGTCAATGGGCTGAAGGGCCACAGCTCGATGCACGACAAAGTCGAGCACAGCCTGCGCCGCGCGGCGCTCTGGGAAGAGGTGAAGGATAAGTTGCACGAATCGGCCTACTCGCTTTCCGGTGGCCAACAGCAACGGCTGTGCATCGCGCGCGCCCTGGCGGTGGATCCGGAAGTGCTGCTGCTCGACGAGCCCTGTTCGGCGCTGGATCCGATCGCCACCGCCAAGATCGAAGACCTGATGTTCAGCCTGAAGGACCAGTGCACCCAGGTGATCGTCACCCACAACATGCAGCAGGCGGCGCGCGTGGCCGAGTTCACCGGATTTTTCCTGCTCGGCAAGCTGATCGAGTTCGATCGCACGGCGGTGATTTTCAAGCGGCCTGCGAAAAAAGAAACGGAAGATTACATAACCGGCCGCTTCGGGTAGACTAAATGCGAGCCGAAGACGCGGCGCAGGAACACACGATGCTTCATTTTCGCGAAGAGCTCGAAGAGCTGCAGAGCAAACTGCTCGAAATGGGCGGCCTGGTGGAGGCCGCGATCCACAACAGCGTTTTGGCGCTGGTGGATCGCGACGAAGACAGGGCCAAGGAAGTGATGTGGAACGAGGCTCTGGTCAACCAGAAGGAGATTGAGATCGACGAGCTGGCGACACGCATGCTGGCCCTGTTCCAGCCCATGGCGCGCGACCTCCGCTTCATCACCGCTGTCATCAAGATCAACAACGACCTGGAGCGCATGGGCGACCTGGCGGTCAACATCACCGAGCGCGCCCTCACCCTGATGCGCGAGCCGGCGGTGAAGCCGCTGATCGACATTCCCCGCATCGCCGACCTGGCCGAGAGCATGGTACACCGCGCGCTGGACGCGTTCGCCAAGCACGACGCGGACATGGCGCGCGACGTGCTTCTGTCCGACGATGCCGTCGACCGCCTGCGCGACGCCGTCTATGACGAACTGCTCAGCTTTATGCAGGAAGAGCGAAGCACCATCAATCGTGCCGTCTCGCTGATGTTCATCGCGCAAAACCTGGAGCGCATCGCCGACCATTCCACGAACATCGCCGAAGACGTCCTCTTCGCCGTGAAGGGCGTCGACGTCCGACACCACAACGAAACCGGCGAATAAGGAAAACCATCCAGCCCCGTGACGCGGGCAGTCCTGCCTGCTGTGTCGAGATTCATCTCGACATTTCTTCCTACCTCTCTCGGCCGGCGCCACGATTATTCGTACCGCAGCACTTCGGCCGGAGCGATCCTGGTCGCATTGCGCGCGGGGTACAACGTCGCCAGGAAGCTGACCAGGATGGCCGTGGCGGCGATCCACACTCCATCCACCCAATGCGCTTCAAAGGGGACGAAACTCAACGAGTAGACCGCTTCATCCAGGCGCACCCAGCGGTATTTATCGGCGAAATACGCCAGCGTGTAGCCGCCCACCAGCCCAAGGGCGCTGCCCACCACGCCGATCAGCACTCCCTGCAGCATGAAAATCCGGCGCACCTGGGCGGTTCGCGCGCCCATCGACATGAGGATGCCGATGTCGCGGTACTTCTCCATCACCATCATCACCAGCGTGATGAAAATATTCAGTGCGGCCACCATGAGAATCAGGCCGATCACGATCATGGCCACGATGCGCTCCATGCGCAGCGCGCCGAGCAGTTGCTTGTTGCGCTCCTGCCAGGTGGTGGTGGTGTAGCGGCTGCCGGCCACGCGTTCCACGTCGCGGGCGATCTCGGGCGCGCGGTTCAGGTCGTCCACTTTGAGCTCGATCTGGTTGATGACGTCCTCGAGCGACAGCGCCTTCTGCGCGGCGGCGATGGAAGTGAACGCCCAGGTGTCGTCGATATCGAAAAAGCCGGTCTCGTAAATCGCGCACACCTTGAAGCGCCGGATGCCGGGCGCGGGCCGAACGGCGTCAATTCGCCTTCCGGGCTCACCAGCGTGATGTTGTCGTTGACCCGCATGCCGGTGTCTTCCGCCAGCCGCGCGCCGAGAATGATGCCCGGCGGCGACGCATCTGGATCGCGCAGCCGCTTCGTCGAGCCCGCTTTCAGATGGCGCAGCGCGTCGCTGATGGCCAGTTCGGAATCCACCTCCACGCCCTTCAGCACCGCGCCGTGCGACTGGATGGCGCCGGCCAGAAACACCGGCGTGTAGAGCGCCGGCGAAACCGCCGTCACGTGCGGCGTGGCCGTAGGCGCGCCGACAGATCGCGCCAGCCCTCGATGCCGTTGTTCAGCTTCTCCGATACGTTGATGTGCGCCATCGCGCCCAGCAGGTTGCGCTCCAGCGTGTTGCGGAAGCCGGTGGTGACGGCGATGGCGATCACCAGCGCCATCACCCCCACCGCCACGCCGAGCACGGAGATGGCGGTGATGACCGAGATCACCGATGCCCCGCGGTGCGCCCGCAAATAGCGCGCGGCGACGAATAGCTCGAAGCGGGACCGGGTCATGATTCAGATGCTAAATAAGAACCGTATCAGCCGCTCTGTTAGGTGCGGCTCAAAATGCATTCCGGGCCACGTTACCCGCAATCTGAGCGGCGACCGAAGGGCGGTCCCGCCGGGATGAGCGATCAGTTTCCCAGCCGTCCCCTCCGCCTGCGTGCCTCCCTCATCCAGCTCCCGCATCGCCCACCAGCTCGATGGGGCCTTCGGGCCGCAGCAGCGGGAACAGGATCACGTCGCGGATGGAGCGCGAGCCGGTCAGGATCATGGTCAGGCGGTCGATGCCGATGCCTTCGCCGCCGGTGGGCGGCATGCCGTAGGCCAGCGCGCGCACGTAATCTTCGTCCATCTGGTGCGCTTCTTCGTCGCCGCGCTCGCGCATGGCGAGCTGCATTTCGAAGCGGCGGCGCTGCTCCTGCGGATCGTTCAGCTCGGTGTAGGCGTTGCCGATTTCCATGCCCGCGGCGAAGATCTCGAAGCGGTCCACCAGCGCCGGATCGCCGGGCTTCTGCTTGGAAAGCGGCGAGGTCTCCACCGGGTAGTCGTAGACGATGGTCGGCTGGATGAGCTTGCTCCTCCGCGTGGCGCTCGAAGAGATCGGCCAGCGCTTCGCCCGGCGTGGCCTTGCCGGAATGGCGCCGCAGCCACTCGGGGTTGGCCACGTCTTCCAGCGTGGGCCGCCGTCGCCCTCCCAGAAATCCACCACCGCTTCGCGCATGGTGAGCGCTCGCAAGCGGCCGAAATCGAGCTTGCTGCCCTCGATATTCCGACTGCCGTCGCGCCGGTCGCGTCGATCGCCACCTGCCGCAGCAGCTCCGCGGAAAGTCCATCAGGCCGCGGTAATCGGTGTAGGCCTGGTAGAACTCCAGCATGGTGAACTCGGGGTTGTGGTGCGTGGAGAGGCCCTCGTTGCGGAAGTTGCGGTTGATCTCGTAGACCCGCTCCATGCCGCCCACCACCAGCCGCTTCAGGTACAGTTCCGGCGCGATGCGCAGGTAGAGATCGATATCGAGCGTGTTGTGATGGGTGACGAAGGGCCGCGCCGCCGCGCCGCCGTAGAGCGGCTGCATCATGGGCGTTTCCACTTCGATGAAGCCGCGCGCTTCCAGTTGCCGGCGCAGCGAGGCGATGATGTTTGGCGCGCGTGACGAAGACCTTGCCGCACCTCGGGATTGGCGATCAGATCCAGGTAGCGCTGGCGGTAGCGCATTTCCACGTCCTCCAGGCCGTGCCACTTTCTCGGGCATGCGAAAGCAGCGTCTTCGAGAGGAACTCGAGCTGTTCCACGTGGACGCTCAGCTCGCCGGTGCGGGTGCGGAACAGATAGCCCTCCACGCCCACAATGTCGCCGATGTCCAGCAGCTTGAAGAGCTGGTAGCCGCGCTCGCCCACCGCGTCTTTCTTCACGTAAATCTGCAGCCGCTCGCCGTTCTGCTGCAAGTGGGCGAACCCGGCCTTGCCCATGTGGCGCAGGGTCATGAGGCGCCCGGCGACGCGGACGCGCACCTCGGGCGCCAGCTCTTCGGCGGTCTTCGCGCCGTATGCCGGCCAGGATTTCGGGGATGGTGTGGGTGAAGTCGAAGCGCCGCCCGTAGGGCCGGTGGCCCAGCGCTTCGATTTCGCGGATGCGCGCCAGGCGTTGCTTGAGCAGGTCGTCTTCCAGTGACAAGAAAACTTCTCCTGTGAGCGAAAACACCTATTATACGGCTTCGGTTTCTTGGAATCCCCCACCGCGGCCCCATCCATTCCTCCGGTGCTAAAATAATAAGGTCCGCTCGGCAAGCTGTGGGGCGGAATCCGTGTCCTTATATGTCCGGTCTCTATTGGGCCCTCCTGGTCAGTCCGTCTGCATCCGGCCGGCTGAGCCACATGTTTACCAAGACGCCGTTTGCCGGCATCCACCAACTGGCGTGGTTCGACTGGGCCATGCTCATCCCCTACTTCACCGTGATGGTGGTTCTCTCCATCTACGGGATTCATCGGTTCGAGATCATCCGCACCTATTTCAAGTACCGCAAGAAAGCCACCGAAGAGCCTGCCGTCCGTCACTTTGAGAAGCTGCCGCCGGTGACCATCCAGTTGCCGCTCTTCAACGAGCGCTACGTGGTCGAACGCCTGGTGGAGGAAATCGTCAAGATCGAGTACCCCAAGGAGCTGCTGCAAATTCAGGTGCTGGACGATTCGACCGACGACACGGCGCCCTTCGCCGGCGCGCTGGTGGAGCGCTACCGTGCGCTCGGCTACCCCATCGAATATCATCATCGCACCAACCGCCATGGGTTCAAGGCGGGAGCGTTGCAGGCAGGCCTGGAATGCGCCACCGGCGAATTCGTGGCCGTGTTCGACGCCGATTTTTGCCCGCCGGCCGACTTCCTGATGCGCACCATCCATCACTTCGCCGACCCCAAGGTGGGCGTGGTGCAGACTCGCTGGAGCTATATCAACCGCGATTACAACTTCCTCTCCGAAGTGGAAGCCATGCTGCTCGACGGGCATTTCATTCTGGAGCACGGTGCGCGGTCGCGGGCGGGCTACTTCTTCAATTTCAACGGCACCGCCGGCATGTTGCGGCGCGCCATGATCGACGATGCGGGAGGCTGGCAGCACGACACGCTGACGGAAGATTCCGACCTCAGCTACCGCGCGCAGCTTAAGGGCTGGCGGTTCGTGTATCTGCCCGGCCTCGATTGCCCGTCCGAGCTGCCGGTGGATATACACGGGTTCCAGGTGCAACAGTCGCGCTGGGCCAAAGGCCTGACGCAGGTGGCCAAGAAACTGCTGCCGCGGCTGCTGAGGGCCGACATACCCAAGCGCGTCAAGGCCGAGGCTATTCTTCATCTCACGCCCAACATCTCCTACCCGCTGATGATCGTGGTTTCGGCGCTGATGCTGCCGGTGATGATCGTCCGCTTTTATATGGGCGTCTGGCAGATGGTGTTCATCGACCTGCCTCTGATCGTGGCTTCGTTCTGGTCGCTTTCGGCGTTCTATGTGATCGCGCAGCGCGAACTGCACCCGAAGGCCTGGAAGCGGTCCATCCTGATGCTGCCCATGCTGCTGGGGGTGGGCGTGGGCCTGACGATCATCAACACGCGCGCCGTGCTGGAAGCGCTGTTTGGCGTGGAGACGGCGTTCGTTCGCACTCCAAAATACGCCATTGGCGATCAGCCGGTGAAACTGGAAATCAAGAAATACCGCCGCCGCAGCGGCTGGCTGCCCTATGCCGAGATCCTGGTGGGCACATATTTCCTGGGCATGGTGGTCTTCGCCATCCAGACTTACAATCTGCTTGCGGTTCCTTTTTTGCTGCTCTTCGTCTGCGGCTATTATTGGGCTGGCTTTGGCACGCTCTATCAGGAGCAGCAGGGCCGCCTGCGCTGGATGAAGCAGCAGCGACTGGCGCTCAACGCCGCCCGGCAGGGATAACCCGTGAGGCGGGTCCCCGGTCTGCCAACCGGGCGAAGCCCGGCGTTTCTCACCCGTCTGCAGGCCGCGGCACTGTCCGGCCCGTGCTGGCATTGTGAAGTGAACCCCTGGGCTGAGACACGAAGTTAAGGGGGTTATCGCTCGGTGACCTGCCCCGCAAAATGAGACAGCCGATAAGTTGGTCCCAGCCCTCGCGCGCCGCTTCGATTTCACAACGCGAGGCAGGGTTGCCGCCATCGTGGAGGCCACCCTGCAAACCAAACCGGCGGCGATGACGCACTGGAGTTGCCGGACCATGGCGCGGAGACAGGACGGCGACCGTGGAATCCATCCAGGAAAAGCTCACCCCGGTGTCGCCGCACCCTGGCAGATTAAGCTCGGCTGCACCGGCTCTAAGCCCAGGAAGCAAAAGCGATGAACTGTCTAGGTATTTCGAAGACACTACACTAGAGATACTTGTGGACCAGATCCGCGAGGTCGCCGGAATCCACCGAGCTCATCAGAAACTCCCGTAGGATGCCTTGACGGTCCACGATGCAGTTGATAGGCCTCTCCTCGAAGCCCGCAACATTCGGACCCTCGTTCGTGCCGGATACGTAGCCCTGTTCCGTCCGTGCCGGCGATCGCGCCAGAAACTTCCGGATCGCATCGGGATCTTGACTGGAAACCATGATCACCACGAGGCCCTGCGGCCCCAACTCCCGCTGGATTCGCTCCAGGCCCGGCACTTCGCCGCGACAGGGTGCGCACCACGTAGCCCAGACGTTGAGGAGCACTACCTTGCCCCGATACTCACTCAGGCTGTGCCAGGAATCATCCAGAGCGGATCGAAACCGGAACGCTCTGGATGATTCCTGGCACAGCCTGAGTGAGATATCGGGGCAAGGTAGTGCTCCTCAACGTCTGGGCTTCGTGGTGCGCACCCTGTCGCGGCGAAGTGCCGGGCCTGGAGCGAATCCAGCGGGAGTTGGGGCCGCAGGCCTCGTGGTGATCATAGTTTGCCGTCAAGATCCCAATGCGATGCGGAAGTTTCTGGCGCGATCGCCGGCACGGACGGAACAGGGCTGCGTTCTCCGGCACGAGAGGGTCCGAATGTTGCGGGCTTCGAGGAGAGGCCTATCAACTGCATCGTGGACCGTCAAGGCATCCTACGGGAGTTTCTGATGAGCTCGGTGGATTCCGGCGACCTCGCGGATCTGGTCCACAAGTATCTCTAGTGTAGTGTCTTCGAAATACCTAGACAGTTCATCGCTTTTGCCTCCTGGGCTTAGAGCCGGTGCAGCCGAGCTTAATCTGCCAGGGTGCGGCGACACCGGGGTGAGCTTTTCCTGGATGGATTCGACGGTCGCCGTCCTGTCTCCGCGCCATGGTCCGGCAACTCCAGTGCGTCATCGCCGCCGGTTTGGTTTGCAGGGTGGCCTCCACGATGGCGGCAACCTTGCCTCGCGTTGTGAAATCGAAGCGGCGCGCGAGGGCTGGGGCTCAACTTATCGGCTGTCTCATTTTGCGGGGCAGGTCACCGAGCGATAACCCCCTTAACTTCGTGTCTCAGCCCAGGGGTTCACTTCACAATGCCAGCACGGGCCGGACAGTGCCGCGGCCTGCAGACGGGTGAGAAACGCCGGGCTTCGCCCGGTTGGCAGGCCGGGGACCCGCCTCACGGGTTATCCCTGCCGGGCGGCGTTGAGCGCCAGGCGCTGCTGTCTCATCCACCGCAGGCGGCCCCGCTGCTCCTGATAGAGCGTGCCAAAGCCGGCCCAATAATAGCCGCAGACGAAGAGCAGCAAAAAAGGAACCGCAAGGAGGTTGTAAGTCTGGATGGCGAAGACCACCATGCCCAGGAAATACGTGCCCACCAGGATCTCGGCATAGGGCAGCCAGCCGCTGCGGCGGCGGTACTTCTTGATTTCCAGTTTCACCGGCTGGTCGCCAATGGCGTATTTCGGCGTGCGGACGAACGCCGTCTCCACGCCAAACAGCGCTTCCAGCACGGCGCGCGTGTTGATGATCGTCAGGCCCACGCCCACGCCCATCAGCATGGGCAGCATCAGGATGGACCGCTTCCAGGCCTTCGGGTGCAGCTCGCGCTGCGCCATCACATAGAACGCCGAAAGCGACCAGAACGAAGCCACGATCAGCGGCAGATCGATGACCACCATCTGCCAGACGCCCATGTAGAACCGGACGATCATCACCGGCAGCATCAGCGCCGAAACCACGATCATCAGCGGGTAGGAGATGTTGGGCGTCAGATGAATAATCGCCTCGACCTTGCGTGCCTGGGTATGTCGGCCCGCAGCAGCCGCGGCAGCAGTTTCCTCGCCACCTGCGTCAGGCCCTTGGCCCAGCGCGACTGCTGCACCTGGAAGCCGTGGATATCCACCGGCAGCTCGGACGGGCACTCGAGGCCGGCAGGTAAACGAACCGCCAGCCCTTCAGCTGCGCGCGGTAGCTCAGGTCCGAATCTTCGGTGAGCGTGTCGTGCTGCCAGCCGCCCGCATCGTCGATCATGGTCGCGCCGCAGACATGCCCGCCGTGCCGTTGAAATTGAAGAAGTAGCCCGCGCCGCGACCGCGCCCCGTGCTCCAGAATGAAGTGCCCGTCCAGCAGCATGGCCTCCACTTCGGTCAGGAAGTTGTAATCGCGGTTCAGATAGCTCCAGCGCGTCTGCACCACGCCCACCTTGGGGTCGGCGAAGAAATGGATGGTGCGCATCAGGAAGTCGGGCGGCGGGAAAAAATCGGCGTCGAAGACGGCCACGAATTCGCCGGTGGCGCGTTCCAGGCCTGCCTGCAGCGCGCCCGCCTTGAACCCATGGCGGTTGGTGCGATGATGATATTCGATGGGGTAGCCGAGCGCGCGGTAGCGCTCCACCAGCGCGCCGGCGAAGGGTGCGTGTCGTCGGTCGAATCGTCCAGCACCTGAATTTGCAGCAGCTCGCTTGGGGTACTCGATCTTGACGATTTCCTCCACCAGGCGTTCGACCACATAGCGCTCGTTGAAGAGCGGCAACTGGATCGTCACCGGCGGCAGCTTCTCAAAGTGGCGGTCGGCAGGCTCTTGGGTGGCTTTCTTGCGGTACTTGAAATAGGTGCGGATGATCTCGAACCGGTGAATCCCGTACACCGAGAGAATCACCATTACGGTGAAGTAGGGGATGAGCATGGCCCAGTCGAACCACGCCAGTTGGTGGATGCCGGCAAACGGCGTCTTGGTGAACATGTGGCTCAGCCGGCCGGATGCAGACGGACTGACCAGCAGGGCCCAATAAAGACCGGACATATAAGGACACGGATTCCGCCCACTGACCTTGCCGAGCGGACCTTATCATTCTAGCACTTGGGGAATGGATGAGGCCGCGGCTGGAGGATTCCAAGAAACCGAAGCCGTATAATAGGTGTTTTCGCTCACAGGAGAAGTTTTCTTGTCACTGGAAGACGACCTACTCAAGCAGCGCCTGGCGCGCGTTCGCGAAATTGAGGCACTGGGCTACCGGGCCTACGGCCGGCGCTTCGATTTCAGCCACACCATTCCGGAGATCCTGGGCGCATACGGCTCCAAGACCGCCGAGGAACTCACACCCGAAGTGCGCGTGCGCGTCGCCGGACGCATGATGACGGTTCGCCACATGGGCAAGGCGGGATTCGCCCACCTCCAGCAAAACGGCGAGCGGCTGCAGATTTACGTCAAGAAAGACGCGGTGGGCGAGCGCGATTTCCAGCTCTTCAAGATGCTGGATATCGGCGACATCGTGGGCGTGGAGGGTTACCTGTTCCGCACCCGCACCGGCGAACTGAGCATGCACGCCGAAAAGCTGGAGTTCCTTTCCAAGACGCTGCTTTCGATGCCCGAAAAGTGGCACGGCCTGGAGGACGTGGAAACGCGCTACCGCCAGCGCTACCTGGACCTGATCGCCAATCCGGAAGTGCGCAAGGTTTTCGTCACGCGGGCGCGCATCATCGCCTCGCTGCGGCGGCAACTGGAAGCGCGCGACTTCATCGAAGTGGAAACGCCGATGATGCAGCCGCTGTACGGCGGGGCTGCGGCGCGGCCGTTCGTCACTCACCACAACACGCTCGATATCGACCTGTACCTGCGGATCGCGCCGGAGCTGTACCTGAAGCGGCTGGTGGTGGGCGGCCTGGAGCGCGTGTACGAAATCAATCGCAACTTCCGCAACGAAGGACTCTCCACGCATCACAACCCCGAGTTCACCATGCTGGAGTTCTACCAGGCCTACACAGACTACCTCGGCCTGATGGACTTCTCGGAAGCGTTGCTTAAGCAAGCGGCGCTCGATGCGGGCGGCTCGACGGAAGTGGAATTTGACGGGCATCGGCTGGACTTCAGCCACTTGGAGCGCTACACCATGCGTGAAGCCGTGGTCCGATTTTGGGAAGGCGAAGACCGGCCGACGATCGAGGAAGTGGCCAATCCCGACTGGCTGCGGCGCCATTCCGGCAGGCCCACGGCCGGGGACGCGCTGACCGACATCTTCGAGCAGCGCGTGGAAAGCAAACTCATCCAGCCGACGATTATCTACGATTACCCGGTCGAGACGTCGCCGCTTTCCAAAAATAAGCGTGACGATCCGGCGTTTGTCGAGCGCTTCGAGATATACGCCGCAGGGATGGAAATCGGCAACGCTTATACCGAGCTCAACGATCCGCAGGAACAGCGGCGGCGCTTTGAAATGCAGATTGCGATGCGCGAGCGCGGCGACGAAGAGGCGCACCAGATGGACGAAGATTACGTCCGCGCGCTCGCCTACGCCATGCCGCCCGCCGGCGGCGAGGGCGTCGGCATCGACCGCCTCACCATGATCCTGACCGGGTCACGGTCCATTCGCGACGTGATTCTCTTTCCGCTGCTGCGCCCGGAAGGCCCGATTGATCTGGTGCGGGCGATGCGGGAGCTGGATGAGGGAGGCACGCAGGCGTAGGGGACGGCTGGGAAACTGATCGCTCAATCCCGGCGGGACCGCTCCCTTCGGTCGCCGCTCCGATTGCGGGTCGTGGCTCGGAATGCATTTTGAGCCGCGACCGTAAGGGAGCGGCTGGTACGGTTGTTATTTAGACTGAATTATGACCCGTTCCCGCTTCGAACTTTTCGTCGCCGCGCGCTATTTACGGGCGCACCGCGGCGCATCGGTCATCTCCGTCATCACCGCCATCTCGGTGCTCGGCGTGGCGGTGGGAGTGATGGCGCTGGTGATCGCCATCGCCGTCACCACCGGCTTCCGCAATACGCTGGAGCGCAACCTGCTGGGCGCGATGGCGCACATCAACGTGTCCGAGAAGCTGAACAATGGCATCGACGGCTGGCGCGATCTTTCCGCGCGCTTGCGGGCCACGCCGCACGTCACGGCGGTTTCGCCCGCACTCTACACACCGGTGTTTCTGGAGGGCGCCATCCAGTCGCACGGCGCGGTGCTGAAAGGGGTCGAGGTCGATTCCGAACTGGCCATCAGCGATGCGCTGCGCCATCTCAAAGCTGGCTCGACCAAGCGGCTGCTCGATCCAAATGCTTCGCCGCCGGGCATCATTCTCGGCTCGCGGCTGGCGGATGACCTGGGTATGCGCGTCAACGACAACATCAAGCTGGTGAGCCCGGAAGGCGAACTGACGCCGTTCGGGCCGCAGATGGCGATCCGGCGCTTCAAGGTGTGCGCCATTTACGAGACCGGCTTTTTCGATATCGACGACACCTGGGCTTTCACTTCCATCGACGCCGCGCAGAAGGCGCTGTCGCTTCAGGACGTCATCAACCAGATCGAGCTCAAAGTGGACGACCTGGACCGCGCGCCGGAGATCGCCCGCGACGTGGAGCGCGTGGCCGGCAACCGCTACACCACCACCACCTGGCAGGAGCGCAACAAGCAACTGCTGGGCGCGCTGCGTATGGAACGCATCGTGGCCATGATCGTGATCGGCCTGATTCTCATGGTGGCTGCGCTTAATATTTTCATCACGCTGGTGATGATGGTGATGGAAAAGTACCGCGACATCGGCATACTCATGTCGATGGGCGCGCGCACGGCTCAGGTGCGGCGCATTTTCATGCTGCAGGGAGTGCTGATCGGTGTAGTGGGCAGCGCCATGGGGCTGGTGGGCGGCTACACGCTGGCGTATTTCGCCGATAAATACCGCTGGGTGCGGCTCGACGAAGCGGTCTACTCGTTGAGCTTTGTCCCCTTTGAGGCGCATTGGGTGGATGGGGTGTGGATCGCCGCGGTGGCGATCCTGGTCAGTTTCCTGGCGACGTTGTATCCCGCGCGCAACGCCACGCGGATCGCTCCAGCGGAAGTGCTGCGGTACGAATAATCGTGGCGCAGCCCAAGAAGAAGAGTCGAGATGACTCTCGACTCAGCAGGCTTGGACAGCCTGCGCCGCGGAGGCTGGATGGTTTTCCTTATTCGCCGGTTTCGTTGTGATGGCGGACGTCGACGCCCTTCACGGCGAAGAGGACGTCTTCGGCGATGTTCGTGGAATGGTCGGCGATGCGCTCCAGGTTTTGCGCGATGAACATCAGCGAGACGGCACGATTGATGGTGCTTCGCTCTTCCTGCATAAAGCTGAGCAGTTCGTCATAGACGGCGTCGCGCAGGCGGTCGACGGCATCGTCGGACAGAAGCACGTCGCGCGCCATGTCCGCGTCGTGCTTGGCGAACGCGTCCAGCGCGCGGTGTACCATGCTCTCGGCCAGGTCGGCGATGCGGGGAATGTCGATCAGCGGCTTCACCGCCGGCTCGCGCATCAGCGTGAGCGCGCGCTCGGTGATGTTCACCGCCAGGTCGCCCATGCGCTCCAGGTCGTTGTTGATCTTGATGACGGCGGTGAGGAAGCGCAGGTCGCGCGCCATGGGCTGGAACAGGGCGAGCAGGCGTGTCGCCAGCTCGTCGATCTCGATCTCCTTCTGGTTGATCAGCGCCTCGTTCCACATCACTTCCTTGGCCTTGTCTTCGTCGCGATCCACCAGCGCCAAAACGCTGTTGTGGATGGCGGCCTCCACCAGGCCGCCCATCTCGAGCAGTTTGCTCTGCAGTTCTTCGAGCTCTTCGCGAAAATGAAGCATCGTGTGTTCCTGCGCCGCGTCTTCGGCTCGCATCAGTCTACCCGAAGCGGCCGGTGATGTAATCTTCGGTTTCCTTTTGCGCAGGCCGCTTGAAAATCACCGCCGTCGGTCGAACTCGATCAGCTTGCCCAGCAGGAAGAAGCCGGTGAACTCGGCCACGCGCGCCGCCTGCTGCATGTTGTGGGTGACGATCACCAGGGTGCACTGGTCCTTCAGGCTGAACATCAGGTCTTCGATCTTGGCGGTGGCGATCGGGTCGAGCGCCGAGCACGGCTCGTCGAGCAGCAGCACTTCCGGATCCACCGCCAGCGCGCGCGCGATGCACAGGCGCTGCTGCTGGCCGCCGGAAAGCGAGTAGGCCGATTCGTGCAGCTTGTCCTTCACCTCGTCCCAGAGCGCCGCGCGCCGCAGGCTGTGCTCGACCTTGTCGTGCATCGAGCTGTGTGCCCTTCAGCCCGTTGACGCGGATGCCGTAGGCCACGTTGTCGAAGATCGACTTGGGAAACGGATTGGGCCGCTGGAACACCATGCCGACGCGGCGCCGCAGGTTGGTCGACGTCGAGCTCGAGCACGTTCTCGCCATCCAGCGTCACCTGCGCCTTCGAAACGCGCGTGCCGCACCATGTCGTTGATGCGGTTCAGGGTGCGCAGGAACGTGGACTTGCCGCAACCCGAGGGGCCGATCAGCGCCGTGATCTGCTTCTCGGGGATCTCGATGTTGATATCGTGCAGGGCCTTGTAGCCGCCGTAGAAAAAGTTCAGGTTCTGACCGAGATCTTGGTGCGCCCGATCGGCTTTGGTTCGGAGGCCGGCGGCGTCACTGCGGGCATTTGGCTCGTCTGTTCCGGCGCGATCGATTCTGGCATGGCGTCCATCGATTATCCCTTCTGCACGCGATTCCCCGCGAGAGGATCCAGCGGGCGGCAATATTGGTGACCAACACCATCGCCAGCAGCACCAGGCCGGCCGCCCAGGCCTGGCGGTGCCAGTCGTCGTAGGGCGAGATGGCGTGCGTGTAAATCATCACCGGCAGCGAGGCGGTCGGCTGGTTGACGCCGCGCGGCCAGAATTGGTTGTTGAGCGCGGTGAACAGCAGCGGCGCGGTTTCTCCGGCCACGCGCGCGACGCCCAGAATCATGCCGGTGAGAATGCCCTTGCATGGCGGCCGGCACCACCACCGTGGACAGCGCCTTCCATTGGGCGCGCCCAGCGCCAGCGCGCCTTCGCGCAAGCGTTGCGGCACGTCGAAAGAAACTGCTCGGTGCTGCGCAGCGAAATGGGAATCAGCATCAGGCTCAGGGCGACGGCGCCGGCCAGCGCCGAAAAGTCGTGCATGCGGCACCACCACCAGCGTCCAGGCGAAAATGCCGATCACGATGGAGGGCACGCCATTCAGCAGGTCCGCCATGTAGCGCACAGCGAAGGCGAAAGCTCTTGCCGCCGAATTCGGCCAGGTAGATGCCGCCCAGAAACCCGACCGGCAACCCGATGAGCGCCGCCAGCCCGACCATCTCGCGCTGCCCACGATGGCGTTGGCCATGCCGCCGCCGTCTTCGCCCGGCGGCAGCGGCAAGCTTGGTGAAAAACTCCCAGTCGAGCGACTTGCCGCCGTTATACACCAGATAGCCCAGGATCAGGAACAGTACGGCGACACGTGAGAAACGTGAACACGCCGGTGAGCGTCAGCATCACGTTGTTCACAGATCTTGCGGTACGTCAGGCGGTTCATACGACCTTGGCGGTTCCTTTCCGCGTGGTGGCGATCACCAGCAGCCGCGCCAGGGCGTTGATGACGATGGTGACCAGGAACAGCACCAGGCCGAGTTCCACCAGCGCGCCGGTGTACAGCTTGCCGGTGGCCTCGGCGAATTCGTTGGCGATCACCGCCGCGATGGTGTAGCCGGGCGCGAACCAGGAAGCGTGCATGGTGGGGTCGTTGCCGATCACCATCGTGATCGCCATGGTTTCGCCCAGCGCGCGCGCCAGGCCCAGAAAGATCGACCCGAGGATTCCCAGCCGCGCATAGGGCACCACCACCTTGAATGTGGTCTCCCAGCGCGTGGCGCCCAGCGCCAGCGCAGCTTCGCGCTGGTCGCGCGGCACCTCGAGCAGGGCTTCGCGCGAGATAGCGATGATATAGGGAATCGTCATGATGGACAGCACAACCGCCGCCGTCAGGTAGCCTATGCCCAGCATCGGTCCCTGGAACTGCGGCAGGTATCCGAAGGCGCCTTTCAGCGCCGGTTCGATGTACTCGCGCATCAAAGGCACTACCGTGAAGATGGCCAGCAATCCGTAAATCACGCTGGGTACCGCGGCCAGCAATTCCACCAGAAAGGTGCAGGCCGAAGACAGCCCCGGCGGCGCCATCTCGGCCAGGAAAATCGCCGCCCCCACTCCCAGCGGTACGGAGATTACCAGCGCCATGATGGACGTCATCACCGTTCCGTAGATGAACGGGAAGGCGCCAAAATCGTTTGCGTTCGGATCCCAGTTGGTGCCCCAAAGGAAGCCGAAACCAAACTTAGCGCGCGAAGCGGCCGAAGTGCCCCACAAGTTCCAGATCAGCAGGACGGTGATCAGCACCACGCTGGCGCCGAAAGCAAGGGTGACGAGACGCGCGATCTCGTCACCCATCGTGCCAGAACTACGCCGGGATGGAACAGAGGCGGTTGCCGTCGCGGCCATATTAGTGAATCTGCGCGATCTGCTTAAGCTCCTGCGCAACCACCTCCTTGGGCAGCGGCGCGTAACCGAGCGCCGCACAGTCTTTCTGGCCGTCCGTGAGCATCCACTTCAGGAAGCTCACCAGGGCAGTCCGCTTGGGCGCGTCCTGGATCTGGGTGGGAATCAGCAGCCAGGTGAAGCTCGCGATGGGATACGCGTTCTTGCCCGGCGCGTTGGTGATGGAAACGCGGAAATCCGCGGGCATACTCTTGGCCGCGCCCGCCGCCGCCGCAGTCACCGACTCCACGGTAGCCTTGAGGAACACGCCCGCCGCGTTCTGGACGGATCCGTACTCCATGTTTTCCTTGAACGCATAGAAAAACTCCACGTAACTGACGGCGCCCGGGGTTTGCTTTACCATGCCCGACACGCCTTCGCTTCCTTGCTGGCCGACGCCGGTCGGCCACTTGATGGAAGAATTCGATCCCGGACCGGCTTTCCATTCCGGGCTGATCTTCGACAGGTAATCGGTGAACACAAAAGTGGTGCCGCTGCCATCGGCGCGGTGCACCACCAGGATGTCGGTGGCCGGTAGTTTAACGCCGGGATTAGCCTTCGCGATGACCGGGTCGTTCCACTTGAGGATCTTGTGCAGGAAAATGCCGGCCAACATCTCCGGCGAGAACTTCAGTTCCTTTACGCCGGGCAGATTATAGACCGGCACCACGCCGCCCAGCACCGTCGGAAAGTGCAGCGCCTTCACCTTCAGAGCCGCGATCTGCTCGTCCGTCATCGGCATGTCGGACGCGCCAAAATCCACCGTGCCTGCGGTAAGCTGCGCGATGCCGGCGCCCGAACCCTTGGACTGGTAATTGATCTCGATGGAAGGATTCTTCTGCCGGAATTCCTCGAACCACTTACTGTAAATCGGATACGGAAATGTCGCACCCGCGCCGTTGATGGCCTGCGCCGACACGATTGAGGTGGCGGCCAGCCAAAGTCCAACTAAAGCAATCGAAGTCTTCATGGATGATAACTCCTCTTATTCTCGAATGCAGACTGTTACAAATCGGTTAAGCTTGGATGAATTCCCGGCTACTTCGCGGCCGGCGGAGCGCCCGGAAGGGTGTACCGTACGTTGAAGTAGATGGTGCTGTCGCTGGCATGATCCAGCGCGCCCAAGGCGATGTACCACGGGTTCCGTCTCAGGAACTCGTACTGGCCCATCACGTTGATGGCGCCGTACTTCGCATCCTTCCAGATGGTCTGGTTGATGCCGAACGTATACTCGCGCTCAATGTGATTCTGGCTGTTCGCCGAACCCAGGAAGCCGTAACCGATCTTGGTGGTGCCGTTGGCGTCGAGGGCTGTGTTCTTGTCGATCCAGAGACCGCCGAAATAGGCGTACAGCAAGGTCTTCTTGGCAAGCGTAGCTTCAAAACCATCCACCGTGCTCAACGTGTGAATCGGGCTGATGCTGCCGTCGGCGCGGATAATCAGGTCCGGAGCCTGGCCAAAGATGTAACGGCCGCCGCCATCGCTCAGGAAATTGTTGGTAATGAGGCGGAAGTTCTTGAAGACTTCGAAGTTTCCGTTGACCGATCCGCCAACGCCCGTTTTCGAGAAGGTCTGGCCCGAAGTCGGCGCGCCGGTAGTCAAATTGTAAACCTTAAACTCCCGCACGAGACCGGCGAGCTCGAAATGGACTCTGGACACGGGATCGAACGCCAGCTTGGTGATGATATCCGGCATCGGGTTTGGCGTGCTCAGATAGCTGGTCGAAGTGTTGTCCAACTGGGTGCCCAACAGACCGGAAAGCGCAGTCGGCAGGGTAATCTGGGGACCGCCGCCCGAGCCGCCCATGTACTGGTTGGGGTTCTCGAAGGAGATGCCCCACGTCACGACGTCTTTCGGCGCGTGCAGCAGGAAGCGGAATCCCGGCTGGCGGGTCCACGGCAACCCGAGCATGTAGTTCACGTCTACGACCTGGCTGAAGAAGATGTCGCTCGGCAATGGCGAAATACCCTTGCGGTTCGGGGTCAACATGCTCCAGCTCTGGCCGCCGAGGAATTCCCACGGGCCCTTTCGGACGTTCACCCAGAACAGGCGCAGCCGGGGAACGAACGCGCCGTTGGTGACGCCGATCGCATTGGAGCCGCTGGTTCCGAGGAAGTCAAACTCGTTGTAGCCGATGAAGCGGTAGCCCTTCCAGTCGCCGTCGATGCGGAAGCCGAGCCGGGAGTTCTGCGGGCTGAAGCGCATTTCGTCGAGCTTGCCGCCGGGAACCGCATTGCTGTAAGGAATGCTGCCGAAGCTGCTGCCAATGCCCGAACCAGGCGCTTCGTTGCGCCACACGGCGGTGGCATCCATAAAGCCCAGCGGCATAATGGTCACGTTGCCGAGCTGGATTTGCAGCGGGGAACTGGTAGCCGCGCCCTGCGGAGGTTCCTGCACCGGATACTTGGGGCTGGCAGCCACGGGGGATAAGTCGGGCAGAGCGCCGGTGGCGCTGGCAACTGCGCCGCCCACGGAGGTGAAGCCGGGCGCCTGCGCCGCCGGCTGGGTTGCGGCCTGCTCGGCCGGCTTGGCAGCCGGCGTGGTCAATCGCTCAATCAGCTTCTGCTGCGCATCGACCGACTGGCGTAGCACCTCGATCTGTTTTTGCTGCTCGGCCAGCTTCGCTTTCAAGAGTTCGATATCGTTAGCGTCGCTTCCCTGAGCCTTGCCGGTTGGCAGGAAAGCCAGAGCGAGCGCGCACACGGTAAGTGTAGAGGCAGTAAGTTTCATAGGTGAACTGCGAGTATATCGGCCCAATGTTACTGAACGATTAATGTTCGTTTGCGGCGAGGTTATTCTCGCAGGGGGGAAGAGCTACTGTGAATACTGAACCCTGGCCCAGATGACTCTCCACGCTCACCGAGCCGCCCATCTGTTCCACCGCGTGTTTGACGATGGCCAGGCCCAGGCCGGTGCCGCCGGTGGCGCGCGAGCGGGCCTTATCCACGCGATAGAAACGTTCGAAAATGCGCGGCAGGTCGCGCGAGGGAATTCCGGAACCGGTATCGCAAACGCGCACCAACGCGCGCTCCGGATCTCGCACCACGTCCACCCGCACTTCGCCGTCGGGCCGGTTGAACTTGATGGCGTTGTCCAGCAGGTTCACCCAGACTTGCTCCAGCCGGATTTCATACCCCAGCACTTCCATATCCGGAAACGATTCGCACACCAGGTTGATGCCGCGGGTCTTGGCCATTGGTTCCACGGTGCGCAGCGCGGATTGGATGCTTTGCTGCAGCGAGATGGGCTCGGCGGCGGGTGGCTTGGCGCTTTCGAGACTCGAGAGGATCAGCAGGTCCTGCACGATGTTGGTAAGCTGGCGGGCCTTGGCCAGAATGATGGAGACGAACTGGCGGCTGTTGGCGGGATCTTCCAGGCCGCCTTCGATCAGCGTTTCGGCATAGCCGCAAATCGCCGCCAGCGGCGTACGCAGCTCGTGAGAGACGTTGGCTACGAAGTCCTTGCGTACGCGTTCCAGCCGCTCCAGGCCGGTGATGTCGTAAAGCATGGCGATGGCGCCGCGCTGCGGGTCGCCGGCCAGCGGCGCCACCTGCACCTCAAAGGACCGCGTGCTGGCGGAAAGGATCAGCCGCTTTTGCAGCGGCTGGCCTTCGGCAAATACGGCGGCGAACATTTCATGCAGTGCATGGTCGCGCGCCACCTGCACCAGTGGAGTGCCAGCGCTTGGCGGCGCGGCGGCGCCCATCATCTCGGCGAACGCACGATTGGCGAAGGTGATGCGCAGCAGCGGGTCCACCGCAACCACGCCTTCCACCATGCTGCCCAAAATGGCCTCGCGCCGCGAATTCTCCCGTTGCAGCGTTTCCACCATGGCGCGCACGCGCCGCGTGGCGTGCTCGATGGTGGCGGCCAGGGCACTCAGTTCGTCGCCGCTGGCCTGTCTCTGGCTTTCGCTCTTGCCCATTTGCAGCAGGCGCTCCAGGGAGCGGCGCAATGCGAGCGCCCGCCGGTCGGTGATGGCCAGGAAAAGGGCCAGGATCGTGGTGCCCGCCAATCCGAATGCGGCGGACGCCCGCAGCCACTGTCCGGGGAGGGCTTGCGGCACCGACAAGTGCAGCAGCCACGCGGAACAGGCCGTGAGCACGATGAAACACGGCAGCAGACGAACCGTTATGCGAAGCCGCGGCATGGGGAATCCATTCGTTCCAGATTACTGCATCAAGATGAACAATGGATGACGCCGACGTGACGGGGGCCAGGCGGTGTCGAAGCCAAAGGGACACAGTTGGCAGGCGGAAGTGAACCCCTGGGCTGAGACACGAAGTTAAGGGGGTTATCGCTCGGTTGACCTGCCCCGCAAAATGAGACAGCCGATAAGTTGAGCCCCAGCCCTCGGCGCCCGTCAACGGCATGCGGGGTCCCCTTCGGGCTGGACTCTCGACGGAAGACTTTGGATTCCAGGAATTCATAACCGCCGGCGGAAAACGGATAGCTATTATTGCCGCCCGCTCGGATATCAGAAAGTAAGGAACGAATCGACATCGAATGCTCGCCATCAAAGCGGACCAATACATCGAAGTCTGAACAGATTCAGCACAAGTCAAGGCATCTCGCTCCGCGCCCGTGCGGCATCACGTTCGTGTGAAGGCGTTCATGCGCCCGCCGTCGCTGCGCTACCATATGCGGTGGATTCGAGGTCCGGACGCTCTTTGCCGTCCGCCCTACACGAGGAGACCAACCCATGACTACTGGCTTTACCCGGCGGCAATTCGCCCGCGCCGGCGCCGCGGCGGGACTGGCGGCTGTGCTGCCGCAAGGGGTATTCGGCGCGCCCGCTGCAAACCGGAAAGCGGTCATCCGCGCCGACGACGAAATCGGCCTGGTGCGCCCGGAGTTTCATTCTCACTTCGCCGAGCATCTGGGCTCTTGCGTGTACGGCGGCATTTGGGTAGGCCCGAAGTCGCCCATCGAAAACGTGGAGGGCTTCCGCAAGGCGGCGGTGGATTACCTGAAGGAACTAGGCGTGCCCGTGCTGCGCTGGCCGGGCGGTTGCTACGCGGACGATTATCATTGGCGGGAAGGCATCGGTCCCGCGGCCAGGCGGCCCAAGCGGGTGAACATCCAGTGGGGCAATTACGTCGAAGACAACGGCTTCGGCACGCACGAGTTCATCCGGTTTTGCCGGCTGATTGGCGCCGAACCGTATTTCGCCGCCAACGTCGGGTCGGGCTCGCCGCAGGAGATGCGCGACTGGATCGAGTATTGCAACTTCCCCTCAGGCAGCGCGCTGGCCGACGAACGCGCCGCCAACGGATCGCCCGAGCCCTTCCGCGTCAAGTACTGGGGCGTGGGCAATGAACTGTGGGGCTGCGGCGGCAATTTCCGGCCGGATGGCGCCGGGGCCGAGTTCCGCCGCTACGCCAGTTACGCGCGCACCTTCGGCGACACCAAGCCCTACCTGATTGGCTGCGGCCCGGGCGGCAACGACGCCAAATGGACGCGCGGATTCATGGATGCGCTGGCCGGCAGCCGCTTGCCCGACGGCTACTCGTTCCATTATTACGAAAACGGCGACCATCCCCCGCTGGAGTTCACGCCGCATGCCGCCATGGTGCAAATGAATGTCTTCCGGGCCGTCGAGCAGGCGATCATTGAGCAGCGTGAGTTGCTCGATGGCTACGATCACAACCGGCAGATCGGGCTCTTCCTGGATGAATGGGGTGTCTGGGACCGCATTCCCAAAGCCGATCAGGAACGCAACGGCGCCTTGTGGCAGCAATCCACCATACGCAGCGCGGTCGCGGCGGGCCTCGGCCTAAACATTTTCAATCGCCAGGCCGACAAGCTGTTCATGTGCAACATCGCGCAGATGGTCAACGTGCTGCAATCGGTGCTGCTGACCGATGGGCCCGAAGGCAGGAACTGCGTGCGCACCACCACCTACTACGCCTTCATGCTGTTCAAGCCGCACCGCGGCAAGACCGCCGTGCGGGTGGAGCTCGGCGGAGAGACCAATGACGGGCACAACTACCTCGATGGTGAGGTGATGTCCGTACCGTCAATCTCCGCCTCGCGAAGCGGTCCCGACCTGGTGGTCAGCCTGGTGAACCCGCGGGCCGACGACAATATGGAAGTGGAGTGCGAGCTGCGCGGTGCCAGGGCCAAACAGGGCCGGGCGCAGATCCTGCACGACTCGGATCTCAACGCCTATAACAGCTTCGACCATCCCGACCGCGTGACCATTCAACCGCACGAGGTCGCGGTGGAACCGGGCCGCATGCGGATCATGCTTCCGGCGATGTCGGTGGCGACGGTGACACTCGAAGTGGAGTAGCTTACGCAGTTGCCCGCGTCACTTCAGATACGCGCGTAGCGCGCTGACCAGATCGTCGGCGGCATTC
>CAWJLI010000015.1:0-6301 GCA_963843095.1 Bryobacterales bacterium
TATGCCTGCTTCATTCATCGTATTGCTAGGAGCTGGAAGAGGAGATGCTCCGGATTCTGGACGCGCAGCACCTGGTCTCGCTCGATACGATATTCCAGTTGAGCGATTTGCTGGAGAGCGGCCAGCGCCCGGATAAGGCCACCAGCGCGCAATTGGCGAAGCTGGCGGGGCGCATTGCGGAGGTGCCGCTGCCGCGCGCGCCGCTCACCGTCGCCGAACGCAGTGCGATGGGCTTCGGCTTCTGGAGCGGGAAACATTTGGATACCGAGCGAAAACTGAATCTGCGGCTGGCCATCGAAAAGGCCGGCGGCGATCCCGCCCGCCTCAAGGAACTGCCGGAGCTGCTGGCGCCACTGCTGCGCGATTCCCTGCTCGGCCTGAGCTACGCGTACTACGCTCCTCCAGGGGCCCAGGTGCTCTTCACCAACCCGGTATTCGTCCGCAGCCACGATTTCATCGGCGGCGAAGGCCAACCCAATTTGTGGAAGGACACCGAACCTTACGGCTCGGGCTGGCCTTCCAACGGCGGCGGCCGCCTGGTGGGATCCCTCTCCACTCTGCCCTATGCGTTGGCGGAAACCGAACAGAATTTCCTGGTGCCCGCGCAGACCCAGGCGCTGATCTGGGGCGACCTGGTTCCGCAAATGATCCTGAGCGCCAAGATCCCGCGCTGGGGAAACGTCACGCCGGTCCAAATGCATTGGGTGGGCCTGAATTTGCGTTACGGGCGGGAGCTGCTGGCCGAGGCTGCGCTGGATGATTCGGTGCGCGAGGCGGCGATGGCGGAACTGGGCCAACTGGCCGCGCCAGCGCGCACTGCCAGACTGCGTCGCTTAGTCGAACAGGGGCAAGTGAAGGAAGCCGTCGAGCAGGTGACGCCGGCCGAGATGTTCTGGCTCAGCCGCGCCCTGGAGCCGGCGCGCGGCGGCGACCACTCCTCGCTGCGCGCCCAGATCGAGCGCCTGTCCGGCGAAGTTCCGAGCCAGGTGAGCCTGGCGGCCATCTCGCGCGCCTTCGGAGCGCCCAAGCCGACCCTGGCTACTTCGTACCGGCCCGAACTGCTCAACGTGCGAACCTTCCCCACGCTGATGGGCTACTCCAGCCGTATCCTGGCGGAAAGCTGGGAATCGAACAATCTGTACTGGGTCGCGTTGGCTGACGAACTGAGCCTGCGGCCGGCGCAACTCAACGTCCGCATTCCGCAATGGACCGAGGAACTGGTGGAGCACATTTTCGCTTCTCACCTGGAGGACTGGCCCGCCCTGCTGCGGTCGCTGCGTGCGGTCGGCGACGACGTGCGGGAGCGGGCGCGCGCGGCGTCGGCCGATCAGAAGGCGGCCCTTCAAGAGATCCCCGCCAGGAGGCCACAGTGAAACTGTCCAGACGAGGGTTCCTGGCCGCCGCCGCCGGCGGCACATTGCTGCGGGCACAGGAGCCACAGCGGCCCGTCTTCCGCGTCAAGGTGGACATGGTGGTGCACAGCTTCCAGGTCACCGACAGCAAGAACCACTACATCAACGGCCTCAAGCCTGCCGACTTCCGCATCTTCGAAGATGGCATCCCGCAGAAGATCGCCACCTTCGCCGAAGGGGCCAATACGCCGGTGGCCATCAACGCCGACGGCACCGCGACGCCCCTGCTGAACGCCAAGCGGGACGGCGTGCCGGGGCTTGAGCGTCCCGACGCCTTCGTCGGCACCAACGTTTTCGTTCTGTTCGACACCAGCAACTTCATGTACCGCGGCTTCGTCTATGCCGAAGACGCGATCGCCGATTTCGTGCGCGGTCTGGATCACGCCGATTCCGTGGCCGTCTACACCTTCAGCCGCAACCTGTCGCGTGCGGCATCGCTCACCCGCGAGCACGGCGACGCCATCGCCGGCCTGCGCAACTCGGTCGCCGGCGATGACACGGCGCTGTACAACGCGCTGCTGCTGACCCTGCGCGATGCCGCCAAAGTACCCGGCCGCAAAGTGGTGATCGTGTTTTCGAACGGTCCCGACAACGCCAGCATGATCGCCCCCGACGATGTGCGCGCGGTGGCTGAGGACGAAGGCATCCCGATTTATGTCATCTCCACCAGCGAGGTCAACAAGGACCCCATCTCGAGCGGCGTTTTCCGCCGCATCGCCCAGCGCACCGGTGGAAAAGCATATTGGGCGCGCACCTGGCAGCGCCAGGTGGAAGCGTTCGACGACATCCGCGAGGACATGAGCAACTCGTACACCATCGCCTACTACCCCGCCACCAATCCGAACGAGGGCTTCCGCAGAATCACCGTCGAGATCGTCAGCGACGTCGGCAAGAAGTACCGCATCCACTCCCGCCCCGGGTATCGGCCCAGCCGGTCGTTTTAGAGGCGGACCTGCGGTTCGAAATTGAAGGTAAGTGGGGCAGGCGCTGTAGCCTGCCAACCTGACATGTTCGGCCGCGGCGGTTGGCGGGCTACAGCGCCTGCCCCACTGCCCACTTCGGTCAACTTGAAACAGGAACGCGGTCCGCGGTTTCGGCGGTGGGTGACGTAACCCGCGCGATCACTTCCATCATGTGATCGGGTTGGATGGGTTTCGAGATGTAGCCGTCCATTCCCGCCTCCAGGCAACGCTCTTGATCGCCCTTCATGGCGTGCGCCGTCATGGCCACGATCGGTATGTGCGAGCCTGTGGCGCGCTCCATGGTTCGGATGGCCGCGGCGGCTTCGAGTCCGCTCATGTTGGGCATCTGCACGTCCATCAGAACCACGTCGAACCCGCCGTCCTTCACGGCTGCCACCGCCTCCTTGCCATCGTTGGCTACCGTCACCGAGTGCCCTCGCTTTTCCAGCAGGCGGACTCCCAGTTTCTGATTGATCGCGTTATCCTCGGCCAGCAGTATGCGCAGCTTGCGGCGCGAATCGTCCGGCACGTGGCGAACCAGCGGCGCCGGAGCCGATGGAAGCGGCGTCTGGCCTACGGCCATAGCCACGGTGAAGTGGAACGCACAGCCCGGCCCTGGAGCATCCGCGGCAAGATCCGCGCGGGGGCTTTCCAGCCAGATGCGTCCGCCCATCAATTCCACCAGCCGGCGCGAGATCGCCAGGCCCAGGCCCGTGCCGCCGTACTTGCGCGTGGTCGAGGCATCGGCCTGTTCGAACGCCTCGAACACCGCTTTTTGCTTCTCTGGAGGGATTCCAATTCCGGTATCGGCCACCTGGAAATGCAGGATCACACCATCGCCACCGCCGGGATCGAGCGTGACCGCAACCGCGACTTCGCCGCGTGCGGTGAACTTGATCGAATTGCCAACCAGGTTGATCACAATCTGGCGCAGCCGGCCCGGGTCACCCACGAGTTCGTCGGGAACCTCCGACGCCACCCGGCAGAGCAGGTCCAATCCCTTTTCGCCGGCCCGCGCCGCCAGCATTTGCAGCGAATCGGCGATGCATCGCGCAGCAGGAAATCCACCGGCGAGATGTCCAGCCTGCCCGGCTTCGATCTTGGAGAAATCCAGAATGTCGTTGAGCAGCGTGAGCAGATTGTCGGCGGAGGTCTTGGCGGTGAGCAGAAAGTCCCGCTGTTCGGCGGTCAATTCGGTTCCCAGCGCCAGGTCCGTCATGCCCATGATGCCGTTCATCGGCGTGCGGATTTCATGGCTCATATTGGCCACGAATTCGGACCGCGCGGCGGTGGCGCGCTCCGCCACCAGTTTGGCGCTCCGCAATCGGACGGAGAGCCAGATGAGCGAGAGGAAGGCCACGGTCAGGGAGACAAGGGCGAGCGCGAAAGCTCGATTGAGGCGAGCGGCGGAGTCCAGGTACTCGAGCGTCAGACTCTCCTGGGAGGGGCGGCCGAACCAGCGCAGATAGATTGCCATCAGAGCGCCATCGCGGGCCATCTCGCCGATGCGGTCGCGGATAGCGTCGGCGGCGCGGATGGCCCCGTCATCCCGTGGGTTGGCGCCGATGCCGGATCCGATGGTAACCGGCACCGGGACGAGGTTGAATTCTCCGCAGCGGGCCAGGGCCTTGGCGAGATCGGAATCGGCGAGGTCGTCAGGGGTTACGGCGCCGTCCACTTCCCCGCGGCACACGGCTTCCAGGTTGGCGAATCCGCCGGATTGAGGAATCGTGTTGGCGTCGGTGAGTTGCGCGCGGATCGCCGTTCCCGCCACACCGCTGCTGTAGCTGATCGTGCGGCCCTTGGTCTGCTGCAAGGAGGTGATGCCGCGCGATTTCAGCGTGACCAGCCAGTAATTAGGCCGGATGTAAGGCCGGCTGATATAGAATGTATCGCGCCGTCTCGGCAGGCGGGCGAGGAGAGGCCACAGATCGACCTTATGGGTAGCCATCGCAACGTCAGGGCCTTCGGGGACCAGCACCCAACGCAAGGCGATGCCGGCGCGCCGGGCGGCCTCGCGGATGGTATCGATGGTAGGGCCATAAGGCTGGCCCTCGGTGGACACGAACTGGCGGGGCACGGAACTGTGGAAGCCCATGCGGAGAACGCGGGGCGGCGCGGTGCCGGGAAGATGTTGGCGGCCTTCGACGAGGGCGAGGACTACCAGGGCGGCCGACACGAGGGCTGCGCGGAGCTTCACAAGATACCTATCGGCAGTTGCGGGGAGAGTCTGCAGAGGGCGAAAGCCGACCCGTTCACTGGCCGACGCGGTGCACGGCGCGCGCGAATTCTTGCGGAGTGCCGACTGAAAAGACCTTTCCTTTCAATTGCCCCACCAACGAAGCGATGGGATCGTCGCCAAGGCCGGATGGGTTCGGTATTGCCTTGGGGTAGGGCTGGTAGGCAGGGCCGCCTCTGGATCCGAACCCAAAGCCGGGGTGCATCGCACCTGCCCGGTTCCGTTCGTCTTCCCCATCCAGACGCCTGGACAGAGCGGGATAAAACTGGAAATAAAAGCATGGCGGCGCGTGCGGTTGCGGCGAGACGGCGTCCTTCGGGACGCTCCAGGATGTGTGCAGCGCCGGCCCGAGGAACACCACCGCGTCGGCGGGCTTTTCCGCTCGCATCTCCCGGTTGACCATGCTGGCCAGCATTTCCGCCGAGCCGGTCCGCTTCTGCAACACCCGGTAGTCCACCACCGCCAGTTGCTGGCTGTTCAGTTGGGTTTCGAGTTCGTCCAACCCGGCCGCGGTGAAGCCGTCGCGCGTCAGCACTTCCTTTTGCTGATCCAGATTGAACGCCACCAGCCGCACGGTGCGCGCAGGGATCTGGTCGAGCAGCGCATCCAGGCCGCCCAACAGCATGACGGCATCCTCGGCCGTCAGTTGAGACCTGCGCGAATCGACCGGCGCCGTGTGCAGAAACACGGTGAGGCGGTCGAAAACCGGTTCCGTCGGGCGCCCCGCAGCCGTCCAGTGGAATTCGGCAACCGTGTTGGGCGGAATCGGGGGCCGCAGCCTGGCGTCGTTCCAGACCGCCGTTACCGGCCATCCGCCGCGGCAGGCGCGGCCCGTTTCGTCATAGACGACCACCCGCACGGTGTAAGCTCCCGCACCGAGCAGGTAAGCGTCGGCCATCTGCGCCACAGCGCCGGTGGCGGGGAGCGCGGTCAGGTGGAACCGGTTCGCCAGATAAACCGGCTTGGCGCCGGCCGTTCCTGGCGTGATTTCAGTCACCGACGTCAGCTCTTGGGCAGCCCCTGAGAACTGATCCATCGGCGTCTCAATCAGGTAGCCGGCCTGCAGCCGCAGGCTGAAATTCAGCCAAGGCCGCACGGGAGTCATCTGGCAGCGAAGAGTGGCCTGGAACGGATCGCGCGACAACAGCTCCAACGCCGGGCCCAGCTTCGCCGGGCCGGCCAGGCTCTGGCCAAACAGGGGAGTCAAAAGTGCCAGGAGCAGAATCTTCGACCGACCCATCACCGACCTCCGCGCGCCGGCCGCCCAGTTACCGCGCTGCGGCGCGTTTCTTCTCGTACGCGGCGAACTGGGCGCGGTAGGGCTCGTAGCCATCGCGGCCCATCAGGCCGAAGGTGAGCTTCTTGCCCAGTTCCACACCTTCCTGGTTGAAGGCATTGATGTTCAACAGTTCGCCCATGAAAGCCGTCTGGAACTCCATCATCTGCAGAAACGCGCCCAGATGTTCTTCGTCCACGCGGTCGAGCGTGACGGTGCAATTGGGCCGGCCGCATTCGACCATGGCCGCCGCGGTGGCACGCCGTTCGGCATCGATCAGCTTGGCCAGCGACTGGCCGGCCAGCGAATCGAACGCCGCCAAGCCGGTGCGCGCGTCGGGAATCTGGCCCGTCGCGTGGAAGCGCTTGACCGCCCAGAAGGAGCAACGCAACTGAACCAAGTAGACGACAGT
>CAWJLI010000016.1:0-65503 GCA_963843095.1 Bryobacterales bacterium
GAATCGTGAGTGAAAAGGTGTCGCTTACCATCCGTGCTGGAGCGCGCCGGTGCAATGGTCAGGAACGGGTGGAAGCACCCCCAAGCATCTTGTGCGGAAGAACAACAGGCACCCAGCGCCCTCCCGCTGCTCCGAGGGGAGGATGGGTCGTGCGGATCCAGAGCTGGTCGGCTACAATGCGTCTATGGATACTGAAGAGGCCTCTATGAACCCTGACGAGTTGAAGGACTTCGCGATGCTTCCCGTCGAAGCTTTTCGTGGTGAGGCCTCGGCCTATTATGATGACGCCGAATCCCACCTAGGGGACCAATGGAAATTGCTCATCTGGCCCGAAATCCAGCACTTCAACTTTGCTGTGACCCTCGATTTCGCGGCGGGCCACGGGAGAAACTCCGTCGAACTGGCAAAACTCGCTGGGCGGATGTACGTAGCGGATGCAAACCCCGACGCGGTTCAGTTTCTGCGCCAGCGGTTTGAGGGGTACGACAAGACGCGATGCGCGGTGTCGGTCATCCAAAATAATGGCGTCGACCTGCGCGACGTTCCGACTGGCGTCGTTACGGCCCTGTATTCCTTCGACTCCATGGTTCATTTCGAGAGGCGTCTCGTCGAAGCGTATATGCCCGAGTTCCAACGCATCATGGCGCCAGGCGCCCTTGGCTTCATTCACCATTCCAACTTCGGTCGTGTCTCTGACGACCCTGATTTTCGCAATCACCCGGCGTGGCGAAGCAACGTCGACAAGAACTTCTTCGCGCAATGCTGCTTCCGGCAGGGGTTGCTGGCGGTACGGCAGGTAACTATCGACTGGCCGGCGGAGGGCGTGACGGTGCAGGACCTCGACTGTATTTCCATTATTTACAAACCAAAGAAATAGTTGGATTGACCCCGTGCGTGCGCCCGAGGCTCCCGTATCGGATCGGCAGAGCGATAAACCAGTTGAGCGCCGGAGCGGACTCGACAAGAGACAGGCCGACCGGGTGCCTGTGGTCTGACGAGCATGTGCGATGTGCAATAATGTGGGCATGTTGATTGCGTCTTCTTATAGCAGGGCCGCTGTTGCACCGTGCTTGGTTGCTGCCATGATAGCCCTCGCCGCGTGTTCTCCCAGTCGGCCCCCAAGCGTAGAGCCCACAGGCGTGGGTTCTTCAGGCGCGGATCTTTCGTATAGTTCGCAGGGAGCGACAGCACTCTTCGGAAATGAACTTTCACTCGCTGGTTACGAGATACGGTCCAAGGACGGCCACACCGAGGTGGAGTTGCGATGGAGCGCAGTTAAGAAGCCGGCGGTAGACTATAGAGTATTTGTGCATGCTCTGGACGGCTCCGGCGGCATTGCGTTTCAGGCGGACCATGACCTGAAAGACGAGGCCGGAGAGCCCACCACCGCCTGGAGGCTCGGGGAACCGGTGTCGGACCGGTTCTTTGTGACTCCCTGGCCGGGTCACGCGGCTGGAACATATACGCTCCGGTTGGGTGTTTTTATTCCTAAGAACATGCAGTCCCTTGCCGTAACTAATTCAACGTTTGGTCCGCCCGCCGACGGGCGCTCGATCATCATAGCTCACGTGGAATGCAGATGACCAGCCAACGGGCGCTGTGCCGCGCGTCTCGAGTCACTAACTAACGAGCTGCGGACTGCGGGGGAGTATCCATCCGGTAAATCCGGTAATTGCCAAACGACTGTACTAGCTTGCTTCGGGCAAGAAACCACTGCCGCAGTGCGGGATTCCTTTCGAGCGCGTCCTGCCCTCGTCCTTCCGTGAACACAATATACGCGAAGCGGCCGGAGGCGGCCGCATCCATGAAACGTGATGCGGCGGCCGGTCCGCCCGCCAACGCAGCGTAGTTTTCGAAACAGTGCAGCCGGCACGCGAACCCGATGTCCTTCATCGCTGCGATCACATCGTTGGGGCGCGTGTGGCTCTTCAGGAAAGCGACCGTGTCCGGGAAACCCATCTGCCCGTAGTCATAGGTGGTCGAATATGGCACCTTTTCCTGGTAGACCGCGCTACCGAACTGAATACCGCAGTATACGGCCAACGAAGCCATCGGCAGGGCAAGCCCGGCACGTCCATACCGCGTGGCGGCAAGAGCAGCCACAAACAGGAGCGCGGGAATGTATGCCACCAGCGTGTATGGTCCCGCGAAGCCGTTCAGCATCAGTGAATCCCCGACGTGGTGATTCGTCCAAACCTCGGCAGCCAGGAACAGACACAGCAAGATTACCGTCACTCTCCGGCTAATGGTTTGCCACGGGTTCGGACTCGCCCACCGCGCCAGGAGAAACACGGGCGCAGTCAGCAGGATGCCCCAATAGACGAACGTATACTTGGACGGAGCTGAGCTGAAGGTCGTCGTCTGGACCCAGTAATATATGGTGGTGAGCAACCCCAATCCAAGCACCAGGCCATAATGCAAGAGGCGGCGGTCATGCTGACGGATCGACGCTCGAAATGCCACCCACAACGCAAGACACGCTGCCGCCCACGGCAGAAGCCCCGTCCATGACATCGTAAACGGCACCATGGAACGGAGATTGCCCCAATGGTCTCTTAACAGCGCAGCCATGCCGGGAGTGCCGCTCGATCCGCGCGTGTAGAAGCTAAACAGTGTGAATTTGAAAGTAAAACCCACATCTAAACCCATGAGTGCGCCGTACAAGTAATAAGACGCCAGGAACGCAATGACGCTGGCGCCCCCAATAGCCGCCGTCGTCAGCGCCGCCTGCCGGGCTCCTTTGCGCGCAATGAGCAAGAAAAATACAAACGGAAGAACCAGCAGCACGGTAGTCAGCTTGGACCACAGGCAAAGAAAAAAAGCCACCCCGATCCATACAAGCTCCAGCCACGAGACCTGGTCAGTCCGCCATTCTCCGTCGCGCCACGAAATCCGGAGAGTTGCCAGCAATACAAGGCATAGCAGCGGCCCGTAAATCGTCGAATCGATGTCCGCGATGGTTGGGGTCTGCAGGGTGTATGGGTTCAGCAAGAAGATAGCCCAGAATATCGCGCCCCATCGGAACGCAGATCCAAACAGTGTCCGAATGATCGCGAGTACGACGGCACCCTGCAGCAGCGCGCAAACCATCCCAAACAGTCGCACCTGCGCTTCGCCAAACCCGAAAGCCCGGATCCACGCCGCGAGAAGGTAGATGTACAGGGGCGGGTGGTACAAACCAGTGGCATTGGGCTCCTCCTCGCCTTTGTAATAAACGGGCACCCCGGTGAAAGCCGCGTGTTCAGCGAGGCCAGCGAAATCCGAGCTATCAAGATGCAGCGGTTTATCCGCCGAGCCGGCGAACCAGAGGATAAATAGCAGAATGATTGCCGCCGAGATGTACAGCGAAATCCGGCGGGCGGCATCCGCCGTGATTTGACGTTCTATATCGATTCCCATGCCCTAGTCCGGTACCGCGCGAATCAGCATCTGTTTGGCGAACGGCTTCCACGGGAGCAGCAGGTAAAGCCGAACAAGCCAGCCAGCCACCGGGAATCGCGACTTCACGGAAAACGGCATGAAGCCCGGCGTGCTCGAGATAATTCTATAGCCATTCGCGCGCAGGAAGTCGCACAAACTAACGTCCGAATAGACTGTGATGTGCGTGTAATCGTCGAAATACTCCCGGTAGGCAAGCCGGTAATTCGGCTGCAGGATTGTGAGCGTGCCGCCTGGTCGGAGTTTCCGCTTCAGGCTGGCAAGCACGGTCGCGAATTCCGCTTGCGTCAAATGCTCGAACAGATTGCTTGCGAACGCGAAATCGATCGTTCCGTCCAGGATGAACTCAAGATCGGTAACGTTGCCGACATGCGCTTCGACCCCGGGCGCGACGAGGGCGGGCAGTTTCTCCCATTGGTCGATAGCCGTGCGTTTGGCGCATCGCACGTTATTGATGAAGTGGCCATAGCCGGCGCCGAGCTCGAGAACGTGAAAGTCCGGCTGGATCAGCTTGCTGAAGTAAGCGTCACATAACGCTTTCCACAGGACTTCGCGCCGGGCGTCGTACTCGAGCCGGGTCTCATGGTACGAGGTTTGTATCACGCCTTGAACTCCGAGGCCATCCAGGCACAATCCCTTTCGTCATCCGCATTCACACGCATTCGGGCCCCTTTTCATGGTTCAACATGGGCAACCTCAGGAATTGTGACGAAACGATACTTGAATACGAGCCAGATCATCCGCCAGCCCAGAAAGAACGCCTTGCGAAAGCTCCCCGTAATCTTCGAAGTGCCAAGCCGCGAGCCATAGTGAACGGGGATCTCCACGCACTTCAGGCCCAGGCGAATTGTCATCAACATCAGTTCCGGAGATAGCACGCTGCCGCCAGCGGTTAGCCGGGGAAGTATCGCGTCGAGGGCCGGCCGGTTGAACATCTTGTACGTACAGCCGACGTCAGTGAGGCAGGGCCCGTTGTGAAGGTACTCGAGAAACTTGGCCACCGCCCAGTTACCGTAGCGGAGGAACCGCCCCATGTTCGCCCCGCTCCAGATACAGGACTTCGACGTCCGGGTGCCGAACACGGCGTCGAATTCGTCCGCATAAGCCAGAAACTTGTACACGTCCCCGGCTCGAAAGGTGTCATCCGACTCTGAGATCAGTGTGATGTCACTGCTCGAGGAAGCCAGTGCGCACCGGCAAGCGAAGCTATAGCCCTGGCGGGTTTCGTGTACCACTTTGGCGCCAGCGTCGCGAGCCAAATCCGCCGTACCGTCGCGGCTGTTGTTGTCGGCCACGATGACCTCGTCGACTTCAGGGATTTCCTTGAATCCCCGCACGACGCGAGAGATGCCAGCCGCTTCGTTATATGCCGGCATTACGACTGCAACGGTTCTTCCTTTGTACACAACTTCCTCCACGAGAGTGGCAGATTCCGCATCACCTCGATGTTTTCAAACGGCCTTCCCTGCCGCGCACCAACCCCGTGGACCCACTCAGCCATCCTTCTGAGCCCTTCTGCAAGACCGATTTTCTCCCCCCCGCCGAAGAACCGCTCACACTTGGAATGGTCGCTAAAGGCTTGCAGGACCTCCTCTCTAGCCGGGAGAAAGGTGATGCCGGTCTCGACTCCCATGGCTTCCTGAACGGCTCGCGCGAGCTGATTGATCGAATACGGAACGTCGGCGCCGATGTTGAACACCTCGCCGTAGGCATCCTGGTGCTTCACCGCCTTCGCGATGATCGGGGCGACGTCTGCGATATGGGTGAACGCCCGAGTCTGCGTTCCGTCGCCGAAAACGCCGCAAGGCAAGCCGCGCAGGATTCCGTTCATGAAAATGCCGACCACATTCCGGTATGGGTCGCCGATGTTCTGCCGTTCGCCGTAAACGTTATGAGGGCGGAAGATGATATAGTTCAATCCGAACATTCGCCGCGCCGCTCTCAGATCAAGTTCGACAGACAGCTTGGCGATGCCGTACGGGTCCTCCGGGCTGGGATTCATTTCCTCTGTCATCGGTGTCTGGCCCGCGCCGTAGACTGCAATGCTGGACGTGAAAACGAAGCAGCGGCACCCGTACTTTACGGCGGCGTTGATCAACGTCATCGAACCTACAACGTTGTTTGTGTAGTTGAACCGGCGAATGAAGTGGCTCAGCCCCTCGGCCGCGTACGCAGCCAAGTGATACACGTAATGAATTTCGCGATCCCGGAATATCCCATCGACCAGTTGATGGTCAGTGACTGAGCCGTGGACAAAGGTCGCCGCAGGGTTAACATTCTCGACGAAACCGCCGGAGAGGTCATCCAGAACGACCACGTCACAACCGTCTGCTATGAGGCTATCTACGACATGACTGCCGATGAATCCGGCGCCTCCCGTGACAAGGCAGACAGGTCTAGCGATGGTGGAACTAGCTTGTGCGCTCATTGAATTCCCATGTCTCGGTGCAAGGGCCGCACCAACATACACACCCCGGCGCCGTCTCAGCGGCTTGTACATCCAGCCGACCGTTACCGCGTCTCACGAAGGGACCGAGCATAGCACGTGGCGCCTCGAAAGTGCAACCGCTCAGGACACGCTCGGAACACCGGGATGACGAAATAGGATCGACAATTTGTTTTCGTCTTTTTCGATAGGCACCTAGCTTCGCGAGCCGGTTGTTACACTATGCTTAAGACCTTGGGCCGGTTCTACAATCACGAGGAACTTGTCGAGCAGCGTGAGCTCTGGCGGCGGGAGGGTAAGACCGTCGTTTTCACCAACGGGTGCTACGATCTGCTGCATCCCGGGCACATCAGCACTCTGGAGGCGGCAAGGTCGATGGGCGATGTGCTGGTTTTGGCTCTCAATTCCGATGCCGGAACGCGCCGCATGAAGGGACCCGCGCGCCCTATCGTCGCCGAAAACGACCGCGTCGAACTTGCGCTGGCTCTCGAAGCCGTCGATGCCGTCACTGTTTTCGATGAGGAGACGCCGCGCGCGCTGATCGCCGCCGTCCTGCCCGACGTGCTCGTCAAAGGCGCCGACTGGTCCCATTTCGTGGCTGGCCGCGAGGAAGTGGAGGCGGCGGGTGGCAAAGTCGCCACCTTGCCACTCGAACCGGACTATTCCACGACTCACATAGTGAAACTGATCGCTGCCGGACACCTCTCTTGACCCATCCCGCGATTCGAGATCTGTTTCTGGAACTGGGGCACCATCCGAGCTTCGCGGATGCCCTACGAAAACTGGCCGGGGATGGCGCGGCCAGTTTGTCGGGTTTGACGAGCACCGCCAAAGCCGTGTACTCGGTGCTGCTCTGGCAGAGTACCGGCCGTCCTCTGATGATCGTCGTAGATGGCAATCAGGAAGCTGAGGCGCTGTCGGAAACCGTGGATACGTTTTTCCGGCTGCTCGCGACCGATGATCGTGACGGGCCGCAACTGCTTCCGGCGTTGGATGTTCTGCCGCTGCAAAAGCTTTCCCCGCATGCCGAGATTCTGGAGGCTCGTGCAGTGGGATTGTGGCGCCTGGCAACCGGCCGCGCGCCCATCACAGTGCTACCGGCGGCCTCGGCGCTGCTACGCATCGAACCCGCCGACTACTACCGGCAACTCGCCCTGCGGTTGCGGGTGGGCGATGAGTTGCCCCTGGAAGAAGTGGTCGCACACCTGGAAAGCGTCGGCTATGAGCGGCGGGAGCCGGTGGAGATGGTGGGGGAATACTCGGTACGGGGAGGCATTCTGGACGCCTTTTCTCCCGAAGCCGCCAAGCCGGTACGCATCGACCTGTTTGGCGATTCGGTGGAGTCCATCCGAAGGTTCGACGTGGAGTCGCAGCGGTCCGTGCTGAAAATCGACGACTGCACCCTGCTGCCGCTGACGGAATTCCAAAAGTCGCGCCAGCTTCTCACCGAGTTGCGGGACCTGATGCGGCAGGCCGACACACCTGAGCGAGAGCTGCCCCCCGCGGGAGAGCCGTTCGCGGGATGGGAGCTGTTATCGGGAATGGCGCGCGCGAAAACCGGAGCGGTCCTCACGCTGGCCGACAAGCCGATCGTGGTCTGGGACGAGCCGGGCCAGGTGCGCAGCGCCGCCGAGCGGCTCTGGAAGCGCCTGGAGCAGGTGGAACCCTCGCCGGCCTACGATCCGGGGAGGATCTTCTATCGCTGGGAGGAGTTCCAGGAATCGGCGCGAGCGCTGCCGCAACTCGTGATGGAGGAACTGGAGATCGGGATGGGCGCGTCGGCCCACATTGCTACCAGGCCTTCGCTTCGCTTTCACGGCAACGTCCAGGTGGCGATCGCCGAAGCGCGCACGCTGGTGGAGTCGGGCAACCGGGTGGCTTTCTTCGCGCCTGCTACGGGTGAAGTGGAGAGGTTGGCCGACGTCCTCAACGAGTACGGTGTGGCTTACCAGCTCGGCGTGGAGCAGTTTGAATCCACTCCCGCCTATCTCGCGGAGCGCGTGTATATGTCTGGCTCGGTGGCCAGCATTCACCTGGTCAAGGGGCTGATCCGGCGCGGCGCGGCGTTTCTGGATTCGAAACTGGTCATCATCGGTTCCGAGGACCTGTTTGAAGCCTCGGAGTTGGTCGCCCAAGCCCCCGCCGGCAAACCGGCGCTGGCGGCTTTCTCCGCCGATCTAATCGACCTGAAGCCCGGCGACTTCGTGGTACACGCCGACCACGGCGTGGCCCAGTTTCTGGGTCTGCGAGAGATCGCCCAGGGTGACGCCAAGGGCGATTACATGCTGCTCGAATACGCCGCGGGAGCGAAGCTCTACGTTCCCCTGGCACGCATGGACCTGATCGAACGTTTCCGCGGGGCGGGCGAAGCCAAACCGGCTCTCGACCGCATGGGCGGAGTCACCTGGACCAAAACCAAGTCCCGAATCAAGGCCAAGATGCGCGATATGGCGGACGAGTTGTTGAAACTCTACGCCTCGCGCAAAATGGCCGACGGTTTCGCGTTTTCCGCCGACAGCAACTGGCAGCGCGAGTTTGAGGACGCTTTCGATTTCACCGAAACCCGCGACCAGTTGACCGCCATCCGCGAAATCAAGCGCGACATGGAAGGCCCGCACCCGATGGATCGCCTGCTCTGCGGCGACGTCGGCTACGGCAAGACCGAGGTGGTGATGCGGGCCGCTTTTAAGGCTCTCGGTGATGGGCGGCAGGTAGCCATGCTGGCTCCTACTACAGTATTAGCATTTCAACATCTGGAAACCTTCAAACGGCGCTTTCAGCCATTTCCAGTGCGAGTCGAGATGTTTAGCCGGTTCCGCTCGCCCAAGGAACTCAAGGCCGGCCTGGTGGATCTGGCCGAAGGCAAGATCGATATCGCGATCGGGACCCACCGACTGCTGTCGCAGGACGTCCAGTTTCGCGACCTGGGGCTCGTGATCGTGGACGAAGAGCAACGGTTTGGCGTCAAACACAAGGAGCGGCTCAAGCAGTTGAAGAAACAGGTGGATGTAATCACCATGAGCGCCACCCCCATTCCCAGGACACTACACATGTCGTTGTTAGGCTTGCGCGACATGTCGGTGATTGAAACTCCTCCCAAAGACCGGCTCGCCATTCACACCGTGGTTGCACCGTTTCAGCCGGAACTGATCCGCGCGGCGTTGGAACTCGAATTGGGGCGGGGCGGCCAAGTGTATTTCCTGCACAATCGCGTGGATTCCATTTGGGCGCGAGCCGCCAGCATCCAGGAACTGGTTCCCAACGCTCGAATCGGGGTTGGCCATGGGCAGATGGCGGAAGCCGAGCTGGAGCGAACCATGTTGCGTTTCATGCGGCACGAGTTCGATATCCTAGTTTGTACTACAATTATAGAAAATGGACTCGATATTCCGCGTGCCAATACCATGATTATAGAGAATGCCGAGCGTTACGGTCTGAGCGAGCTCTACCAGTTGCGTGGGCGGGTGGGACGCTGGAACCGGCGCGCGTATGCCTACCTGCTCGTGCCGCCCGATACGGAGCTGGCCGAAATTGCCCGCAAGCGGTTGGCGGCACTCAAGGAATTCAGCGACTTAGGAGCTGGATTCAAGATCGCCGCGTTGGATCTGGAACTGCGCGGCGCGGGCAATTTGCTGGGTGGTGAGCAGCACGGCCACATCAACTCGGTGGGCTACGACACGTATGTGCGGCTGCTCGATGAGACGGTGCGCGAATTGAAGGGCGAGGAAGTGGTGCCGGAGGTCCACTCATCGGTGAATCTCGGGCTGGACATACGAATTCCGCCGGACTACATTCCCGACGAGAACCAGCGATTGCGCGCGTATCGCCAGATCGCCAACGCGAGCGACCCGGCCGGACGCGAGCGTGCCGAAAAGGAACTGGAGGACCGCTTCGGCACAGTGCCGGAGGCAGTGCGCAGCCTGCTGGCTTACTCCGCCATCAAAACGGCTGCCGAGCAGTTGGGCATCGAGAGCATCGACCGGCGCCATAACGTGTTAAGTATCAAGTTCCACCGGGGAACACGGGTGGATCCGGCGCGGCTCATGCACCTGGTGAAGAAAACTCCGGGCACGCAGTTCACTCCGGCAGGCGTATTGCTACTTCCATTGGATGGGCAGGCATCGGCACGGGAGATTCTCGCCTTCCTCGATGCCAGGTTGGAGCAGATGCGGCCGCCGGGTTGAGGGGCTGTTGACCTAAAGCAACGGCGAGAAAAGCCAACAACGCCAAGAAAAGCCGAGACGACTCTCGGGTCAGCAAGCTCGACAGCCCGCGCCACGACGGAATGGTAGAATGGAGCCTTAACAGCTATGATTCGCAGGTTTGTAGTAGTCATGATGGCAGCCTTGCCGATGGCGGTTGCCGCGGATATCCGCGTGGTGGAGGAAATTGCCGCCAAAGTGAACGGGGACATCGTTACCCGCGGCGAACTGGACGAACAGCGGAAGGAACTGGAGATGTACCTGCGCCAGGAGAAGCATCTGCAGGGAGTCGATCTCACCTCCGCCGAACAGGAGGAATCCAAGAACTTCCTGCGAGACAAGATCGACCAGTTGCTGATGGTGCAAAAGGCCAAGGACCTGAACATCAGCGTGGATGGAGACGTAGCCAAACGGCTGGCCGAGATGCAGGTGATGGCCAAGATCACCGATCCCGAGAAATTCCACGACTTCGTCCGCGACAACAGTGGCGTCGCGTTTGAAGAGTACAAGCAGCAGTTGACCAACCAGTTCCTGCAACGTCAACTGGTCGGTCAGGAGATCGGCGCGCGCATCGCCATTCCCGAGCCCGAGCTGCGCAAATACTACGAGGCGCACAAAGAGGAATACGTGCGCAAAGCGCAGGTCTTCCTCAGCCAGATTCTGATCTCGACCGAAGGAAAGACGCCGGAGCAGGTGACGGCCGCCGAAGCCAAGGCCAAGGATGTGGCGGCACGGGCGCGCAAGGGCGAGAAGTTCACCGACCTGGTCGCAGCCTATTCCGACGATGCGGAAACGGCCAAAGCCGGGGGCCAGTTGCCGCCGCGCGAAAAAGGACTGTCGTTGCCGCAGATCGAGGATTTTCTGTTCAAGGAAAAGAAGGGCTCAGTCTCCGACCCGATCAAGGTCGCGCAGGGCTTTGTGATCCTGCGGATCGAGGACCGCTATGAGGCGGGCCAAGCCTCGTTCGACGAGGTCAGGGAGCAGATTCAGCAGACACTGGCCGGGCCGCAAATCGACGCCAAGGTCCGCACCTATCTCACCAAGCTGCGGCTGGAGGCGTTCCTCGAAATCAAGGAAGGCTACGTGGATACCGGCGCCGCTCCCGGCAAAGACACCCACTGGCACGACATCGCGCAACTGAAGCCGCAAACCACCACCAAGGAAGAAGTCGCCGCCACGCACAAGAGGCACAAGCACGTGCTGTTCGTCCCGATACCGGGGACTACGGCCACCAAGGGCACGGTACCCAACATCGACACATCGAGGCTGGGCGAGCGCGCCACGCCGGCGGAGACTCCCGCCGCGCCGGCTGCGGCCGCAACACCGGACACTCCCGCCACCACTCCGGCTCCGCCGGCGACGCCGGACGCTCCCGCCACCGTGCCGGCGAAACAATGAAATCGCCTTACGTCAACGAGCTTGAGCCCAGCAAGGTGATCACGGGCAGCTTCCTGGTGCATTCCAAGGAAATCCGCCAGAAGAGGACGGGCGAACTTTATCTTTCGCTGCTCCTGGGCGACCGCACGGGCGACCTGGACGCCAAAATGTGGGACAACGTGGCCGAGGTCGTGGAGACCTTCGAGCGCGACGACTTCGTCAAAGTGAAAGGGCTGGTCCAGGTCTTCCACAACCGGCCGCAGTTGACCATCCACAAGATCCGGCGCATGGAAGATGGCGAAGTCGAGTACGGCGACTATTTTCCTTCTTCCAAGCGCGACCCGCAGGAGATGTGGACGGAGTTGCGCGCGGTGGTGAACTCGATCGGCAACGCGCAATTGCGGGGCTTGCTGAACGCCATGCTGGACGACGAAGACATCGGGCGGCGTTACCGCATGGCGCCGGCAGCCAAGCAGATCCACCACGCCTTTCTGGGCGGCCTGATCGAGCACGTGCTTTCGCTGTGCGCGCTGGCGCGCATCATCGCCGCGCACTACCAGGTGGATCTCGACCTGTTGCTGACGGGCGTGGTGCTCCACGACATCGGCAAGATTTACGAGCTGAATTACGAGCGCGGTTTTTCCTATTCGCCGGAAGGCCAGTTGCTCGGCCACATCAATATCGGGATGCGCATGGTGGCCGACAAACTACGCGCGCTGCCGGACTTTCCGCCGACCCTGCGCACGCTGGTGGAACACATGATCCTGAGCCATCACGGCCATCTGGAATTCGGCTCGCCCAAGCTGCCGCAATTTCCCGAGGCGCTGCTGCTGCATTACCTGGACGACATGGATTCGAAGATGGAAGCCATGCGGGCGCTGATCGAAAACGACCGCCAGGTGGAGGGCTGTTTCACCACTTTCAATGCGGCGCTGGAGCGGCCCGCACTGAAGATGGACCGGTTCTTGAACCCGCCGCCGGCGCGGGCTGCCGCGCCAGCCGCGGCGGAAGCGAAGCGGCGCGCGGAGGCGCCCGCCAAACCGAGTGCGGCACCGGCGCCGCCGGCGCACCGCCGTTTGCGCCGAAGCCCGATTCGCCGTTTGCCGCCAAACTGCGGCAGGCCGTACAGCCCGCCGCGCCCGATCAGGAAAAGTGATGCCCAAAACCGCCCGCGATGTCCCGCCGCCGCTCGAACTGGAATGCCTCAACGCCCTGTGGACGCTCGGCGAAGGCAACGTCAAGCAGGTGCGGGAAATCGTCACGGCCAGCCGCCCGCTGGCCTACACCACCATCATGACTGTGCTCGATCGCCTGGTGCGCAAAGGCAAGCTGGACCGGCGCAAGGCAGGACGCGCCTACGACTATGCGCCGCGCACGGCGCGCGACGAGATGCGCCGCACCGCCATCCGCGAGTTGGTGGCCGGCTTCTTCGGCGGCTCCGAAAGCGAGTTACTGCGCTTTCTCGGCGCCGGAGCCGAAGCCGGTGCGGAGCCGGCTCACGCTCCGCGGAGCGCCGCTGCGCCGGAAGAAGCGCGGATCGACACGGTCCTGCTCTAAAGCGCCGCCATGTTGCTGCTCGCGATCCTCTTTGGCGCGGCGCTGCCGCTGGCTGCGGCATACGCCTGGGGCGTCATGCTGCTGCGCCGCCTGGCCGCACCTCCCGAAATTGCGCTAGCAGTGGGCGCTGCCTTCGAGAGTCTGCTGATTTTTCTGCTGTTGCTGTTGCACCTAGGTTGGCGGCCGGCGTACCTGGTGGTGGGTCTGGCGCCGCTGGCGGTGCTGCCGTTCCTCCACCGTACCAACCGGGACGACGCGGTAGTCGAGCCGCTCGGCCGCTACGGCCGCATCGCCGCGGGCGTCATCTTTGCCGCCTATGGCGTCTGGTATCTGGTGAATGCGATGGCGCCGGAGATTTCCCCGGATGGCATCGCCTATCACCTCGGCCTGCCCTTCGAATACACGCGGCTGGGCCGGTTTCCGGATCGCATCGACTTCTACGGCATGCTTCCCCAGGGCATGGAAATGCTGTTCACGATGGCGTTCGCCTTCGGGCGCCATTCGGCGGCCAAGCTGGTGGAACTCGGTTTTCTGGCCGCCACGCCCACCCTTCTGCTGCGCACGGCCAGGCGCCTAGGGTTGCCGGACCGCGCATGGCTGGTGGCGGCGGCGTTCTATTTCTGCGCTCCGGTGACGGGGCTGACGGGGGCGAGTTCGTACAATGAAGCCGCGCTGGTGTTCTTCACGCTGGCGGCGTTCTACCTGCTGCTGGTGTGGCGGGACACGGGCGAGCGGTGGTATCTGCCGGCGGCTGGATTGGCGGCCGGATTCTGTTACGCCATCAAAATACCGGGCGCGATGGTGCTGGCAGGCGCGGGGCTCTGGGTGGCCGTCGGTGGAGGCGCCCGGCGGTGGCGCGGGCTGGCGCTGTTGGCGGCGGGCGCCTTGCCAAGCGTGGCGCCGTGGCTGGTGCGCAACGCCGTGGTGGCGGGCAATCCGTTGGCGCCGCTTGGCAACGCCCTTTTCCCGAACCCGTATTTTCACATCCTGCGAGAGCGGATTCTGGCAGCGGACCTGGCTGACTATGGCCACGTGGCGCCACTGGACGTGCCGTGGCAACTGGCTTTCGGCGACCGTCTTACGGGAACTTTCGGCCCGCTCCTGCTGGCGCTGCCGCTGATGGTGCTGGCATGGCGGAGCCGGGCCGCCCGGTTGGCGATGGCCGCGGCCGTGGTGCTGGCGCTGCCATGGTTTTCCAACCAAGGCGCGCGCTTTCTGATGCCCTCGATGGCGCTGGCCGGATTGGCGCTGGGAGCTGCGCTGGCGGGCGCATGGCGGGGGCGCGCGGCGTGGGCCGCGGTGGCGCTGCAGGCCATCGTCTGCTGGCCGCAGGCGCTCAATCTGTGGCAGCCGGATTCCACCTTTCGCCTGCAAAGGTTTCCACTGGCCGCCGCTTTGCGCATCGAACCCCAGGCGCGTTACCTGGCGCGCGAGGTTCCGGAATACCAGGTGGCACGGACGATCGAAAAGAGCACTCCGAACGACGCGCGCATCTTCTCCTTCGGCCCGGTGGCGAACGCATATCTGCCGCGCGCGGTGACGGTGAGCTGGCAGTCGGCCGAAGGCGAGCGCATGAGGGACGCCCTCTACGATGCCTTCTATCCGGGCGGGTTATACCAACGCCGCGGACGTTGGCAGGCGGAACCGCTGATGGGTCTCCGCTTCCGCCTGCCCGCCGCGGACGAAGGCGAATGGGATGTCTCGGAAGTGGAAATCTACTCGAAGGGGAAACGCGTTCCGGCGGCCGCCGACTGGACGCTGACTGCTCAGCCCAACGTCTGGGAGGCGCCGCTGGCCTTGGACAACAACTACGCCACCCGCTGGCGCACTTGGCGGCCGATCGAGGCCGGCATGACGCTCGAAATTGATTTTGCGGTCCCGGTGATCGCCGATGGCGTCGCCCTGGTGTCACGGACGCCAACGGGAGGCGTGCCGCTGGAGATCTGGGTCAAGCCAGCCGACCAAGACTGGCGCCTGGCGACGAACTCCCCGCCCACCGAGGTCAGTGCGGCATTGCTCCGGCGACCGGACGGGATCGCGGCTTTGCGGCACGACGGCTTCGGCTACATCTTCGCTCCGGTGGAAGGCGCCGGCGAAGGCCGCATCGGCGCGGACATGTTGGCGAACCCGCTCGATTGGGGACTGGAACCGGTCGCCAGAGCGGGATCGTCGGCCCTGTTTCGGATCCGGTAGAGCCTGCACTGCCTGCTGAAACAGCCGGGAAAAGCCGAGATGATTCTCGGCTCAGCTCGACAGCCCGCGCCACGTTCGCGAATCTAGCCGTGGCGAATTACCAGAACGTCGCCATCCTTGACCAGGTACTCTTTGCCTTCGAGGCGCAGCAGGCCCTTTTCGCGCACGCCGGCATAGCCGCCGTGATCCACCAGGGCTTGCCAGTTCACCACTTCGGCGCGAATGAACTTCTTTTCGAAATCGGAGTGGATGGCGCCGGCGGCCTTCACGGCATGGCTGTTCATGGGGATGGTCCAGGCGCGGCATTCGTCTTCGCCGGCGGTGAGGAAGCTCATCAGGCCGAGCAGCGAATAGGTGGCGGAAATCAGGCGCTCCAGGCCGGATTCCTTGAGGCCGTAACTGGCCAGGTAATCGGCCTGCTCGGCGGGCGGTAATTCGGCGAGTTCGGCCTCGATCTTGCCGCAAACCGCGGTCACGGCCGTGTTGGCGCGTCCGGCCAGCGGGCCCTCGCGATATTCGCGCTCGCGCTCGTGCCATGCGGGCGGCGTCGCCTTCGCCCAGGTTCAAGACATAGAGCACCGGCTTGCGGGAGAGAAACTGAAAGCCGCGGATGCGTTTCTCGTCGTCGGCGTCGAGTGCGAGCTGGCGCAGCGGCTGGTTTTGTTCGAGCGCGGCCTGGCACCGCATCAGCAGGTCGAATTCCCGATCCAGCTCGGGATTCTTGGTCTTCTTGCGATCCTTGTCCAGCCGCTCCAGGCGCTTTTCGATCACCACCAGGTCGCTGAGGACGAGCTCGGTCTCGACGTCTTCGAGATCGCGCAGCGGATCCACCGAGCCTTTCTCATGCGGGACGGTTTCGTCTTCAAACAGGCGCAGGACGTGGGCGAAAGCGTCGCCCACGCGGAGGCTGGCCAGGTAGGCAGGATCGCGCAGGCTCTCGCGAGAGATCGAGGGCATGTCCACGTATTCGACCGTGGCGTGGGTAACCTTGGGAGGCTCGAAAAGGCGGCCCAGCGCTTCGAGGCGTGCGTCGGGAACTTTAGCGACGCCGGTGCGCACGGCGGTGGATCCCATGCGGGTTTCGTGGTGGACGCCGGTGAGAATGGCGAACAGAGAGGTCTTGCCCGTCATGGGCAGGCCGATGATGGCAGTCTTCATAATGGCGTGTCTCTACAGGGGGACTTCCACCTGGGTGAGAATCTGCTCGATGATGCGTTCGCCCGCGTCGAGGCGGCGCTCCACCAGGGTGTTGCGGGTGTTGATCACCACGCGATGGGCGAAGACGGGTACGGCGAGCCGCTTCACGTCGTCCGGCGTCGAGTAGTCGCGGCCTTCCAGCAGGGCGAGCGCCTGCGCGGCCCGATAAAGCGCCTGCGCGCCGCGCGGGCTGACGCCGAGGGCCAGCGATTCGTGATGCCGGGTTCGCTCGACGATGGCGAGGATGTAATCGACCACCGCGTCTTCCACCAGGACGGTGTGCGCCGCGTCCTGCAGGCGGAGGATATCTTCCGCCACCAGGCCGCTCGGTCCCGCTTCGGGGAGCGCGGCGCCGGACTGGCGCACGATTTCGCGCTCGCTGGCCAAGTCCGGGTAGCCGATGCGCAGCCGCATGAAGAAGCGGTCCAGTTGCGATTCCGGCAACGGGTAAGTGCCGTGGTGCTCGACCGGATTCTGGGTGGCGATCACCATGAACGGGCGCGGCAGCGAGTGCGGATGCCCGTCGATGGTGACCTGGCTCTCATTCATCGCTTCGAGCAGTGCGGATTGGGTTTTGGGCGTGGTGCGATTGATTTCATCGGCCAGCAGGAAGTTGGTGAAGATGGGACCCGATTTAAACTCGAAAGCTTCCGACTGGAGGTTGTAGATGGTGACGCCGAGCACGTCGCTGGGCAGCATGTCGCTGGTGAACTGCAAGCGATGGAAGCGGCAGGCGATCGAGCGCGCCAGGGCCTGCGCCAGGGTGGTTTTGCCGACGCCGGGAACGTCTTCGATCAGCAGGTGGCCGCGTGCCAGCAGGCAGACCAGCGAAAACCGGATGACTTCCGGCTTGCCGCGAATCGCCAAGGCGAGCGACGCTTCGAGCGAGTCGAAGCTAGGGAGAACGCGGGGCGGGACTCCAGCCTGAGAAGCGACCAACGATTCCCGCTCGGTCATTATAAAGCCATGATACTAGACCCGCGCCGGGCGAGTGCGGCGGGTGCAGCAAAGCAGTAAAATGGTTTCGTGAGCACCGCCCGTTACGTTCACTGGCAAGACGGAAGCATGTGGCTCGGGTATTTCGAGGAGTTCCCCGATTACCTGACCGAAGGTGAGACGCTGCCGGAATTGGAAGAGAATCTCCGCGATCTCTACCGGGACCTGACAAGCGGCGAAATCCCCGGCATCCGCAGAGTCGCTGAGCTTGCGGTCTGAGGCAGGACGGACCACCGGTTTTTGTGGTCTGCCGCTGGCGGCAGGAGACGCAAACCGATCGTTTCTCCTGCCACGACAGCATTCCCCGTTTAACAGTACCCCAGCGGATAGACCGCGTCTCCCTAGACTCCAGCCGAGACGCCGTACGGGAGCCCAGCGAGTAGCCTAGCCAGTTGACGCGCTCTACTCCCTCGTGTATTCTAGGAGTAGCCTGAAATGCCTTACGAACTGTTCAATAGCAAGACGTCGAAGTTCTCGTCTCCGCATTTGACGATTCGGAGCGGGAAACTAGCCTTGAATGCCGACGCTGGCGACATTCTAGCCAGCGCAGGAATCAAGTTCGCTCACCTCCTCTGGGACGTCGCCGCGTGCAAGATCGCGATTCAGCCGACCACGAAAGGGGACGGCAACGCATTCAAGGTCTCAGTTCCGAAGGGCAAAAGGGGTAGGATGATCTCGGCACGGTCGTTTCTCAACTACATCCAATGGCGCGCGCGCCAGGCGGTGGTCGTTGAGGTGAAGTGGAATGAAGCCGAGCGCCTTCTTGAGGCTTCTCTGCCTAGGGAGCATGTCGGCACGGGGAAAAGCGGGCGCGATGCCAGTAAACAAAACCCAATGCGCCCTACGAGGTAATCGGCGAGTCCGTGGTCGAGTGTATGAGTTTCCGGCTGCCAACGAAGAGCGAGTTCGACAAGGTCAGGTATACGATCTGGAGCGTCTTCGAGATCGTGCTCATGATTCTGACGATGGTGGCCGTCGTCGGAGTCGCGTGGAAACACATGCAGTGAGAACCGGATGAAGCGGACCGATCTGATTCGCAAGCTCGAAGCGCTCGGGTGCTCGCTGGTTCGCCACGGCGGGAAGCACGATTGGTACCGAAACCCGAAGAACGGAATATCCCAGCCAGTACCAAGGCACAAAGAAGTGAACGAACTCCTCGCCAAGCACATCCTGAAGAAGCTTACTGAGTGAGTGTTCCAGGCCAGCGCCGCCTGGTGAACTGCAGGCGATGAAACCGGCAGGCGATCGAGCGCGCCAGGGCCTGCGCCAGGGTGGTTTTGCCGACGCCGGGAACGTCTTCGATCAGCAGGTGGCCGCGCGCCAGCAGGCAGACCAGCGAAAACCGGATGACTTCCGGCTTGCCGCGAATCGCCGACGCGAGCGACGCTTCGAGCGAGTCGAAGCTAGGGAGAACGCGGGGCGGGACTCCAGCCGGAGAAGCGACCAACGATTCCCGCTCGGTCATTATAAAGCCATGATACTAGACCCGCGCCGGCCGGCGCGGCCGGCGGGCGGTACTAAGCGTGCGATGTGGCTCGCAGGTTCTCAGTCTTCAAACCGATCCGGGTCGGTGGTTTTCATCTCCAGCCAGCCATGATGCGGAATGGCGTCGATGGGCAGGCCACCTTCCCAAAGAGAGGATTGCAAGCGCAATCCCTGGCCCGCGCCGATCCCCAGCGCCGCCAGCGAGATCCGCACTTCCAGCACGCGCGCAAACGCGCATTCGACCGCGCCCTCCGCCGGAGCGGCCATCTTCACTTCCACTGGTTTGACGGCGCCGTGGGTGAAACGAATGGTGACCTGGCTCGAGCGCGCCCCGTCCAGCGTCTGGCCGGTGAAGCGCACTTCCATTCCGCCCAGTTCCCGCTCGTAATCCGGGTTGACGTCGATGCGCAGGTAAAAGTTCTGGCCGTCGGAGCCGAAGTATACTTCCTTCACCAGGAATTTCTTGCCGTGCATCGAGCCGCTCCGCTCATCGACGTGGTAGACGCCGGCCCCCATCCACTCGAAATAGGAGGTGACGTCGCCGTCGATCACCGGCCGGATCGATCCCGAGGGCGCCACCAGCACGGCGGGCAGCGCCATGCGCAGGATGGGACGTGAAAGCTCCTCGGGCGGCGTCAGGTTGAGGAAGCGGTAGACGTTGGCGAGATGGCTGCGGTAGAGCTGGTCGAACTCGGGGCGATTGGTGGACTCGTGCTCCGGCCCGTACCACCAGCACCAGTCGCTGCCCTCGGCGATGAGCAGCTCTTCGTAGGCCATGCGCCGCTTGTCGCCACTCACCTCGGGCGCGGAATCGAAGGTCTCACGGGCGCGCAGCAACTGCGTCCACGCCTGGTTGTCCTCCTCGGCGCCGATCCACACGTCGAAGTTGGCGTTGATCCAGGAGCCGGGGAAGATGCCGCCGAGCGGCTCCGGCGCCATGCGATCGAGGCCTTCGCTGACGGTCACCGCGCTCAGGCGCGGGTCATCCTGGATGCGCCGGTAAAGCTCCCGCAGAAAGGGGCGTCCGTTTTGGTCGTAATACTCCCAGGCATTTTCGCCATCGAGAATGATCGGCACCAGCGCGTCGCGGCCGGCACCCAGAATGCCGGAGCAGTTGTCGCGGATGCGCTTTAGAAAATCGTCGGCCGCCGCGGCCGCGTCCATTTTCGAGTAGACGAAACCAATCAGGTCGCTCAAGTAATGGTCGCGGAAAATCACGTCGAGGCGACGCCCGTCTTGCTGCCAGCGGTAGGGCCGGTAAAGTCCGTCCACGCCCACGCCGCGACCCAGCGTGCGGTTGAGCACTCCGCTATCGGTGGCCGACCAGCGGTAGCCGAGCTCGGCGGCGATGGCGAAGGCTTCGTCGGAGACCGAACCCTCCGACGGCCACAGTCCCGCCGGCGCGGCGCCGAAGGTTTGCGCGGTGAACTCGCGCGCCATTTCGAGCTGTTTGCGCGCATCGCCGGGATAACGGAAGCGCGGCGGCAAGGGCACGCCGGGATGGGAAATTTGGGCGATCGCGGAATCGCACACCAGCGGAAGAATGGGGTGGTAGTAAGGCGTGGTGGAGATTTCGATCTGGCCCGACGCCGCCAGCTTTTGGTACTCCGGCGCCACCTGGGCCACAATCTCTCGCTGCTTGGCTCCCATGCGCGCCTGGTCGGCGGGCGAGAAATTGCGCCCGCGCCGCAGCCACTCGCGCACTTCCTCGTCGTGAGCCTGAAATTCCTCGTCGAACCACGCCAGTTGCGACCACATCTGCAGATCGCGAAAATCCTGCGGCCCGAACAACGCCCGCGCCCCGGCCTTCTTCTGCGACTGCCAGGCGTCGAACAATTCGCCGTAGCGCGGGTAGCGATAAATCATGCGGCCCGGATCGGAGTAGAAGGAATGGCGCAGCAGGAAAGCGCGGTCCGCATCGGTGAGCGCTTCGGCCGGCTTCAGCGCAGCTTCGAGAAAAGGATCCCGCGCCGCACCCGAGGCGTACTCGGCAACCTGGGCCATCATCGAAGGCACCAGGTTGAAGGTCTGACGGATGCGCGGAAATTCCTCCAGGATACGCACCATGCCGTAGTAGTCCTTGAGCGCGTGCATGCGCGTCCAGGGCAGCTTGTATTCGCCCGAGGCCAGGTCCTTATAAAACGGCTGGTGCATGTGCCAGAGGAAGCACAGATAGATTTGCGGCATGTCGAGAGTCCTAAGGCGAAAGCCGTCCGCGGAGGCGGCGCATGAGCCGCGCGCAACGCCGTGCGCGCAATGCCCTCTACTTCCCGAAAAAGCTCCGCGCCGGCGGCGGAGGATCGCTGCGGCGAATGGCCCGCCACAGCACGTCGTTCAATTCGTCGTCGTCGTTCTTATCGGCTTCTTCGAAATCCATATGAAGCGACGCCTCGGCACCGGGTCCCTGGGCGGGGTTCCTGCCCGTGAGCGAAATGCGCGGCTTCTCGGCCGTGTACGGAGCCGCGTCCGGCATGGGTTGAAACACCGACGTCATCGGCCGCGCCCCGGCGTCGAAATGGGTCATCGGCTTCACCCCCAGCAGAAACTCCATGGTCCGCAGCACGGAGGCGGTGTTGTACATGGTGCTGTCCACCAGGTGGCGCTTCACGTAAGACGAAATCACGAACGCGGGCGAGCGGTGCGAATCCACGTGGTCCGGGCCGTTCTGCGCGTCGTCCTCCACCACGAAAATCGCCGTGCTGGTCCAGAATTTGGATTTGGATACCGCTTCCGCGATCATCCCCAGCGCGTAGTCGTTGTCGGCGGCCATGGAAAGCGGAGTCAGCGCGCCGGGCCGGGTCCCCGAGGTGTGATCGTTGGGCAGCCGCATCACGATCAGCTCCGGCATATTGCCGCTCTTTTCGTACTCGGAAAACTCCTGCAGGAACACCTTCGCCCGCTCGACGTCCGGAGTGCTCAGGTCGAATCCCTGATACTTCCAGTTGGTCACCTTGGCCAGCACCGGGTCGCGCACCCCGGTGATCTGGTCGGCGCCAGTGGGCGCGCCTTTCTTCTCGTTGACCATGTAGCCGAAATTGCGAATGCTGCGCCCCGCCAGGCTGGCATTGGTCCACAGGTATCCGGCCGGCGGCAGGGAAGCCGGGTCCTGCTCTTCGAAGTCGTATTCTTTGCGGCGGTGCCCGTACTCGCTCGGCCAGAGCTTGACCACATAGTCCGGCGCGATGGCCGCGGTCGACCAGTTGTGGCCATCGGCGCTGACGTCGGCATTGACGTAGAAATTATCCAGTAACACGAACTCCCGCGCCAGCTTGTGGAGGTTTGGCGTCGAGTTTTCGTCGAATAACTCGAGCGAAGGATCGCCGTTGCCCTCTTTCATGTCCCCCAAAACCTGGTCGTAGGTGCGGTTTTCCTTGACGATGTAGATGACGTGCTCGATGTGCGGCAGCGGGCTGGTCTCATCCAGCTTGCTGTCGCGATAGGGCGAATCGGCCAGCGTGGCCGCGGTCCACTTTTCGAGCTGGCTTTCTTCGAATGGTTCGATCCATGAAGCCGTGCCGGTCTGCATGCGCGCCACGAACTCGTCCGAGGCCGTTCCGGCATGCACCGGTTCCGGCCGGCGCGCGGGATTCGGCCCGTGCGGATTGGGATACGAGCGCACGCCTTTTCCGTTGAGCACCACCAGCGTTCCCGAGGGCAGCGCGCGCGCCGCCGTGGGGTACCAGCCGGCGGGGATGAAGCCTCTGACGTAGCTGCGGTCGCCGGCGAGATCCACCACCGCAACGGCGTTGGCGTCGGAGCACGTTACGTACAGCCGGCGGCCATCGGCGCTCAGCCCCAACCCGGAAGGCGACATGCCGACCGGCTGCCGCGGCGTCATCGAGACATTGATGGTCTCCAACACGCGCAGTTCTTTGCCCTGGCTCACGCCGACCGCGTACACGCTGTTGGTGTTGGTGGCCGCCACGAAGATGCGCGCCGCCCAGCGGGGCTCGCCTTCCACCTCTTCCGCGTTGCCGCCCGCGCGCCAAACCATGTCGGTGGGATGCGCGCCAATCGGCACTCGCGCAAGTTGGCCACCGCTCGCGACGTCGTAGTGACCGAGCGTGCCATCGGCCCAGTGGGTGACGAAGAACGATTTCCCGTCGGGATGGAACAGGATGCGATACGGCCTTCTCCCCGTATGGATGCGCTCGATCACCATCCCCGATTGAGGGTTGACGACCGCCACCGAATCGCGATTCAACTCCGCCGCATAGAGCAGGCGGCCATCGGGCGAAAACTGGACGTCGCCGACAAAGTCTTCGCTGCTGTGGCTGGCTGCTTCCAGCGGGAAGGTGCGGCCGGCCGCCAGCTTGCCATCGGCCAGGCTGAACTCGAACACCGCCCCGCGCGCGCCGCCGCCCACGTAGACGCGGTCGCTGTGCGGCGCGAAGGCCAGCCCCAGCCACGCGTCGGCCACCGGAGTCGTGCTGACCACCGCGCCGGTTGCGGCGTCGAGCACGGCGATCGAGGGCGGCCGGTAGCCGCAGTGCAGCACCAGCAGGTAGCGCCCGTCCGGCGAGAGCGCCGTGGCCATCGGCAGCGTATCGAGCGCCACCTGCTTTCCCGCCGGGTCCAGCTTCCATCCGCTATTCAACAGGAATCCGCCGCCGGCAAGCGGACCCACCTGTTCCTTTGGCGCCGGCTGCGAGCCGAGAATCGCCGCCAGGGAGACCAGGGCGGCGGCCATGAAAATCACGCTGAACATTCTTGAGAACGGTCGCATGGGTTCCCTTTATTGTACAGGTGTGATTTGCGCGCCATCCATCTCAGCCTGGTTGGAGCCCGCGGCGCGGGCGGTCCAATGCCACTTAGTTTTCCTCCTCTTGCTTGAAGGGGAACCGGTACCCGCAGCTCCGGACTGCTCGCGGGTAGGAACGGCGTTTGGTGCGCTTGGGAAGCCGGCATCGTGCTACCAAGTCGACGATATGTACGAGTTCCTGCTGCTGCCGTTGAGCCCCGCGCGCAGCCAGAATTTTGGGGTAGCTGTCGAGGACGATATTGCAGGCCTAGGTGAAGCTCAGTTGGCCCAGCGTGTAGTGGTAATGGCGATAGTGACTCGGCCGCCGCTGGAAGTCTTGTAATCGCAGGTGGACACAACTCCCGGCGTCTGCAGTGTGGGGTTCTTCATTCCATCCGTCAACTTGACGCCGAGCGCCTGCCCGATTTCGGCTTTCGATACGACCGCGCAGGTCGGTTGAGCCGGGAAAACGTGATGCAGGTCGCCGATCGGCTCGACAGCCCGAACGTCGGCTCTCGACACGCCGTCGAAAGGAGCACTGAGGATGTCGGATCCGGCAGCCGACCCCGGCGTGAGGCTTACCAGCGTTCTCTGCCTACTTCGCTCCCACTAGGCCGAGCCCGGCCGCCTGCAACTCGTTCCGCCACTCAGCCGCTTTGTCCGGTTTGTCCCAATCGGTGTAAAGCTGGACGATCCTCTCGCCCGCCTGCGGGATCGATACATCCATGGGGACGGCGGAACTGCGCTGGAGGAGACCCCGGTACCCGGATATGAGAAGCGGCTCCGCCTCGACGAATTTCGACTGTCCCGCGAGGCTCGCCCCCAGCAGGCTGCGGAGTTCGCAGGGCTGCCAGAAATTGGGGCCTTCACTGGTTTCGGCATTCAGAGACTCGCGCAGCAGGGGCTCGGCTTCCTGGTACCGGTGTTGCGTTAGCCGCAGCTTGGCCAGAGAGGTCATGCAGGACCTGGTTGTGTTCTGACCCATGCCCAGAATGCGACGGCTCGTTTCGACCGCCTTCGTCAACAGCGGTTCGGCTTCGGAGTATTTCCCTTCTTCCTGGTACAGGATCGCCAAGCCAACCAGGCTGACCACGGTATTGGGATGCTCCTCACCCAGGATGCGGCGCTGCGCTTCCAGCGACTGGAGTTGGAGGGGCTCCGCCTCCCGATACCTGCCCTCCACCCGGTAGAGGAGAGCCAGACTGTCTACAGTCGATAGCGTACTGGGATGTTCTTCGCCAAGTACGCGGCGCTTGCCTTCGAGCGCCTCCAGGAAGGTCTTCTCCGCCAGGGCATATTTCTTTTCCCTCCGATAGAGGTCGGCCAGATTATGCATTGATTTCAGGGTCTCGGGGTGCTGCGCGCCAGCCACGCGCCGCCTGATGTCCAGGCACTGAGTGAGAAGCGCCTCGGCTTCGGTGTATTTGCGTTCCACTGCGTACAACGCCGCCAGGTTATTCATCGCAACCATCGTATCGGGGTGCTCATCGCCATGGGTTCGCCGCTGGATTTCCATAATCTTGATACTGAACGGCTCCGCCTCCGCATACTTACCCTGTTGCCGGTAGAGCGTCGCCAGACTGCCCATAGTCACCCGAGTGTCGTGGTGTTCCTCGCCCAGCACGCGCCGCTGCCACTCAAGGACGTGAAGGAAGAGCCGTTCGGCTGGAGCCCACTTACCTTGCAAGCGGTACAGATCCGCCAGGTACCAGATGCCTGTCAGGGTACTGGGGTGCTCCTCGCCATTGAGGCGCCGGCGGAGGTTCACCAATCGTGTGAGCAGCGGCTCGGCGGCGGCATACTTGCCCTCATAGGAGTACAGCTCCGCCAGGCTCGTCATCGAGTCCAACGTATCGGGATGCTCCGCCCCGAGAGACCGGCGCCGAAGGTCGAGTGCGCGCTGGAACTGGCGTTCCGCTTCCTGGTAGACGCCGAGGTCCTTGTAAGTCGCGCCGATTGTCTGGCGGATCGCTGCCTCGACCAACGGTTGCCGGTCGAACCGGCCGGCGATGCGCGCGGCGGCCCGGTCCAGCGCGGTGCGCACCTTGAGATCGGGATCCGGCCTGTTGTCGGGCCGGGCCTGAGTGCGGGCACTGGCCTGGGACAGCAGATCGTTCTGCAAAAAGTCGCTGATCGCCTTGGCGGTCGCCGATTCGGTGTCGGCGCGTTGTCGCTCGGCGACCGCCCGATCCCGCTCGGCAGTAGCCGCGCCCTCCGCACTCACCGCCCGATCACGCTCCTTTTGTGCCGCCCGCTGGGCGATTGCAGCCCAATCCCTCTGCCGCAAGGCCTCCTGCTCGGCCCGCCAGGCGCGCCTCGCTTGCCATGTGCTGGCGACGATTCCCGCCGTCAGCAGGACGAAGGCTCCTGTCAGTCCGATGACGAGGCTGCTGTGGCGACGCGCAAACTTCCGCAGGTGATAGGTGGTGGAAGATCGTCGCGCCGCGATCGGCTCGTCCCTCAGATAGCGCTGAATGTCCGCGGCCATTTCCGCCGCCGACGAGTACCGGCGCGCCTTCTGCTTCTCCAGCGCTTTGGCGACAATTGTCTCTATGTCTCCTCGGTATGTGCGGCTGATCGAGCTGAGCCGCGCCGGATCTTCCTCTCGAATCGTCTGCACGGCCTTAGGCAGTTGACCGCCGAGTTGGTACGGCAAGCGTCCCGCCAGCAGCTCGTACAGCATCACCCCGAGAGCATACACATCGCTGCGCGTATCGAGTTCCAGCGGGTCGCCCAGTACCTGTTCGGGACTCATGTAAGCCAGCGTTCCCACCAACTGCCCTACATCCGTCTGGTGCGTCGCCTGGGCATCGGCATCGGTTACGCGCGCTACCCCGAAATCGAGGATCTTGGGCTGGCCGGCCTCATCCACCAGAATGTTGCCTGGCTTCAGATCACGATGGATAATGCCCCGCTGGTGCGCATGGTGCACGGCTTCGCAGATCATGGCCACCAGCTCCAGCCGTTCTCGTGTGCTCAGTCGATGCGCCTCGGCATACCGCAGGAGCGACGCGCCCTGAATGAGTTCCATGGCGAAATACGGCTGCGGGCCGAATCCGCTATCCGCGGTGCCGGCTTCATAGATTTGCGCGATACCGGGATGGTGCAGGCGGCCGAGTGCTTGTGATTCGTGCTCGAAGCGCCGGATCAGCTCGCGGCTGGCCAGGCCGGGCTTGATCACCTTGAGAGCTACCGTGCGGCGGGGCTGTTCCTGCTCGGCCTCGTAGACGGCGCCCATGCCGCCTTCGCCCAGCAACCGGACAATCCGATACCGGCCGATCGCTGCCGGCAGGGCGGGCGTCGCCAACATCCCGGCCACCGGACTTTCCAGCCGGGGCTGATCTTCCGCCGCCAGGAGCCTTCGTACCTCCTGTCGCAGCGAAGCGTCGGAGCAGGCATCGCTCAGAAAGGCCTCCCGCTCACCCTGGGGTTTCTTCCGGGCAGCCAGGAAAATCTCCTTCATCCGGGCCCAGCTCGCCGGCGTCATGTCTCGGTCCGTGGGAAGAGTTCGCTTCGCAACCAGGCGGCAGCCATTGCCCACTCCCGTTTGACTGTCCGCGGTGAAACGCCTAATGCTTCGGCGGTTTCTTCAATTGTCAATCCCGCGAAATAGCGCAGCTCCACTACCCTCGCTTGCTGGGGATCCAGCGCGGTAAGCCGCTCGATGGCTTCGTCCACAGCCAGAATTTCCTCGATTTGCGTGCCATCGATCCCCCCTTCCAGGTTCTCGACATCCATCCTGACGGCCGGTCCACCTCGCTTAGCCGTTTCCCGTGCGCGCGCGTAGTCCACCAAAATCCGCCGCATGAGCTGCGCCGCCACGCCCAGGAACTGCGCGCGGTTTCGCCAGTCGGCGCGGTCCTGTTCCACCAGGCGCAAGTAGGCTTCGTTGACCAAGGCCGTCGGTTGAAGCGTGTGCCCGACACGCTCCGCTTGCAGATAGTGCCCCGCCAGACGCCGCAATTCCCCGTACACCAGCGGAATCAGCCTGCCCAGGGCATCCTTATCTCCGCGCTGCAACTCATTGAGCAGAAGGGTTACTTCGCCCGAGGAATCTGTGACACGGGACTCCGCCACATGATAGATTTTATAACCTTAATCTCCTTATTGAAAGAAGTTTCCCACAATCCCAAATAGCATTTGGCCCCTTTTTCGGCCGATTCTCGCGTTAGGGACTGAGGAGATCACCTATGCTACGAATCGGTTCACCCCGGGTGGCGCTCATGGCCGCCGCGGGCGTACTTATTTCCGCCAACCTCTTGGCTCAATCTGAGTCCATCCGCAACTGGGCCGCTCCCCTTTACTGGCAACCTTCCGCAAAAGAGACTGCCATCATCAGGAGCGCTAACTCGATGCGTCCTGAGAACGTTCCCAGCTCTAGCGATCCCACCCCGCCTCTGGTCTTTGTGGCCATCACCCCTTGCCGCATGATGGACACGCGGGGTTACGATCCCACATTCGTCAGCGGCACCGTATACGGGCCGCCCGCGATGCCCGCCGGCTACCGCGTCCTTCCCGTGGCGGGCGTGACGGCAGGCTATTGCAGTCTCCCGAGCACGGCGCAAGCGGTGTCGCTCAACGTGACGCTGTCGCCGAACGCGGGAAGTCCGGTCCAGTACATCGAGCTCTGGCCGGATTTAGGGACGTTCCCCACTGTGTCGACGATGAACGATCTGCAGGGACAGATGGTGAACAACGCGGCGGTGGTGGCGCTGGGAAGCGACGGAGCTTTCGACGTCCTGGTGACGGACCCGACGAACCTGTTCATCGACATGAACGGGTACTATGTGGCGCCAAGCACGCTGGCGCTGGGGGAGGGTACGGTGGGATCTCCGGCGCTCACCTTCGGGGACACCACGACCGGACTGTATTCGACCGGAGCGGGCACGCTGGACATCGCCGCGGGCGGCACCAGCCGGGCGACGGTGAACTCGACGGGCTTATCGGTAACCGGCAACCTGGACTTCAGCGGCGCGATCACGCAGGCCGGCACGGCCATCCTGCGATCAAATACCAGTAACGGGAGCCTGTCCCTCGGCTTGGGTGCAAATAGCAGTCTGAGCCCAACGAATAATACGGCCGTCGGCCATAACGCGCTACATTCGCTTGCGGGGGGTAACGCGAACACTGCCATCGGCGATTCGGCTCTGTATAGCATCACCGGCGGCATCTGGAATGTGGCGGTGGGCCCGTTCGCGTTAATGACCAACACCAATAATGAGAACACGGCTGTCGGCTACGATACCCTGGAGTCGAACCAGTCGGGCACACAAAGCACCGCCGTGGGGGCCTTCGCGCTCCAACAGAATTTGGCGAGCGGGTCCACCGCCGTCGGAGACAATGCGCTCGCCAAGAACACCTCCGGCACCGACAACACGGCATTGGGATACTACGCGCTCGCGGCGAACACGACAAGCTTCAACAACACCGCGGTCGGGTATAACGCCCTCTCCAGCCTCAACCCAACTGCGAGTACCGGCGGCAACACGGCGGTGGGAATGAATGCGCTCGCTGCCGACACTTCGGGCTATGGGAATACGGCGGTCGGGACAGCCGCGGCCGGATCGCTGACCTCGGGAAGTTTCAACAGCTTTTTCGGTGCGAGTATAGCCCCCGGGATGCAGGTCACCGGCAATGGTAATGTCGGCGTGGGATATATGACCTTTGATTACCTGACCGCAGGCGCCAACAATATCGCGATCGGTTACCAGGCGGGCTATAACATTGGGACTGGAAGCAACAACATCGACATCGGCAATGAGGGACTCGCTGGCGACTCGGGTGTCATCCGCATCGGGACGACGCAGTGGCCCACATACATCGCCGGCATCTACAACATCGTGCCCGGCGGCGTGCTCGAGAGCGTCGTCGTCAATTCGAGTGGCGAGCTGGGCGTCCAGACCTCCTCGCGGCGCTTCAAGCAGGACATCCGCGAGCTGGGCGACACCACCGAAACGCTGATGGCCCTGCGCCCGGTCCGTTTCCGCTACAAGGTGAATGCCCCGGACGGCCCGGAAAACTACGGCCTGATCGCCGAGGAAGTCAATGAAGTAGCGCCAGAGCTCGTGGGCCGTGGTCAAGACGGGCAGATCGAGTCGGTGTCTTATGATAAGGTCAACGCCATGCTGCTGAACGAAGTACAGAAGCAGCACCGGCTGATCGAAGCGCTGGAATCTCGGCTCGCCGACTTGGAGAACCGGGAGTAACCGGCTGCGGAAAGGCTGCGGGGCGGGTAGCGTTTCAGGTTCACTTCTCGCTGCCCTCCCGCATCCAGTGTGTGCGGATCCTGTTTTGAATGGATTTGATGGAGCCACCCGCCGGGGTTGAACCGGCGACCTGCTGATTACGAATCAGCCGCTCTACCAACTGAGCTAGGGTGGCCCGGGTTATTTTGAATAGCTTACGGCTGGTGCCGAGAGGAAGTCGGATTCAATTGGCCTGTCCACCATCAACGGCTCCCGGCTATGATTTTAGCAGATGGTCGAGCGATTCGACAGATGCTGATGCCGATGCGGTCTTGTCCCATACGAAGCGGCGGTCGCGCCTCTCGGCGATCCCGCTACACCGGATGACAGTGGTCCGCTCGAAAAGTCGGGGCGCCTCTCTGCCAAGGCAGATGCCTATGCCTCACTCGCTGAAGCTGACGCAAGTTGCCGGCTGAACCTCCCTGACCGCTTCCCTACATCCAGAAATCCCTTGGGTACAGCCGGAAGACCCGGGCGTCCGGCGAATCGGCTTTCTTCAGGTACTCCTCCCAGGCCGCCAATTGCGGCTCCGGTCCGATGACGAAATAAACGCCGCCCTCCACGTCCTTGGCCTTCACGTTCATGCCCGGCAGCACTTTGCCGTACACTGCACTCATACGCCGGAACAACTCGGCGCCGAGGTCCGTGTCCTTGCGCAAATCCAGAATCGCTCGGTGGAAATGCGAGATTACCTCGGGGGTCAGTCCGTCGGCCAAGTCGTTGGCCATGGCTTCGCCCCGCTCTTCGTAAGGCGAGGCGGAGCGCGTGCCGTCGAAGGCGCCCGCGATGGCGTAGTCCGTCAGCGCGGAGTCGGGCTGCACCTTGTTCAGCTCGCCGATGACGAATTTCAGCGTCTGGGGCAGCTCGGGCGTGCGCTCGGCGTAATAGTTGAGCCGGCCGTCCACCAGCCTCAGGCGCATGCCGTTGCTGTAGGCCAAGCCCGCCGCCCAAGTCTTCATGAAGATGCCGTGCGCGCCATGGCCGGCGTAGAGATTCGATGCCAGGTAGTCCAACAGCTTGTCGCGGCTCGTATCGTGGTAGCTGGTCCCGGGCGCGGAGTTCAGGAAGACGCCGCCCTGCGAATTGGCATTCAGCAGCCCCACGAACACCGGTTGGACGGCTGCCAGCTCGCGGTCGCGCAGCCTTTGGTCGACGCGCCTCGTGGCGGCGTAAACGGCCTTCTTCGCGGGCGCAGCATCGAGCGACGCGGCCAGGTCCCGAATGCCGGGTTCCAGCGCCTGTTGCGATTCCGCCGAGCCGATCGCGAACATACGCGCGCCGCCGGTTACCGGCAGCGAGCGCCGCAAGCGATCGAGCGCCGCCAGCGCTTTGGCCGGCCCAAACTCGAGGTCGGCCGCCATCTGCCCGCACAGAGCACTCCAGTCCGCCGCCAGGCTCGAATCGGGGATGTCGGCAAGAGTGGTGTCCAGGTCGTGGGCCGCATCCACGGCCATCGCACGCTCCGCTGCCGACAGCTTCTCCAGCCCGTCGTACTTGCCGTCGCGGATGGCGGCCAGTAGCGCCTTCCTTTCGGCGCGCGAGCCGCCCGCTTTTCCGAGGTCCGCCAGGAACGCCGTGAACGCGGCCGAGCCGCCTTCCTTCAACATCCACCGGAGCCGGAACAGGCTGTGGGTCCGGGTCATAAACGAGGCAGTCGAGAGAAGCAGTGGATTATCCTGGCGGCGGTAAGCCAGCGCCGGGTCGTTCACCCAGCTCTCCTCGCTCCGTTGGGTGGTTGCGCGGAGGCTGCCGAGAGCCTGGTCCACCAGGTCCCGCAAGCGCGGCAGGTTTTCCACGCGCCAGTCGGGATGGAAAAGCGCCAGCTTCATCCACTCGATGGCCCGCTTGGATTCCGCGACGTTGTTGCCGGCGCCGCGGACCACCAGTTCGTAGCGGTCCGTGGCGGCGTTGACGCTGAAGCCGGCTTCCAGGTCGAGAATCTCGTTGCGCAGCCGCTCGGTCATCTCTTCATAGGAGACTGGCTTGCCGTTTTCGATCACGCCTACGCGCGTCAGCAGTTGCGGCAGCAGCGAAACATAGACAAGCTGGCTTTCGGGCACGCCGTCGAGGCGCAACGCGATTCCGGTGGTGGCGCTGGTCATGCTATCGAAGGTCGATTCCACCAAGGACACGCCGCCCGCCGACGTGGTGGTTTTGAAATCGAGCTGATCGTCGAGCGTCAGCGGTGGGTTGTCGATGAACTTGGGCGGCGTCATGCTCGCGGTGGACTTCTCCAGGGCTGCCGTGGTGGCGTCATACTCATCGCGATAGCGCCGCAAGGCCTCCTGCTCTGTTGCCGCGTGGTACGCCGTCTTCAGCCGGGCCGTCTCGGCCGCCGCACGTTCCTCGCGCTCCTTCTGCTCCTGCCGAATCAAATCGGGGTTCGGCTTGGACGCCTCCACGTAGGGCGTCACGCCGGCGATTCTCCACTGCGTCAGATAGTCGCGCCAGATGTTGCGATCGCTCGAAATCAACGTCTCGATCGCGGCCAGGTCCGCTTTTTCGGTGAGCGATTTCTGGAAGCCGGGTTCTTTGTTGAGTTGGAGCAGGTGTTCCATCCACGCCGAGCTGGTGCTGCGGAAGCCGAACCCCGGGGGCGAGTTCACGAATTTCGAAAGGCCGCGCCGTTCTTCCAGAATCCGGCCCTTCAGCCGAGTATTGAATTCCTTGAGATCCGAAGATCCGTCCGGGTAGGCCGCAATCCGGGCGAACTCGTCCAGAGTCTTGGCGCGGAGATCGGTCAGGTCATGGTCGTTCATGTGCGCCGGCGGCACGTCCCGGAACATGATGTAGACCGCATTGCCCAAGTCGGCGTCCACGAAGGCGCCCACGCCCTTGGCTCCGAAGGCGGCGTCCGGCCCGCGGCTGTCGATGAACCGTTTGTAAAGATTCGTGTCGGCTCCGCCCGCCGCGTTGTCCAGAAACAGCGAGAGCAAGGTGCGCTCGCGGTTGGTCAGCTTCCGGTCAGCCGGCCAGGGCAGCATGACAGTGCCGGGCTGCTGTTCGTTGCGAAAAGGGTAGTCCACTCTCTCGATGCGCCCCGCCGGGGCCGGACGAAAGGCTGGCAGCTTGTCTTCGGTCACCACGGGGTAACTGGGCGCGTGCGGCTCCAGGCGATTGAGCGCGGCATCGAAGCGCGCCAGCGCAGCCGGCAGATCCACGTCCTTCGGCAGCGAGGAGATGGCCCCCATGTTGCCCAGAAAGTAGTGCTCCGCGTGGAACTTCCGGATATCCGCCGGTTGCAGGATGCGCAACGCCGCCGGAAGTCCGCCTGAATTGAAGGAGAGCGGATGGCGAGGCCCGTAGACCGCCAGCCCCGCCGCGCGATATAACCGGCTGCCGGCCTGGTCCATCGAGGTGACCATCTCGTTGTACACCGTGCCCTTTTCTTCCAGGCGCAACGAACCGTCCTGGGGATTCGCGCTGACCCCCCAGTTGCGCACCTCGCGGCGGATCTCGTCGTCGGAATAGTCGGGGCGCAGTAGCGCGTCGAGCGTGTGTTCGAAGTGTTGGAAGAAGGACGTGGGTCCGGCGGGCGCATAGAAGAAGTAGCAGGTTCGCCACTGCATCGTGAAAGCGCTGGAGTTGATCAGCGACATGGATTCCATACTGGCCAGTTGCCGCCCTTTGTTCCCCTTGCCGAGCAGTAAGTGCTCCTGCGTGTGCGGCTCGCCCATATCGGAAGTGGGATAGGTGGTGGCCCAGATGAACGCTTGCGGCACGGTCTGGATCTGTAGCAAGTCGAGCGTGAACCCGCTGCGCAGGTGTTGGAAACGCGCGCCGATGGCGCGGTCCGAATCGTCGAGGTAAACCGCCACGGCTTTGAAGCCGCCGATGGTTTGGCCTTCGGCGAGATTGCCGTAATTGACTGGGCGTTGCTGCGCGAATGCTGTAGTCATGAATAGACTAACCAAGATTAGACATTTCACAAGCGCCTCCGGATTCCATTGTCTTAGCCAAGGGTCTCCTTTTTGGGATCCCGACCAAGCATAGTATCCATCATTACCCGGGAAATCCAAAACCGGGCCGTGCCCGGAGCCGCCTGTGTCGAGACGGTACGGCACTACAGGCTAAGTATCTCGCGCAGCCGCGTGGACTGGCGCCGGGACATGTCGACGGTCAGGCCGCCGCGCAGCGTCACGGTGAGGCCGCCATTGACGCCGATGTCCACCTTGTCAATCCACTTCAAATTGATGATCTCCTTGCGGCCGGCGCGGAAGAAGAGGTTGGGATCGAGCTGCTCTTCGAGCGCGTTCAACGAGCGGCGAATCAGCGGACGCTCACTGCCGAAGTGCAGACGCGTGTAGTTCCCCTCCGATTCGAGGAGGAAGATGTCGGGCAGCCGGACGATCCAGCAGCGGTCGCCGTCGCGGACGAAGACCTGCTCGAGACGCGAGCGTTCTGGACGCGGGCGCAGCCTAGCCAGGGCGGCGGCGAGACGGTTGGGGGCAATCGGCTTCAGCAGGTAGTCGAGCGCGTTTACCTCGAAGGCATGGATGGCGTACTGATCGTAGGCGGTGGTGAATATGACCTGCGGCACATCGTCGAGCCGCTCCAGCAGTTCGAAACCGGTCATGCCGGGCATCTGGATGTCGAGAAAGAGCAGGTCCGGTGCGAGCCTGGCGATCAGCTCCAGCGCCTCCTCGCCATTGCGTGCCTCGCCGGCGATCTCGATTTCCGGATGGACAGCCAGCAGGCGCGCCAACTCGGCGCGCGCGAGGCGCTCGTCGTCTACGATTAAGGCTCTCATTGGCGTGTGGGGATGCGCACCGTCGCGGCGACGCTCCCGTCGCGGTTGGCGAGTTCCAGGCAGGCGCGGCCTGCATAAAGAATCCGCAGGCGTTCGCGGATATTGTTCAGGCCCAGGCGGGGCAACCGGTTTTCCTCCGCTGCGAGTTGCCCGGTGTTCTCCACCTGGAGGACCAGCGTGCCGTCTTCCAGGGCGGAGCTGACGAGCAACTCGCCGCCGCCGGGAAGCGCCGCGATGCCATGTTTAATGCCATTTTCGACCAGCATCTGAAGGAGCATCGGCGGCACGGCGATGGACCGCGTCGCGGGATCGATGGCCCAGCGAACGCGCAGCCGGTCCTCGTAGCGGACGGATTCCAGGGCGAGGTAGTCGGCAGCGGCCTCCAGTTCGGAATCGAGCGGCACGGTATGGCCGGCGTCGCGGTGCAGGTTATAACGGAGGATGTTAGCGAGGCGCGTAATGAGGTCCTGCGCGAGGGGCGGGTTTTCGAGGACGAGCCCGCGGATGGAGTTAAGGGAATTGAAGAGGAAATGTGGATTGATCTGCGCTTCCAGGCCGCGCAGCTCAGCGTCGCGCAGGGCGAGCTGCTTCTCCCGGTAGCGGCGTCCGGAGGTGACCGCCAGGTACACGACCATCCATCCCATGGTGACGCAGGAGATGGCGATCGCGCTGAAAGCGGCTGTGGATAGCTTCAGGAAGGCGCTGTGCCGGCCGGCGAGCAGCCAACTGATCCCGATGACCAGTGCGGCCTGTGCCAGGCCGGTGATCCATGCGGCAAAGAAGAGGCGGAAGTACTGCGGGGCATCCGCCCAGCCCCGCCGGTTGACGTACCGGCGGAGCCAGTGAGTCAGCACGATGCTGTAGAGGAAGTACAGGGCGTAGCCGACGGTCACCTCGGTGGTCCAGCCCACCCGCTCGGCAGCCATCCACATGCCAAAGCCGGCGTAGCTGGCCCAGCCTAGGATTTGGCACGTCCAGTAGGCTTGTTTGGTTTTCATCGATTCACGTTGGATTCCCTGGCATTCAGGAAGCGATCGAGGTGCCCGAACATCCAATTCGGATCATCCCACATGATGAAGTGGTGCGCGATGTCGGTGACCTGGATCTCGACGCCGGCAAGCTTGGCATATTGGCTGCGCAGATTGGCCTCGGTGCGCGCGTGGTCGGTGTATTGCTTGTAGGCGATCCATGAGCCGAAGACCAGCGTAGGAACCTTGATTTTGGCCACGTCGTCGCGCAGGTCGGCGGCCCAGAGCTCAGACATGGCGTCGGCGACGGCGGTGCGGTCGGAGACGAGGCCCCAGGCCACGATACGGTCGAAGTCCGATTCTTTTTCGACCATGGCGCGGGTGCCGACGCCGGATCTGACGTAGCGTTCGTACGCCTCCTGGGTCTCGTCGCCGATGGCGTGGCGCATCTGCTCGGCGGCCGCGTGGGCGCTGGCTGCCGTAGCGTGGGGATCAGCCATAGCGGCCAGGGAGGGGTACGAATCGACGATGATCAGGCGGCCGGACAGGTCCGGATACTTCGCGGCAAGCGAGAGCGCGAGGAAGCCGCCGAGGCTGTGGCCGATGATGACAGGGTGATCGAGGCTCTGTTTGCGGATGTAATCGGCAAGGCCGTCGCGGACGCGATCCAGCATCGGGGCGGGCACGCGCGGCACACCAGCGAATCCGGCGACGGTGAGCACGTGGCATTCGAAGCGGTCTTGGTAGCGGGCGACGGTAGTGTCCCAGACTTCGCCCGACGACGACAGGCCGGGGATCAGGATCATGGGACGGCCGTGGCCGGTCACCTTGACCTGAAACGGCGCCTGCGCCATCGAAGCGGTGGCAAGTGCGAGAGAAAGCATCAGTAGTTTCATGGTGCGATTGTGCGCCGGCCGCGGCGACAGTGGGAGGAATTGTGATGAACGGTCGCGTACCGCCAGCGGCCGGGTGAGTTCCGCTAGCAGTTCGATCCGGACTACCGGCCAGGCTGATCGTCGAGCTTCAATCTGTAGAATAATCGCTCAGATCACGCCGGAGACCGGGTTCCGATTGGCGTGGCGGGCGACCCGGTGGACCATGTGGACGTTTCCCGGGTTGTCGATGATCCCGCTCAAACCGGCAGCGCAGCGCTCATCCGGATTGTCACCCTGCGGGTCAACACGATTCCCATTCGATTGACGATTCTATTTCCTTGTTTCTTAGCCAGTTGCCTGAACCGTAGTGTCGGGCCGACGAAGCCCGGATGCTACCGTCTGGACAGCAGGAACCGAACTGCGATCTGACTCGCCCAAAGCCTCGCCTCATGGCGCATGCCCGGCTCTTCTGCCGACGAACCAATGTGCTTCACGGAAGATTCTTCGATGCCGCGACCGGCTGACCGGTGGCTGGTGCGCAACAACGCGGCGTTTGCCAGGGAGGGCCGCTGCCTGCTATTCGCCTGCTACTCTCAATCGCTCAGAGACTGTCACGCTTGCCGCACGATTGCCTGGTGCAAATACTATGATCATCTGGGTGTACGAGACCACGACCGGCTGGAGATCGCACGATGGGACGACGATGGAGGGCAAACGTGCCCACCATTGTGAGACGGAGATTGAGATAGAAACCAGGTCCCTCCCTTCCTGGCGCTAAGCACTGGCGGGCAGTGTGATTTTGGCCACAGTACCCCCTGCCGCATTACACCCTTGCCGAGGAAGAAACCAATGATATACTTCCAAATAATTTGTTTCTCCGGGAGGGGCGTGTGTCAGCCGGATTGGATAATCTCAAGCATGTCGTTGTACTCATGATGGAGAACCGCTCCTTCGACCATATGTTGGGGGCGCTCCGCGCGGCAGACCCGCGAATCAACGGCCTCGCCGGCAATGAGACCAATCCGGACACGACCAACGAACCGGCTCCGGTCGCGCCGCAGGCCGAGTTCCAGAGCCAGCTCGATCCCGACCCAGACCATTCCTTCCCCGCCGTACAGAAGCAACTGTTTTTCGGCACTCCGGGGCCGCCGGCGGTTCCCGCGATGCAGGGCTTCGTGCAGAGTTACTGGGACCAGCAGCAGGAACGTCGGGCACTCCCGCAAGATCATGTACTACTTTGCGCCCGGCAAACTTCCCGTGCTGCACACATTGGCGCAAAGCTACGCCGTGTTTAATGGCTGGTTCGCTTCCATCCCGGGTCCCACCGTATGCAACCGCGCCTTCGCTCACTATGGAACCTCTTTCGGCAAGGTCAACCTGGATATCTTCTACGTCGTGGAGCCCTACCAGAGCATCTACGAGCGGATGCTCGCGGCCGGACGCACCACCAAGCTCTACTATTTCGATCCCTCGAGCTCCACCCAGGAAGTGGTCAATCTGCTCAAGAACCAGCCGCAGATCTTTGCCACCTACCAGCAGTTCCTGGACGACTGCAAGAATGGCGCGCTGCCCGATTACAGCTTCGTCGAGCCGAACTACAGCGATCACCCCGGCGACGACGGCGGGGAACAGCTCGCGTCGGACCAGCACCCGGATCACGACGTGCAAGCCGGCGAACAATTCATCGCGTCGATCTACAACGCCATCCGCCAAAACCCGGATCTCTGGCAAAGCACCGCGCTGTTGATCACCTACGACGAACACGGCGGAATTTACGATCACGTGCCGCCGCCGGCCTGCATTCCGGATGGATTCCAGGCTTCGCTCGCGGACACCGGCGGCATGCCGTTCGCCTTCGACCGGCTGGGTGTGCGCGTGCCGGCGATTCTGGTCTCGCCCTGGATTGCCAAAGCCACCGTGGTGCCCGGCCCGGAAGACCCGGCAAACGGGCGCGTGTTCGAGCACGCCTCCATTCCCGCCACCATCACGCAGCGCTTCATCGGCAATTACGACAACCGCTCCCCGCGCGAAAAGGCCGCGCAGACCTTTCTCGATTTGTTGACCGATGAAATGCGGCCCGATGCAGACTGTCCGAGCTTCCAGCTCGATTAGGAGATTCCCGATGCCACAGCCCCCCGTGATCCGCGTTCCGAAACCGTCACGCAGCTCTTACCAGCCGCACCGGCTGCTCTCGAAGAATTCTCTGCTGCAGAACCATGTCAAGCATTTTCGCGAGCTGGAGAAGGACCTCCCGCCCGGCCAGCAGACCGGCATGCCTATTGACTCGATCCTCACAGAGGGCCAGGCGGCCGAGTACATCCGGCGCATGACGGTTAGGCTCCATCGGCCTCTTGGAGGTGTGTAGAGATGCGAAACCTCCGCCTTCAACCAGCCATTTTGTTTACCTGTCTGGCGCTCTCAGCCAGCGCGTACGCGCAAGAGAGCCAGTTGGGCTCCGAATTCCGCAAAGAGGACGCAGCGCTCCATAAGGACTGTTCGAGCTTCAACTTCACATCTGTCGGCAGTTGTGCCTACGACCTGTTTACAGAGCCCCCCATGCACATCGCCGCTGGCAGCATCGCTCCGCAGGACGGCTTCGGTCTCGGGCCGGCGTTCGTGGCGCATTGGACGCCGAACGAATCCTGGCGTCTGAGCTGGGACGTGGATGCGATTGTCTCCACCAATGCATCGTGGCGCGCGGGCGCGTACATGACGGCGATTTGGGATCGCCACGGCCGCATCGTGGTCAAACCGGGCGGAGGCGGCGCGGGTGCGTCCAACCTTATGGTCCGGGAGGATCCGGTATTTCACTTACTGGTGCAGACCATTTCCCTGAAGGCGCTCGACTATTTCGGCTTGGGTCCCGACTCGAGCGAGGCGGCACGCTCCTTCTTCGGAATGCGCGAAACCATCGCCGGAGTGAATGCGACTTGGCCCATCGTGCAGCGCTGGCACGTAGCGCTGTATGGGGAAGCCAATGGCCGCTTCGTGGATCTTCGCCCGAGCACCGGGGAGTCCAGCCCGTCCATCGAACAACTGTACTCCCCGGCCACCGCGCCCGGGTTGGCCAACCAACCGGCGTTTGCGCAGTTCGGCGAAGGAGTGCACATCGCTCCGTCTTTCGCCAATGGCCACGTCCGGCTGAATTACTCCGTGACGTTTAAGGAATACGCGGCGCCCGGCGATTCGACGTATTCGTTTGAACGGTGGACCACCGATCTGTCACACCAATTCCCGATCTACCGGCGGACCCGGAGTCTGGCGCCGAACGGCTTCAATGGGCCGGACGACTGCTCGGTGAGCGCGGGAACGCATACCTGCCCTGCCGTCACCCGTAACCTGGAAGGAAGTTTCACCGCGCGGTTCCTGATGAATCAATCGATCACGTCGGCGGGGCACGTGGTGCCATTCTATTTTCAGCCGACCCTGGGCGGCTCGGATATCGACGGCAATCCGGCTCTCCCGAGTTATCAGGACTATCGCTTTCGCGGGCCGAACGATCTGCTGGTGCAAGCGGCCTTCGAACATTCGATCTACGGTCCGCTCGGATTCACAGCCATGGTGGACGAAGGCAAAGTCGCGCTCCAACGAAGCGATCTCGATTTCACCCATCTGCGCCACAGCTATTCGGTGGGCCTGACGCTGCGCGCCGGAGGATTCCCGATGGTCTGGCTGCTGTTTTCGTTTGGCGGCCAGGAAGGCAATCATACCACCGCCGCCATGAACACTTCGCTGCTGGGCGCCTCCACGCGCCCGAGCCTGTACTGACAACACGCGGTTCAAGCCCGATGTGAGGCGCAGAGTGGGAGGTTATTTCGGAGTGCAGCCTACAGTCTCGTAGGCAAGAAAGGGATGGGACCAGCGTCGCCTCCGCGCCGGAGAGTCCGGCGGCGAATGCGGCGCCTACGCCACCATTTCGCCGGAAGCCATTTCGGCGGGGACCAGCTCAAGCCCGCAGATCCCTTCCAATTCCCGCGTAGCGCAGCCATGGCTTTCGCAATGCTCGGCGATTTCGCGCAGTGCGGAAAGCCGGTACTCTTCGACCCGGCGCAGCTCCGTAGTGGCACACTCGATGTTGGTCCGAGTTACGGAGGTATGGAGCCGGTGCTTCGCCCGGTCCACCAGATCGAGAACCCGCAAGTATTGGTTGGCCAGTACTTCTCTTAGTTCACAGGGCATTACGATACTTAGTATATATAGGTTTACCCCCTTATGAGAAGTACCGATAGTACCAATTTGTGGGCAGTACTCTTCAGCACCTTTTATCGAATTTGCTCAATCATTGGTACCAGTACTGCAAGCCGTTGATAGTGAACGTTATCGGTCCCCTCGCGGATCGCGCCTCTCCGTATCGGTGCGCGAGGTGTGGTTCCCAAGAACGGACACTCATGCTGTGCGGGGGGCATTACGACAGTCAATAGTTTCGGGCACTTACGCAGCCGCTTGGAACGGACCCTCGCTTGCACTGTGAACCAGCAAATGCTCACTCTCCTGAGGGATCTGCGCTATTCTTTGCGGACCTTGCGTAAGGCTCCTGATTTCACCATCGTGGCCTTGCTGGTCCTCGCGCTGGGCATCGGAGCGAATACCGCGATCTTCAGCGTCGTCAATTCGGTGGTGCTGCGCCCGTTGCCATATCCCGGCGCCGATCGCCTCGCCTTCATCTGGGAGACGGATTTGAAGGACGGTATCCAGCGTGAAGGGCCGTCCGCGCCGAACTTCCTCGACTGGAAGGAGCAGAGCCAATCCTTCGAGGACATGACGCTGTTCGAGGTCGGTACGGGCACTCTAACCGGTGAAGGCGAGCCCGCGCAAGCTGTCGGTCTGCGCGTGACCACGAATTTCCTGTCGATGCTCGGTGCTCGAACCGTGCTCGGACGCGGTTTTACGGCGGCTGAGGGAGCGGGTCAAGCGCGGTACCCGGTCGCGGTGCTCACGAATGGGTTTTGGAAAAGCCGCTTCGGCGCGGACCCGCACGTCATCGGACGGACCTTTTCCTTGAATAGCGAACCGTATACCGTGATCGGCGTGCTGGCTCCGAATTTCTGGCAGCCGCTGCCGAGCGACATCTATGTGCCATGGCCGGTCGCGCAACTGCGTGCCAAGGACCGCGCAGATCATGACTTCGGCGTCATCGCCCGCCTGAAGCCCAACGTCTCTTTCACTCGGGCGCAGGCCGAATTGAGCGCCATCGCGCGCCGCATTGATGCGCAGACGCCCCGACTGGCTGGCTGGGATGTGGCCGTGGTCGGGATGAAACAAGCGCTCTTCGAGTACATTCGGCCTGCGTTTCTGCTGCTGTTGGGAGCAGTGGGACTTCTTCTGCTGCTGGCCTGCGTGAACGTGGCGAGTCTCTTGCTGGCGCGCGTCACGGGCCGGCGCAAGGAGATGGGGATTCGCGCAGCATTGGGCGCGCGGCGCAGCCGCCTGATCACACAGGTTATGAGCGAAAGCCTGTTGCTTAGCCTTGCTGGGGGCGTGCTCGGAATCTTCTTCGCAGTCTGGGGCGTCGACCTCCTGAGCGCGGTCCTGCCCAGTACGCTCCCGATGGCAGAGGCCGGAGCCGAGGTGGTGCGGCCAGCGATTGGTGTGGATGGCCGCGCGCTCGCCTTCGCTCTGCTGATCTCAACCGGGGCTGCGCTGATTTTCGGACTGATTCCCGCTCTGTATGTCGCCCGCGCCGACGTGAACGACGCGTTGAAGGAAGGCGGCCGAACTTCCTCCCCATCACCCGGCCGGATGGGGGTGTGGAGCTTCCTGGTAGCCGGGGAGGTCGCTCTCGCCACCATGTTGCTAATCGGCGCCGGGCTCGCCATGAAAAGTTTCGTGAATCTGCAACACGTGAATCCGGGCATACGGCCCGATCACGTCTTGACGTTCCGCATGCGCCTTCCCACCGATAATCTCTACAAGAGCGATCGCGAACAGGCCGACTTTTACCGGCATGTGCTCGACAGAGTGGGCCAGATCCCCGGCATTCAATCCGCCGGACTCACCGATGTGCTCCCCCTCGGTCAGCAAAACGACCGTGAGTACTTCACGATCGAAAAGCGCCCGCTGCCGCCCGGGCAATCGCTGGTCGCCGACTTTCGGCGCAGCAGCTCACAGTATTTCAACACGATAGGAATCGCGCTGCTCAAAGGCAGACTGCTTTCCGATCGCGATGGCCGCGACGCTCCGCCGGTGATTCTGATCGACGAAACGCTGGCGCGCCAATATTGGCCGGACGAGAATCCGGTCGGCCAGCGCTTGCGGTTGTGGGGTGAATACCGGGAAGTGGTCGGCATCGTGGGCCAGGTGCATCATTATGGCTTGGAAAAGCAGCCCGAGCCCACCATTTACGCGCCCTATGAGCAGATGCCGGACAAGGCGATGGCGCTGGCGGTGCGCACCACGGTCGAAACGCCAACCATGGTGAAAGCCGTGAAACAGGCCGTGTGGTCGGTCGATCCGGGCCAACCGGTGTTTCAGATCCGCAGCATGGACGAGTACCTATCGCTGGCCGACACCGCGCCCCGCATTTCGACAATGCTGCTAGCGGTTTTCGCGGGCATTTCGATGCTGTTGGCCGCGCTCGGGATCCATGGAGTGGTTTCCTACGGCGTCGCTCAGCGGACCCGCGAGTTCGGACTTCGCATGGCGCTTGGCTCCACGCCTGGGCAACTCAAGGCGCTGGTGATCCGGAATGGGATCAAGGCCGCGCTGATCGGTCTGGTGGCCGGAATGGCCGGCGCAGCGGCGCTGGCGACGGGTTTGCGCGCCCTGCTCTATGGCGTAGCACCGCTCGATCCCGGCGTAATGGCTGGAGTCGCTGCGCTGCTCCTTACGGTGACGCTCATCGCAAACTACGTTCCGGCCCGGCACGCGACGCGCGTCGATCCGATGGAGGCACTACACCACGAGTAGATCGATCAGTCAGAGCTGCCTCTAGCGATATCGGGTCTTAATGCTCGATGAAGAAGCAGCGCGGAGACACAGGCTGGCTTCCCGGCGTGACCCTGGGCGCAGCCACCTCACTCCGTGGACTCGCAGCACGTCACTAGGCAAGGACGACCGGCAGGATGATATACAGTAAAAACACCGGGATTTGGGGTGAGAGCGATGAACGCAGAATTGTTGATCGACTTGGCTCGGCATCAGGCTTGGGCCGACAAGGCACATTGGAAGACGTTGCGCGAGAATGCCGCGCTGCAGGATGATGCAGAGATTCGCACGCGGCTGAACCACATGGTAATGGCGCAGGAGATGCTGACCATGCTGGCACGCGGTGAGACGCCGGACATCGCCGGGAAGAAGGAAGTCGAGTCCCTCGACGAGTTGGAAGCGGCGATGCGCAAAGCTCATGCGGACCTGACCGCGGCGCTGGGGTGCGCCGACCTCGACAAGATGATTGCCTTGCCGCGCGGGCCGAACGGCCCGTTTGAAGCACCGGCCGGCGTTTTGTTGGTGCAGGCGCTGACGCACAGCCAGCATCACCGCGGCCAGAACGCGTCGCGGATGCGCCAACTGGGGGCAACACCGCCCATGACGGACTTCGTAATCTGGCATGCATTGGGGCGGCCCTAAGCCGGCACTCAGTCCGCCCCTGTCGTTCTGTCAGGACTCCAGCTACCGCACTGGCGGTGCCTGCCCAGCTTTCTCTATGGCGTGGCCGCGACCGACCCACTGACATTTCTCGCGGTCGCCGCCCTTGTGTTCGGAGTCGCGACGACGGCCACGGCCGTCGCGGCCTGGAGAGCGGCCCGCATCGATCCAGTTACATCGCTGCGAGTCGATTGACATCAGCCTGCGGGACCTCGCCGGCCGCTCTGGCTCGCTTGCGTCTCCTCTCCGGAAGGTGTAATCATCAGACTCATGCACACCAGACTTGTTGCGCGATTTGCTTGTTTCCTGGTTCCGGTCGTTCTCTTTGCCCAGCCGCCGAAGAAGAAGATCACGCGCGCGGCCGACGTCCCGGTGTTCCAATACTCGATCAGCGGGAAGGTCGAGGATCTCGTCCGCTCCGAACGGGCCTTCCGCCCGTTCGCGGCCCAAGTCAGGACCAATGTGGAGTCGGTGCTGCGCGATTACGAGATCGACGACGCAGCCACCAAACGCGGTCTGCTCGGCACCCTGCTTGCACTCGATATTCTCGAAGGCCACGATGAGGCGGCCCGCCGCGGGCTGGACGAGATCAAAGCCCTCGAAGAAAAGCCCGCGGCCAAGGCCCTGAGCGGCTTGACCACGCGCGCCATTCTCGATGCGCGGCGCGAATTCGCCGACCGGAATTCGCCCGCGTACCGCAAAGCCGTCTACGCCGCGGTCATGCGCGCTCTCGACGGCCTGCCCTTCGATGTCGTGCAGAACGATTTGAAGTCCACCAAGGCCCAAGTCGAGATCGTCTCGGAAGCGCTCCTGATGGGCCAGATTCAGGCGAGTTTCGACCCCGTGGTGGAGAAGACCGGCGGGCTCAGTTCCGACCTGGCGCATGCCCTGCCGAGCATTCGCATGTACCTGGTGGAGAGAATCCCGCTGAAGGACACTCTGAACGAGGCGCTGGGCGCGTACCTTACCGCGCACGCCAAAGAGAAGCAAGACATCTGGGCCGCACGCGAAGTCACATTGGAGCCCGGCAAGAACTACCAACCCGTCAATGTGGCCGTATGGGATAGCGGCGTCGACCTGGCGATCTTCCGCGACCGCGTGCTGAAAGACTCCGCGGGCCAGCCGGCCGTTCTGGCTTACGACATCGAGAGCCGTAAGACCACCGGCAATCTGTACCCGCTCAATGCCGCACAGTCGGCGCGCTATCCGGAGGCCAAGCAGGAACTGAAAGGGTTTTCCGACCTGCAAGCCAACGTGGAAAGCCCCGAATCCACCGAGGTGAAGCAGGCCCTGGCCAAGCTCAAGCCGGAGCAGGTGAAACCTTTCATTGAAGAACTCTCATTATTCAGCGTCTACTCGCACGGCACCCACGTGGCGGGCATTCTCACGGCCGGCAATCCCTATGCGCGCCTGGTAGCCGGCCGCCTTACCTTTGACTGGAAGATGATCCCCGACCCCTGCCCTTCGCGTGAGCTGACCGACCGCGGAGCCGCGGCCGTCCGAGACTACGTGGACTTCTTTAAGAGGAACCAAGTAAGGGTCGTGAACATGAGTTGGGGCGGTTCGGTCAAAGATTACGAAGATGACATGGAGAAGTGCGCCATTGGCAAGGACATTGACGAACGCAAAAAAACCGCCCGCGAGTGGTTCGAAGTCGAGAAAGGCGCGCTGGAAAAAGCAATGCTCTCCGCGCCGGAGATTCTCTTCGTGGCTGCCGCCGGCAACGCCAATGCCGATTCGAGCTTTGAGGAAGCGATCCCGGCTGGCCTGAAGGTCCCGAACCTGCTCACCGTGGGTGCGGTCGACAAGGCCGGCGACGAGGCCTCGTTCACCAGCTACGGTCCGACCGTGGTGGTAGACGCCAACGGCTACGAAGTGGAGAGCTACATCCCGGGCGGCGACCGCCTCAAGATGTCGGGCACCTCAATGGCCTCTCCCAACGTGGCCAATCTGGCGGCCAAGATCCTGGTCGTGAATCCGAAACTTACTCCGCCGCAGGTAATCGAGATTATCCGCAAGACCGCCGAGAAAACGGCTGACGGTCGCCGCAACCTGATCGACCCGAAGAAAGCCATCGCCGCGGCTCAGACTATGTGATGCCGCGGCGGCTCTGCCACCTGCTGTTGAAAAAGCACCGAACCCGGAAGCAATGTCGGGTGAAGGTGTTATGAAAACTTCTTAAGTGGGATTCATCTTAAGGCCATAAAGGTTCGATTTCCATAGTTCAGAAGTTCTAACAAAGATGATTTATATCCGTTAGCACACATTCGGCCCTGGCGCACATCTACGAGACTATCCGACGAGGAGGACTTCGATCAAAGGAGGCGAATGCCAGTTTCTGGAAGGAAATCCAGGAGTCGAGGTGGAACTGGAGCAAGAAGCTCACTGAATCGGCCAAACAGGGGTCCGTTTTCAGCGCTTGTGTCCGGGGAGACGTTGGTGACCTGGACGGTCATCGTCTCAGCAGCCGAGGAGATGCGAGCTTGGAGTACGTCCAGCCGTCGAACCCCCGAATGCTTCCTGCAAGCACTACCGGTCGGAGTTAGTGTAGGCCGACGATTGGGGTATACTTGATCCACGTGTGGGATTCAAGGAGCGGGAATCCCAAGGATGCACAAGATTCTGGATCTGTTCGTCAGCAGAGGGGGCTCGGTGCGCGGACTCGCAGGACTATGGTTCGTGGCGGCATCCGCCGCGGTGTCGCATGGTCAAACCAGCGTGCTAACCTGGCACAACGACAACGCGCGCACAGGGCAGAACCTCCAAGAAACTGTGTTGACACCAGCCACTGTGGCTTCAGGTGCGTTCCAGAAACTCTTTGTGATCGGCGTGGACGGAAAAGTGGACGCCCAGCCGCTCTATGTACCGTCCGTGGCAATCCCTGGACAGGGCATCCACAATACGCTGTACGTGATGACGGAGCACGATAGCGCCTACGCATTCGATGCCGATACCGGCGCCCAGCTTTGGCACGTCTCCCTGTTCCGGAGCGGTGAGACGCCGTCCGACGACCGGGGTTGCAGCCAGGTGACGCCAGAGATCGGCATTACTGCGACGCCCATCATCGATCCGCATATGGGACCGAACGGAGCGATGTATGCCGTCGCCATGTCTAAGACCGCTACGGGGACCTATCATCACCGCCTGCACGCGCTGGACTTGACTTCCGGATCCGAGTTGTTCGGCGGCCCGGTCGAGATACAGGCGAGTTATCCCGGCTCAGGCGCCGAAGGCTCGGGCAGTATGCTGACCTTCGACCCCGCGCAGCATAAGGAACGCGCCGCATTGATCATCGTGAACAACGTGGTATATACGGCTTGGAGCTCGCACTGCGACATCCCACCGTATACGGGTTGGGTTATCGGCTACAACGAGGGCACGCTCGCGCAAACGAGCGTCTTGAACCTCACGCCCAACGGGAGCGATGGCGGAATTTGGGCCGCGGGTTCTGGCCCGGCTGAGGATTCGGCCGGGAATTTATATCTTCTTCTGGGGAACGGCACATTCGACACCACGCTAAATGCCGCTGGCATGCCGGTGAATGGCGATTACGGTAATGGGTTTGTGAAGTTATCGACGAACGGGGGCCTGGCAGTGGCGGATTACTTCATGATGTGGAATACGGTGTCGGAATCGGCATCCGACCTCGATCTCGGTTCGGGCGGAGCCATGGTTCTACCTACCGTGACCGACGCCAGCGGTCAGCCTCGGATGTTAGCGGTGGGGGCCGGTAAGGACCAACATATCTACGTTGTTGATCGCAACAACATGGGCAAGTTCGTTCCCGGAACGAATGCCATTTATGAGGACCTGCCATCCGCGTTGAGCGGCGGCGTGTGGTCCAGTCCGGCGTGGTTCAACGGCAATTTGTATTATGGCGCGGTAGGCGACTATCTCAAGGCGTTCGGCTTCGCGGGCGGCACATTGGGCGCTAATCCGCTGTCGCAGTCGCCGGCTAGCTTCGCTTATCCCGGGACTACGCCTTCGATCTCCGCCAACGGAGCGGCCAACGGGATAGTGTGGGCCGCTGAGAACACCGACCCCGCCGTGCTCCACGCCTACGACGCCACCGACTTATCGACAGAGCTTTACAATAGCAACTCGGCGGCCAACGGTCGTGATCACTTCGGAACCGGGAACAAATTCATCGTGCCCACGGTGGTAAACGGAAAGGTCTATGTGGCGACAACGTCGGGCGTCGGGGTGTTCGGGATTGTCCCACCGCCGAGCGTTCATATCGATTTGCCAGCTAGCGGCGCGACCGTGTCGGGCACGGTGACGGTCTCCGGCTGGGCCATCGACAACACCGCGACGGTGGGGACTGCGATCAGCAGCGTCCGCGTGCTGGTGGACGGAACAGCGGTGGGCACAGCGACATACGGAGTCGATCGCCCCGATGTGTGCGCGGCATATCCCGGCCGTTCGGGTTGCCCCAACGTGGGGTACACCTATTCCCTGAACACGGCAACGCTGGCGCCCCGGTCTCACACCCTCACGGTTACAGCCACGGATTCCGACAGCTCTCCCGATACGGGTTCGGATAGCGAGACGTTCACGGTCACCACTGGAGCCGCCCGCACAATACCGACGGTCGTCATCGACTCGCCGGTCGGGGGCTCGACCGTTTCCGGCACCGTGACGGTCTCAGGTTGGGCGATCGACAACGATTCGGCTGTGGGAACTGCGATCAGCAGCGTGCACGTGTTGGTGGACGGAACGTCGGTAGGCACGGCGACTTACGGAGTCAGCCGGCCGGATGTGTGCGCGGCATACCCAAGGCGTCTCGGTTGCCCCAACGTGGGGTACACATACTCGCTGAACACGGCAACGCTGGCGGCCGGATCTCACACCATCACAGTCACGGCCACGGATTCCGCCAGCCCGCCCGACACCGGTTCTGCCAGCGTGACAGTCATCGTCGCCAGCGCTGCTGCCGTGATCCCGTCCGTCTTCATCGATTCGCCGGCTCCCGGCGCAACAGTCTCGGGTACCGTGACGGTAGAAGGCTGGGCGATCGACAATGCCTTGGTGGTGGGAACCGCGATCGGCAGTGTGCAGGTGCTGGTTGACGGAACGGCGGTGGGCACGGCGACTTACGGAGTCAACCGGCCGGATGTGTGCGCGGCGTTTCCGGGCCGGCCCGGTTGCCCCAACGTGGGGTTCACATATTCGCTGAACACCTCAGCGCTGACGGCCGGGCTGCACAGCATAACGGTTACGGCCAGGGATTCCGCCAACCCTCCCGACTCGGGTTCGGCCAAAGTGATGTTCATCGTCGGCAGCGGCGCTGTAGTGATTCCGACCGTGCACATCGATTCGCCGGCCGCGGGCGCGACAGTCTCGGGCACGGTGACGGTCTCCGGCTGGGCGATCGACAACGATTCGGCGGTGGGAACCGCGATCGGCAGCGTACGGGTCCTGGTGGACGGAACGTCGATGGGCACGGCGACTTACGGCGCGAGCCGGCCCGATGTGTGCGCGGCTTATCCTGGCCGGCCCGGTTGCCCTAATGTGGGGTTCACATATTCGCTGAACACGGCAACGCTGGCGTCCGGGTCTCACACCATCACGGTGACGGCCACGGATTCCGCCAGCCCTCCCGACACGGGCTCGGCAACGATCACCGTGCAGAAGTAGAAACGGAGCCCCAGTTGCTGCCTTGCGCACGGCCATTCGAAGCCCCGACGCGATGGCCCACAGCGCCCCGACCCGCCACGCGGCGGCGTTTCCGCTGACATTTAAGCTCCGTAAGTCCTGTAATATACAGAAAGGCCTGTGTTCCTGGAGCCGCGATGCCGTTTCCAAGCCTATACATAAACTGGTTTGACCCGGCTACAGGGTGGGTGGTCTTATGGGCTGTCCTCACGCTCGCCCTCGCTACGATTCTGATTCGGAGGGTTGTCGCCCGACAGAATATCTGGACGTGGCCGGTAAAGGTGGGAATCATTCTGTGCTGCTCTGGCCACCGCACAGTGCCTTCGGGTCGCGCCGCGACTGCTTGCGGTTAACGCTACGCCAGAGGGCCGAGATGCACCGTTAGCATTCCTCAGCCTGCCGGACGGTCAGGTTTTGAACCTCAAAGATCTGAGAGGGCATGTCGTCCTACTCGATTTCTGGGCAACCTGGTGTGCCCCATGTCGCGCGAGCTTTCCAGCGATGGACCAACTCAGCTCCGACTTTGCCGCAGCGGGATTGATCGTGGCGGGCATCAGCGGAGACCAAGATTCAAATGCTTGGCGTCAGTACTTGCGGGACCATCACACCGTGAGCGTCCAGGTACTTGATAAGAACAATGAGCTTGCAGAATCGTTCGAAGGCATAGCCAAGCCGACCTTTATACTGTTGGACGCCCGGGGCCGCATCCGCTGGAAGCTCGTCGGATGGCGGCCGTTGACCTACCGGACGCTGCGGAGAGAGATCATCGCGCTTCTGCAAGAGACGGGCAATAAGGGGCACGGCATTTAGGATCGAGTACGTGTCGACGTGGAACGCCTTCGTCGCGGGACTGTCGACCAGATCGCGATTCGGCAGCCACCCGAGCGACAAGCGCCCGACCCGCGGATGTGGGCGACCGCCGGATTCGGTCGGGCTGTCGGCTGCCGCGGCTGGCGCTTCGCCCCCGAAGAAAGTGTCCGATAATATCGAATATCGTCCGCCGGGGAACGTCCGTGTGACCGGCTGAGGAACCGGCATCGCGCATCGTCAAGGAACGGCGTATCACGGGGCCCGGCCCCATCCGTGGTGGGAAATACTTATTGTACTAACCTTCGTCAAATTCACCATAGTCATCCATCGGTTAGCCATTTCCGGTGACCGAAGAGACTCTGGCTTTGGGGACGCTTGCCGCTGCAGTATGTGATCGAGGCTGCCATGAAGAACCCGTTCGGAGGATTTGGCGCACCGGCGATGCACGGTTTTTGGCGAGCAGACGAGGGACAAGATCTGATCGAGTATACGCTCCTGCTCGCATTCGTCGCCCTGGCGTCAGCGGCGCTGTTCATTCACGCCGGCGCCAGCATTAAGTCGATTTGGACCACCACCAACTCCCAGTTGACGGCGGCCGCCGCTTCCGCGACAACGTAGCGCCAAACCCTCGCGCCGCAGCCCGGATGCTGACCTTGCGCCCGATACTCTCTCTGCCTCACACTGACCTTATGAAATCGTCGCTACTCCAGCCGACGTTACTCCTGCTTGCACTCGTCGCTACGGCCGCATCTCAGACCGACGTCCCTCACGGTACGGTGCAGCGCATCCACGTGCACGGCAAGAGCCTCGAAGGCAATCTCGAAGGCGACTCGCCCGACCGCGACGTCGCCGTCTATCTCCCGCCCAGCTACACCTCCTCACCGAGCCGCCGCTACCCGGTCGTCTACCTGCTGCACGGCTTCACCGACGACGTGGATCACTGGTGGGGCGTCAAGCAGCACTTCGTCAGCGTCCCCGCGGTCACCGACAAAGCGCTGGGTGCCGGCGTCCGCGAGATGATCGCGGTGATGCCGAACGCCTTCACGCGCTACCAGGGCAGCATGTATTCCAGCTCGGTGACCACATCAACCGCGTAGCGGAGCGTCTCGAAACCAAGGTACTGCCCTTCTTCTCAACCGCACTGCAATTCCAATCGCAGTGATGATATGGCAGCGGACTGGCGTCTGGCAGCGGAGAGCGGGCTGGTGATCGTTTCCGATAACGACCTGGCTTGCAGACACGGCTGACCGCATTCCCCTGCCGGTCGAGGTTCGGTTCGCGCGGCGAATGCGCGGTGAGTAACTGGTAACGGAGCGGGGAAAAAGTCTAAGTTGCGGTGACGGTGTTGCGGTACACCGCTAAAACCTCCAGAACCGCCGCAATCCCGGACTGTTCCCATCCGGCGCTGCCGGGAAACGGACCGCCTTCCCGAGGCACTGGCTCTCTTCGGCGGTCAGCGGATGGTCCAACAGGTGCTGAACCGCCAGCCGCCGGTGCAGTGCGGCGAAGTTGTCCGAGAAGCGGTACTCCAACACGTTCAGGTTGAAATCCAGGGTGTATACGATGCCTCCCGGCTCCGGTATCGGCGTTTCCACCGTGATGCGGTCGCGGTCGATCTTGAGATTGGCGGGCACCGGCAACACGCCCGTCACCCTGTCTATGTCCGGAGTCGGAAGCAGTGCATACTCCAGTTCTCCTCCTCCGGTCGGCGGGGGGAACGGATCGCCGGGCGTAACGACCCGCTGCGGAGCTCTTGAGAAAGGAAGCGCCAGCACCCCCACTGCAGGATGCCCCAGTCCTTCTCCCGGGTTGTTGATGGCCGCGAAGATAGCCTCCTCTTCTCCATCCCCACCGATGTCGTGCAGCACGCAGTCATAAATGGACCCCGGATGCCAGTATTCCTCGATGGCACGCCCCGTGCGCGGATCGATCAGAGCCACTTGCGAGGGATACCAGAGGTAGTGGTTGGCCACGGTAAGAAGCAACGGCTTGCCCCTGGCCTTCACCGGACGGATCAGCCGGCCGCGGTAGGCAGAATCGAAGCTCCTGGCCCCGAAAGTCATCGGAGCGCCGTAGTGAAATTGCCACCGCAGAGTGCCGTTTTGCTCGAAACAGAGAAGCGACCCGCCAGTCAGGCCCGCGTTCTGGGGCAAAAGGTTGAACAGCACTTCCTGCCGTCCGTCGCCATCGATATCGGCAATCAGCGCCTTGTCGGCAACCAGTATGGAGTAGCCCGTGTCGAGCGGTCCAAAGGTCCTTTCCCAACAGACCCGGTTATGGGCGTCCAGAACGCGCAGCGTCGTGCCGTCCAACACCCACGCATTGGGAACACCATAGTCCGACACGATGGCCGCCCGCCATAGAATGAATCCCAGCGCCGCGAGGATGAGCGCTACTGCGGAGGATGCCAACCACATACGCCTGCCGCGGAAAAGGCTGGGCCGGCGGGGGGGAGCATCCGGACCTTTGCCGCAATGGCTGCGAAAGACGGGTACGTACCCGCCCTTGGGGATATCGATGACCAGCGGATCCGACTGTCCGGCTCCGCGGTAGTAGGCGGCAAGCTGATTGCGCAGCCTCCGCGCCTCGACGCGCACTATGGTATCGGTGGCGGGATCAAAGGTGGCTTCGCGATCAAACACCGCCAGGGCGATGTTGTATTCCTTTACGATGCTGAGTTCTGCAGCGACGGTTTTTTCGACGATGTAGGTGAGAAAGCGGCGCAACCGCTTGGAGGTGCCGAACTCCTGGCTGGCCAGCACGCGCGCGAGGGCTTCTCCGATTGCCTCGGGGGAAACTTCGCCGGCCGGTAGAGTGATCCCCATGTTACAGCGTGATTATAGGTGGTTTAGGGTTGTGGTGCAAGGCACCAAAACAGCTCCGAAAATCGCATTCGTCACAGTGACTCACTGGTACGAATGGGGGGGAATGGACTAGGTTCAAGCTTCAGGAGGTCGAGACATGAGTCGGACCCGCGTGACGTACCTGATGTGTGCAGTCATTTTTCTGCTCGGCGCAGCAGCCACCAGTTCAGCGCAAAGCGGATACTGGCAGTACCTGAGAACCGAATCCGGCATCCAGCCCACTACCAGCACCAGTTGCCCTGTCTCCACCACCTCAGGTGGGGAAGGGAACTACACCATTACAAATACGTGTGGGGTTGGCTCCGGCTATCCTATTACGGAGTTAGGGATCACCTTTTCCTGGAGCCGCCCACCCTCCATTCTGATTCCCGGCACGGCGCTCTATTGGCCGGTCTCCGCCACGATCGCATCGGTTGTGAATCCGAACAGCCTCGGCTTCACCTGGACTGCCGCAAGGTGCCCGTACGCGCAGGTAAGCAACCTGGCTACGGCCTCGGTCTGCGCGCCACAGTGGACGCCCGAGAACTTCCTTTCCCTGTGGCCGTCCAATGGTCTATATGGCTGGACCCCGGTGGGAACCGTGATCACTTACAACAACGCGCTGGCGCAAGCACCTCCGGCTCCGAATAGTATCGGATACATCACAGGCAGCGGTGACGGGGACTCGAACGGGCTGATGAGCATCATCACCGATATGGGTTCCAGTTACACCGGAGACCATTTGTGGAGTTATGTCTACCAATGGGTTCCGGAGGCCCTGGGATCCTGCGGCGGCACCTGCACGCTGGCTTCGCCGGGCCAGAATCTTGGCGCTACCGGCGGCACCGGCAGCGTCGGCCTGACGGCCACCTCCACCTGGACGGTGATTGCCGTGGATAGCTGGATCCATGTCACCTCATCCGTCAGCGGCACTGGCAACACCACTGTGACGTTCACTGCCGACCCCAACACCAGCGGCCCGCGCAGTGGCACACTCATCATCGGCGGGCAGCAATACACCATTTTCCAGGCTGGCTCGGCAGCCTCTATGGGGGGCACACAGACTTCAATCACGATTACCAACCCCGGCTTCGAGACGATTCCATCCAACCCGAACTGGATCAGTTGTTCAGGTACCGGAGGGGCGGGCAGCGGAGGGGCCGGCTGCCAGGATACCTTGAATGGTAATGTGCCGGGCTGGACTGCCTCCAGCGGCGGAACCCTGGGGCTTTTTCAACCGGGTCCGAACTATTTCACGCTTCCCCTGCCCGCTGTCGAAGAAACCACGGTTCTGCAGATCAACAACGGCACCCTCTCTCAGACGCTGAGCGCGACACTGCAGCCATCGACGTTGTACACGTTGCAGGTTGACGTAGGCCGACGCCTGGACAACCTCTATCCCTCGACGCCGCCGACCGCGCAGCTTTATGCCGGCAGCACCCTGATCGCCTCGGCCACGGGTACCGAGCCACCCCTCGGCGGCTGGACCACCTGGACAGGGACCTACCAATCGAGCGCGTCGGATCCGCTGGCCGGACAGACCCTGAAAATCGTATTGGGGGCGACCGCATCGCAGGGTGATTTCGACAATGTGCGGCTGACGGCCGGCGGCAGCGCGCCGGCCTGCACTTACTCGGCAAGGGCCTTGACGCAAAACCAGCCGGCCAGCCTGACCTCGGGGAATATCACCGGATTGATCCAGGTCAACGCCGGCACCGGCTGCGCGTGGACCGCCATCAGCAACAACTCCTGGATCACCGTCACGAACGGGACGCCGGGCAGCGGAAGCGGAGTGGTTGCCTACCAGGTGAGTCCCAATACCACTACCGCGGCCCGTACCGGTACCCTGAGCGTGGCTGGGCAAACGGTGACCGTGAATCAAGCGGCGGCGACCAAGTGCGCGTACTCGATCAGTCCCACCAGCAGCACGATGCAGGCCATCGGCGGCGCCAGCAGCGTGCTGCTCTCGGCCAACCCTAGTTCCTGTCCGTGGTCGGTCGCGGTCAGCCCCAGCGCCAGTTCGTGGCTGCACGTCACTTCGCCCACTTCCGGCACGGGAGCGCTCTCAATCAACTACGCGGTGGACCAGAACGCCACCACCCTGTCGCGCAGCGGCACCATCGCCCTTGCCGACCAGACGCTCAGCGTGACGCAGGCCGGAGGCGCCTCGACCTTCGCACCTAATATCACGCCGGGGGGCATCGTCAACGCGGCCAATAACCGCGGCGGATCCGTCGCGCAGGGATCGCTGATCACGATTTACGGCAGCAACCTCGGCCCGGCCACTCCGGTGCAGGCTACCGCCTATCCGATTCCGGCGACCATGGGCAACGTGACGGTGAGCGTGACGCAGGGCTCGACCACCCTGCAAGCCTATCTGAAATACGTCTCCGCGACGCAAATCAACGCCATTCTGCCCTCCAACACGCCGCTCGGGAACGTGCAGCTCACGGTCAGCTACCTGGGCGCTCCCAGCGCGCCGGCCACCATCAATGTGGTGGCTACGGCGTTCGGCATCTTCAGCTCGGCGGGGGGCAGAGGTCCGGCAATCCTACAGAATTTCAACTCGGCCACCAACCAACCGCTGAATACGGTTACGATCACGGCTAAGCCAAGCCAGATTCTGATCATCTGGGCGACCGGGCTCGGCCCCATTACCACCGGCGACAATACGCCGCCGCCGGGAGGGAATATGTCGGTCCCGGTGCAGGTGCTGGTGGGCGGCCAGCAGGCCCCGCTGTTGTACAGCGGACGCGCTCCCAATTTCGCGGGCGTGGACAACGTCTACTTTACGGTGCCGGCGAGTGCCCCTCTGGGCTGTTACATTCCGGTGCAGGTGAACGCCGCGGGCGCCTGGAGCAACACCGTGACCATCTCCCTCACCGCCGACGGGACCCACTGCAAGGACACCGGCAACCCGTTGAGCAATATTAGTTCGACGGGTGGCAATCTGGGCATCCTGGGGCTCATGCGCCTCAATTATTACGGCTCATTAAGCCCCTCAGCCGCGCCATTGAATTCGATCATCGATCTGGGAATCGGCGATTTCGCGCAAGTCACAGCCGGCGGCGACCTGGCCTTCAGTCCGTTTATGAATTTACCGCCGGCCGGTTCGTGCAAGTCGACCAACCGCTCGCTCGATCTCGGTTCCGCCATGGGGACGGGAGGGTCCAGTCTCGATCCCAGCCTGACCAGGATGCTGGATGCCGGGGCATCGCTGGCGGTGAGCGGTCCGAAGGGGTCCGGCACCATCAGCCAGATCAGTTCGACCAGCCCGTACGTGGGGGCGCTCGGCGGCAGCCTGGCGGCGGGCAGCAGCATATCGGTGGATAGCTCGCAGATGGAGCCGTTCCTCGACACCGGCCCCTTCACGATCAAGGGCACGGGAGGCGCCGATGTGGGGGCCTTCTCGGTTACGGTGAACGAGTCTCCGACCATCACATGGACCAACGAGATGCAGATCGCCACGATCAACCGGTCCAACCCGCTCACGCTGACGTGGACGGGCGGAGACCAGACGCAGACCATGCTGATTATCGGCGCCTCTTCCGACCCCAACACCCTGATGTCGGGCGGATTCACCTGTCTGGCGCCGGTGAGTGCCGGAACCTTCACCATTCCGGCCAACGCGCTGTCCGACTTGGTTCCGGTGAATCCCGCCGCCCCGGTCAGCGGGGACGAATCCAGCCAGCTCGGCGTACTGGGTATGATGCCGCTGCCGATGACCAACCCTCAGAAGTTCACCGCTACGGGGTTGAATACGGCCTACGTTTTTCAGAGCACCATGTTCCTCGAGAGCGTGCAGGTGAAATGAGAATGGTCCCCCTGTGGCGATTCGGGGCGGCCTGCGTGCTGCTCAGCTCGGGGCTAATGGCGCAGGCCGCCCGGCACGCGGTGATCATCGACGTGGACGGGGTTCGCCGCGACACCGTGCAGCAGCTCTTCGAGAGCGGCCGCCTGCCCAATTTCCAGCGCATCTTCGCCAATGCCCGATGGTTCGACCGGGCTTCGACGGTGCTGCCTTCCGTCACTATGCCCGCGCAGGCGGCACTGTTCACCGGCGTATTGCCGGCGCGGCACGGCATCCCCGGCAACCAGTGGTTCGACCGCGGCGAGGGGCGCTTCTACGACTACGTCAGCCCATCCGGTCTGGCGTGCACCTACGGCTTTGCCACGGTGGTGGGCATGCACTGCGCCGGCGGGCTGGGCAACCGGCACCTGGGCGCGCCCACCGTGTACGAAGCCGCCACGCGCGCCGGCCTCACCAGCACGGTGGTCTATAGCCAGTATTGGAAAGGCGCCACGCAGCCGCTGCCGCCCACCGAACCGGAGGCGCTCCTCTTCATCCGCGGCAACACCATCGACTGGCCCTCGTTCGACCGCGAAATGGCCGCGCGAGCCATCGCCGGTCTCAAAGCGCGCGGCGTGCCCTCTATCCTTACGGTGTATTTCGCCGGCTCGGATACGGCTGGACACAAACAGGGGCTGGTGGCCCAGGTGGCGTACCTGACGACCATCATCGACCCGCTGCTCGGACGCATACTCGACACCTATCAGGCGCTCGATCCGGACTGGGCGGCGGACACTATGTTCGTGATGACGTCGGATCACGGTCGCACCGAGGTGCAGGCGCACCCCGAAGACTTGACCTTGGCTGCGGATTTGCTGGCGGCCCTGCCGGCTCACTCGCAGATCGCCAAGAACGGCGGCATGGCGTTTGTATACCTGGACCATCCCGACCAGGAGGATTTGACGAAGCTTGCAGCCACGCTGGCAGCCGCGTCGCCCGCCGTGGCATTCGTGCGCGCGCGCAGTGCGGAGGACTGCGCGCGGGCGGGCGATCTCATCGTAGCCCTGCAGCCGGGGCACTACTTCGACAACGACGGAACCGGCTCCCAGCACGGGAGCCCATACCGTGACGACCTGGAAGTCCCGATGGTGGTATCCGCGCCCGGCGTGCCGGGTGGCCACACAGATATCCCCGTGTACATCACCCAGGTGGCCGGTACAATCGCCGGATTCCTGGCCTTCCCCATGGATTCCGCCGCCCCGGCACTGCCGTTGCGGTGAAGCGCGCTCCCGGTCATGCATTGTCAGTCGCCTTCGAGGCGCGTATCGCGCCCATGGTGGATTCTCGCCGTCCAATACTTCATCAGCGCGTCGCGGTTGAGATCAATCCAGACTGGTTAGCAGCGCCAGTTTATGCACATCTGATGGCCACACGACGCGGACGGTCGTCGAAATCGCAGAGCACGATCTGCTGCCACGTGCTGGTGTCGACTTTGCCTCGCACTACCGGAAAGCTTTTGGCGGCGCCAACCAGCGCGCTGCGCAGGTGGGAGTATCCGTTCTCGTCGCCCCAGCGGGCGTTGTGGGCGTCGATCAGCATCCGAACAACATCCGCGTGGCCTGCCTCTGCCGCGTAGATTAAGGCCGTGCCTCCCCTCACGAGCACGCCGGTCTGGATCCGACCGCGTTCCACGGCATTGACATCGGTCTCATGCCCCGGGTACACCTGGTTGTCTCGCTTCTGAAGTGCTGGCTGGCCGGTACACACCAGCGGCAGTGTCGCACGAGCATCTTCCGCACTTACCTCGATGACTTTACGTTTCGCTTTAATCGGCGCAAATCAAGGAGTCGGGGCAAGCTGCTCTTCCGTCTCGTGCAGCAAGCGGTAGACACTGGCCCAACGACCTACGCTCCCATCGCCAAGCCCACTAAGGTGCTACGTACGAATCACAATCTGTAGGGGCTACCTGAGTCAAGTGCATACCCAGCTTCCGCAATATCGGGCACCTGGTCGCCAAAGCGCTCAAGCCATGAACATCCGGGAAGCTGAATTCTGCGTGCTATGTTGTTGCTCAGGTGTGGGCGAGCCGGTGATCTCGGATGCAGGAAGGTTTGCGCTGGCGGCGGTCTGGCTGCTGGCGTGGGGCGCGGCGGCGCAAACGGCGGTTTCGATCTCGGTGAACACGGCGTCGCCAGGCGTGACGATTCCTTCCGATTTCATCGGCCTCAGCTTTGAAACCAGCTCCATCGCATCCGCCACAGGATTTCCCTCCAGCTCCGCCGTCTTCGCGCAGATGCTTTCGCAACTCGGGACCGGCTGGATGCGGTTCGGCGGGAACTCGGTGGATCGCACCACCTGGGTGGGAGGAACACGGACTTCCAGCACGCCAGCGAACTCGCTCACCGGCAGCGACGTGGACAACGTGATGGCCCTGGCGCGCACGGTGGGATGGCGAGTCTTGTTCGGCCTGAACCTGGCCAGCTCGACCGCGGCGCTCGACGCCGAAGAAGCCGTATACGTTTCTCAAAGCGGCCGTGGCGCGTTGTTCGGTTTCGAGATCGGCAATGAACCGGATCTGTATTCCGGCAATGGCGACGAGCCCACCAGCTATACCTTGTCCCAATATCTGTCGGATTGGGACTCATTCGCCAACGCGATCCAGACCGCCGATCCCGGCGCGGTGCTCACTGGACCTGCCGACGCGGGGAATATCAGCACGTGGACGAGCCGATTCGCCGCCACTTACGGCTCCGGCATCGCGCTGCTCACCCAGCACTTCTACCCGCTCGGTCCGGTCAGTTCAGTAGGAGCCAATTCTCCCAATGCATGTACGATCTCCGATTTGTTAAGCGCGGCTACCCACTCCAAGGCCGGCTCGCAACTTGCGGCTGCCCATCCGGTCTACCACGGTGCGGGCACCAGACCGCCGGATGGGCTATATAGGCGCCCGTTCCAGGCCGGCGTTATTCGCTATTATCGGTAGCCAATTCCGCCGGGCTCGCCGGCCGCCCGGTCGCTATCGCCAGTGCTGCCACCGAGCCGGCCAGTTGCGCCATCGTCGCCGCCAAACTCCTCCTCGGCGCGCTCCGCCGCCGCCCGCATCGCCTTCAGTTGCTACTCGGGCGCCGGCTCCAGCCCGCGCAGCCGCGCGTTCAGCGTCCGCGTATCCAGGTCGCCCGTCCACTTCGCCACCACCAGCGTTGCCACGCCATTGCCGATCACGTTCGTGATCGCCCGAGCCTCGCTCATGAACCGGTCGATACCCAGGATCAACGCCAGGCCGCCCACCGGCACCGTCCCCACTGCGGACAGCGTCGCCGCCAGCACGATGAACCCGCTCCCCGTCACGCCGGCTGCGCCCTTCGACGTCAGCAGCAGAATCGCCAGCAGCCCGATCTGGTGCGGCAGATCCAGCGGCGCGTTGGTCGCCTGCGCAATGAACACCGCCGCCAGCGTCAGATAGATCGACGTCCCGTCCAGGTTGAACGAATAGCCCGTCGGAATCACCAAGCCCACCGTCGAGCGCCCCGCGCCAAGGCTCTCCATCTTCGTCATCATCCGCGGTAGCGCCGCCTCGGAACTCGCCGTGCCCAGCACGATCAGAATCTCATCGCGAATGTAATTCAGGTACTTCAGTATGCTGAACCCGTGCGCCGCCGCGATCGTTCCCAGTACTCCGAAAATGAACACGACGCACGTCAGGTAGAACGTGCCCATTAGTTGGACGAGGCTCAGCAGGCTCTTCACCCCGTAGCTGCCCACCGTAAACGCCATTGCGCCGAACGCGCCCAGCGGCGCGACATACATAATGACCTTCACGATCTCGAACAGCATCTCCGCGCCCTTGTCGATCCACTGGTACAGCACGCTCTGCCGCGCGCCCATTCTCTGCAGCGTGATTCCGCACAGAACCGACAGCAGCAGCACCTGCAGAATCTCGCCATTGGCGAACGCCCCGACGAAATTCGCCGGAATCACATCCAACAGAAACTCGGCCGGCCCACGGAGCGTACCCGGCGCGGCGTACGACGCAATCGCCTTCGAGTCCAGCGTGTGCGGGTTCACGTTCATCCCCACGCCTGGATGGATCAGGTTCACCGCCGTCAGCCCGACAATCAGCGCCAGCGTGCTCACTACCTCGAAGTACAGCAGCGCCAACCCGCCCGTCCGCCCGACCTTCTTCAGATCCTCGGTCCCGGCAATGCCCAGCACCACCGTGCAGAAAATGATTGGCGCGATCATCATCTTGATCAGCTTGATGAACCCCTCACCGAACGGCTTCATCGCCGCCGCCGTGCCCGGCGCCAGTATCCCCAGTGAGATACCGATCCCGATCGCCGCTAGCACCTGGAAGTACAGAGAATAGTAGATAGGTCGCTTCGTTGTAGTCATCACGGTGGCGTTATTTTATACCCTCTCGTCTCGGGAATGAAGCGAATCAGAGGCGACAAGGTCGGGCTGAGCCAGCACTGAATGCATTGCGTCGCGTAGTCGCCAAACCCTGGAACGGGCCTCGTCCAGCCAAGAGCGACGAACGATCCAGGCGAGCGTTACTTGGAAATATCGGAAGCCAACTCCGCCGGCAAGCCGGCGCGCTACACTGTTTCCGAGTAGCCCGTCCACCTGGACGGAGCGAATGCGCTCAGTTCCCCAGGAGGCGATCAGACCTCTGGACTCCGCTGCGGCAAGCTGGTCCTTGGCGCCCGATGACGGAAGCCAGACGTGTCGGGACTCGTCTCCCCCCGTGCAGCGTCAGAGGGGATCCGCCTGCCGCCGATGGCCTCCCGAGACTCTACGGCGCTATCGTCAGATTCACCGGCGGGCTCGCCACGCCGTTAACCGTCACTGATACGGGCTGAAGTCCCGGCGGCGTGCCGGGCGGGACAGTGAAGTTGATCTGCGTTACCATGAGCCCGCTGGGAATGCCGATGAACTGTATGGCCGCCTGCGTGCCCCCGACGCTGACGCTGATCGGAAGTGCGGGCTTTGGCAGTTGATCGAGCGCGGTCGCAGGTGGGGGCGTGCTGTTGGTTCCGAAGAAAGGCGTAACGTCGCCCTCCCCAGTCATGAAGAGCGCCAGCGTATCGCCGGGCCGCGCCTGGCTGGCCGGCACCAACGCTCCTCCCGATGCGAAGATACCTGGTGCCGAGGGCATCACCCCGAAATCGTAGTACGCAACCAGTCCGTTGACACTTACTCCCAGCACAGCCGCTCCGGCACCCACCTCGTACGGAATCTGGATGTTCAACTGCCCTGGCGAGAGGTAATCCAGCGGGGCCGCGATGCCATTTACGGTTACCGAAACGCCTTGAGCCTGGAGCGGCAAAGGGATCGCAGCGGCCTGTTGAGGTTGGGAAGCAAGTTGCGATCCGAAAACCGAGGCGAGCATCCCGGGCGCAAGCGCCGTCTGGAAAGATGCCGCATTCACGACGCCATCTATCCTTATCGATGAAGTGTCGCCCACCAAAAGGGTGACGGGCACCTCCAGCGACTGTGGCAACGTATTCGTTCCTTTCAGGATCAGCGTGGCCCGGTAGACTCCGCTGGCGAGGCCCGAACCGTTAGCCGTGATGCTCAGATTCCCCGGAGCCGGGCCGGACAGCGGACTGACCGTCAGCCAGCTAGTCGCAACATTGTAAGGAAATACGGAAACCGTCCACGGCGCAGATACCGCGACTGATCCCGTTGCGGAACCGCTGGAATTGGAGATAGTAAGTGCGACCGACTGCGGACTGGCTGCAAAGGCGGCGGGACCGGACGCCGGACCCGTAAACGACACTCGCAGCGCAGCCTGCACTGCTACGCCATTCGCGTCCGTTCCCTGGAGCACGTAGTCGATCGTCTGAGGAGGGCTCAGCGCATTCTCGCAGAGGGCGGCCTGCAAAAACCCGTATGGAGCCAGGTGGCTGGTCCCGAAAAGCTGATCGATCTGTTCGCTCGCAAAGGCCCCCGCCCTGGACAGACTGCTGAGCTGCACGGGAAAGCCGTTCCTCTCCTCCACCAGCAAAGGCACCAGCCACTGGCAGGACGAATCCAGGGCGGTGGTATCCTGCTGCACGGTGGCTTGCGCGACGGACAGCACCATGGCCGGCCATTGCTCCCGCGCCACGATACGCAGCTTGATCTGACGCGACCATTGCCGGCCGTCAGTGTCCATACCGCCGAGGACCGCATTCACGGTCGCCGGCAGCGTCTCCGGCGACGGAGCTTGCCCGGATGCCGACAACGTTCCGAATGCCGCCAGGTTCACGTTTCCAAACATCAAGGGCAGCTCCGCGGAGATGTCGGTGCCATCCATCGTAAGGGTAGTGAGCGTGGTGGCTGTCCCGGCCTCTTCCGTCACAGCGAATGTAATCGGCGCCCCGGCGTAAGCCGGATTCGGGGAAACCGACACTGAGACGAATGAACCTTGCAGACCGCTGGGAAGAGCCACGGAAATCCTGGCCGATCCGTCCGAACTATTGAACCCGCTGTTGCCGCTGTAGGCGGCTATCAGGGTGTCCGTGCCTGCCCGCAACTGTGATCCATCGGCGTCCAAAATAGCGATTGCCACCGCGCCGACCCGCGTCAACGCCGCCGTTCCCAGCATCGTTGCGCCCGAAGTGAAGGTGACCGTTCCAGCAGGGATGAGATTGTTGCCTGCCTTTGCGGAAACCGTGGCGGTGAGCCGAACCGTATCGCCCAGGGTGACGGAGCCGGGATTGACGGCGAGCGTGGTAACGGTCTCAGCGCCACTCGTCGCTGCGCCCTGTTTACTCCAGTTCGTGATCAGCGCATAAGCATCCACCGATCCCAGGCCGGTAACCTGGTCGTATCCGGGGCCGGCGGAGTAGCCAAGATATCCCGCTACGCAGCCGCGGCCGCCGGTGCAAGAAACGATGTTGTCACCCGTCGTGATGTCGTGAAACGCGCTGGGAACGGTTTGCGCCAGTTTGTAAAGCGCCGGATTGATATTCCCCAAGCCGGGTTGCGATTGGAATCCGTTTGCCACGACGTATTGATTCAGCAGAGCCACCAGCCCGGCGAACGCGGGAGCCGAGGCGGAAGTGCCGCCGCCCGTACCGCTCGGCCCGTTCCAGTAGGTCTCGTACGTGTGAATTGCGCCGACCAGCGAGATGTCGGGCACATCGCGAGCGCCGTCATCGGGTACGCCCGGACCATTTTGCCAGTCCGGTTTGGGAAACTGGATGCTCGCGCCGCCTCCGCTCGCTGCTGGGTATGTCGCAATTGATTCATTCCAGCTCGTTTCCGGAATGTAAGAAACCGCCGCGTACCCCGTTGCGCCGCTGGAAGGTGTCCAGTAGGCGCTGACGTCGCCGTTGAACTGTGTCGCTCCCACTCCGGTCACTTCCGGAAAAGCGGCCGGCCACGCGACCGCCAGTCCGTGCTGGGCGGGCGCCGTGGTGTAGTCGCATCCCGCGGCGCCGGCGTCACCGGATGAGGCCAGCCAGGTAATACCTTGCGCATTCGCTTGTTGGGCCAGACCGCGGTACAGTTGGTTGTTCTCGGGTTCACAGACTGCATAACTGGTGGAAACGATCTGCCCCACACTCCGATCGATCGCCGCCTGCACCGCGGTGGCGATGTTGGTCCCATAGACGAAAAAGAGATTCGCGTTGGGAGCCACGGCGCCCGCCCATTCCAGGTCGAGCAACCCCTCGCCGTCCCAGCCTTGGACCGTTCCTGGGCTCGGTCCAACCAGGACCATCTGTGGATCGACGGCGGAGAGGTTAAACATCTTCCGGAAGCTCTGGTAGTCGGACAGGGTGATCTCGGAGAGTCCCATGATCGCGATGTTTACGCCCGTTCCGTCGATGCCGGCCGCATATAGAGGATTCACGTCATAAATAGTGGCGAAATCGCTGGGCGTCATCGCGTGGGAGCCGATCGTGGTAGTGGCATGTGCGCCATCCTTCGGCTTTGGATAAAAGTTGTTCAACCCGTAGATGCCGCCAATCACGCCCTTGAGCGAAGCCGGAATCGAGACTTCTGAAGAGTTGGCGAAGTGCGTTTCACCGGCCGTCTCATAGCGGTGAATCTGAGTCCGGAAGGTGCGGGCGACCTGCCCGGCCGTGCCGCTGAACGCAATCCAGTTGCGAGCCCGCGCAGTCTCTTCTACCTGGAAACCTTCCGACTCCAGCCAAGCCGCAATCCTGGCGATATCGCTCCGGTTCAATCCAAACCGGTCCCCGAACTGCTCCGGCGTGAGCCAGCGATGGTAGTTGGGAGACGCGGGAATCTGCTGCTCGCGCAGCAATTCCTCGAGACCGGCCTGCTGGCCGGGCGAGATCGTGGCCGCCAGGCTGATGCGGGCGAGCATAAATGATGGATCGATGGAGCCTCGATCGTAT
>CAWJLI010000017.1:0-14067 GCA_963843095.1 Bryobacterales bacterium
GGCTTCATCCTAGCCAACGAGAAAGCCGCGGCAGCCATCAAGCCCGGCATGCATGGCACCACCTTCGGGGGTGGCCCGCTGGCTTGCCGCGTGTCTCTGGAGTTCCTGGATATTCTGGATGGGTTGCTGCCCGCCATTCAAAGGGTGGGCGGATATTTCAAGGATTCGCTGGAGACGCTGGCCCGCAAGCATTCCTTCGTCAAGGAGGTCCGCGGCTGCGGCCTGATGCTGGGCGTCGAACTGGCTATCCCCGGCAAACAATTCGTGCTGGACGCCATGGCCGAAGGCATGCTCATCAACTGCACGCATGACACCGTGTTGCGCTTCCTACCGCCCTACATCATCACCGAAAAGGAAGTGGACCGGGCCGTGCGGGTCCTCAGCAAGCTGTTTCGTAAGGTGAAGTAGAGTTTCAATCGATTCGACGCCAGGGAATTGGGCGCACTCTATCCATGAGGGAGTCGCTGATGGCGACTGCCTTCATTCGTTTCTGATTCAAGGCGCCTGCTAGGTGATTACCAATACATCCGGATTCGATTTACGGACGATTTGAACCTGACTCGTCATCTGATTGAAAGAACTGAGTTAATGGCAGCCCGCGGCGCGAGATTCTGTGTCCGTATAAGGCTGGTTTCCGGCAATTTCGCTTTTGTTCCAGCGCAAAGTGTGAGAACCTGGAAGTGCTCGGGGCACGACTTTTCGATCTGCGGTTAGTTGCCGTGCGAGTGAAGGATAAGTCTATGCTGCAAGAGTTTCTGCTGCCGGAAACGACTGTACGCGAGGCCGGCGCCGGGTCTGAGATTGATCTTGGCGGTCCTGTGGGCGGAACGTTGCTTCTGACCCTCGGCATCACGCGCATCATCGAACAGCAGAGCATCGATATCTCGATCTGGGGCTCCGCCGACGGCACCGACTGGGGCGCCAAGCCGGTGGCCACATTTCCGCAGAAGTTCTATTGCGGCACTTACCAGATCGTGCTCGACCTTACGGACCGCCCTCAGGTGCGCTACCTTCGCGCCAGATGGCAGGTGAATCGCTGGGGCAGGGGCGACTCCAAGCCGCTCTTCACGGTCTACGTGTTTGTGCAAGCTCCGCAGCCCGAATTAGCTGCTGCCTCGGCGTAACCGGGGGCAGTAACTCTCGCCCGCCCCCGCAACGTTCACCACTTACGCCTTCTGTGTCTTGTCGAAATTCGCCAGCAGGTTCTGCGTGAACCGGTAAAACCAAAGGTACAGCCGAGAACCCAACGGCGCCGGATCCGGCAGTGCACGCGCCGCCGCGGACAGGACGATGGCTACCGCCGCACCGGTCAACCACGAAGGGATTGCTAGGTTCATATCGCCTCCTCAAAAGCTCTTTCCCATGCCGAACCCAAACACCGGCTCCACCGAGTTGGAGGTAATCACGGTCACCCGCATCACTCCGGTGAGGTAGAAATGCCCTTTGTTGAGCCGCTGCCCGATGTCGTAGAAGACGGCTCCTCCACCGCTGAAAGAGCCCAGCGTGGCTACGGGCGAGATCGCCAGCCCGGCGTCTCCCAGCGCCACCAGCGACCAGTTGCCGGTTTGTGCAAACAGGTACCCGGCTCCCGTTCTGGCCGTGCTGGTGGCGCTGGTCAGTTCGATGGTGGACCAGGAGTATACCTTGCTCTGGCCCACTTCGACCGCAAACGTCGTCCACCCCGCGACCGAAGGCGCGGCCGTGTTGTAGCGATTGTATTCGGCTCCCGCGCCCACAAAATAGCTCGGTGTGTAGTTGACCGTGTTCGGCCCTTGCGCCGACAGACAGCTAGCTGCCAGCGCCGGCAGAATGGCCCAAATGAGCCGGAATGTCCTTCTATTCATGTTATGTCTCCTCTTGCTGAACCTGTCTACTCTGTGTTGACTACACTCTTGATTTCTCTCCGCATGCGCTGCGCTGTGGGGCAGGTTGATAACCTGCGCGCCGATTAACAATCGGCGCAGCCGCGCGCGAGCCCGGCCCGGAGCTGGCCGCGCAGCACGCTGGCGCCCTACGACACCGCCGTCACCACCCAGAGGTCGTCCGCCATGTTCGGGTTGGTGACGTACGCATAGGGAATCGCGAAGTAGCCCGCGAGGCCCCAATCCGTGCCCCACGAATTCGCCCCAATGAAATGCTGCGCCGGAATGCCATTGATGCCGCTGTCTGTGTAACCGACCAACCGCACGCAGTGGCCGCCGCACAATTTCTCGCTCGGGTCCGGCATCGGCACCACTCCCGTTTTCGCCACCGCATCCGATTCGAAGGAATCGTAGACCGAAATCCCGAACACGATGCCCCGTCCGGAAGCCAGCGCTGCTTTGATCGAATTCATGTCCTGTGGCACGCTGCTGTAATGGATGGCTTTGAGTTTCCGGGCATCGGTATAGCAGTGCTTCGGCGGCTTTACCGCAAACTTGCCGACGGCATACGGCCACTCGGACTCCGGGCACACACCCTGTACTCCTACGCTCTTGATTCCGTCGCGGATCGATGCGCCGCCATCCTCCGTGATCGTGCCTTCCATCGCGCGCTCGTTGTAATAGATGAACAGCCGCGACAGCACCGTGAGTTGCTCGCTCTGCGCCAGGGCCTGTGCCTCCAGTTCCCCGGCCAGTCCATTGCCCGTGCAGGAGCCAAGCTGCCCCTGGTCGAAAATCGGCGGTTGCTCCTGCCGCATGTCCAGATCCGCCGGCACCGGCACCGTTCGCCGCGGCCTGTAAACCAGGTCGCGATGGTCCGGCACGTCCGGCTTCCATCCGTATCTGCGTTTCGTTTTCATCTCTTCTGTCTGTCCTTTCCCGTTGATTTCGGCCGCTCTCGTCTGGCGGCTTTGTTGGCGCGCTCGGGCACGCTCTCTCACTCTGGTTTCGGCAGGCGGCGCGCCTGCCCTGTGAATGGAAAATGCCGACTCCCGCCGGCTGGTTTGTTCGGCCCCAGGTTTTGTTATCTTGAAAGTACCGGCCGGGGATTCCTATGATTTCGCGTGAAGAGGCGCTGGCTCTGTTTGCTTCCGACGACTTGATCGGCATCGGTATGGCTGCCGATGCGGTGCGCCGCAAGTGGCACCCCGAGGGAATCGTCTCCTACATCATCGATCGCAACATCAACTACACCAATTTCTGTACCGAGTTCTGCAGCTTCTGCGCTTTCTACCGGCCCATGGGCCATGCCGAAGGCTACGTGTTGCCTAACGAGACCATCTACCAGAAGATTCAGGAGACCATCGACCTCGGCGGCACCGGCGTTCTCATGCAGGGCGGGTTGCATCCCGACCTCAAGGTCGAGTGGTACGAAGACCTGTTCCGCGGCATCAAGCAGCGCTTCCGCATTCATTTGCACTGCCTCTCCGCCCCCGAGGTCGTTAACATCGCCGAGGTTAGCGGCCTCAGCCTGCGTGACACCATTCAGCGCCTGATGGATGCCGGCCTCGATTCCATTCCTGGCGGCGGCGCCGAGATTTTGGATGATGCCGTCCGTCAACGGATCAGCCGCCTGAAGTGCGGCGTCCAGGAGTGGATGGACGTTCACCGCACCGCCCACCAGCTCGGCATGCGCACCACCGCGACCATGATGTTCGGCTGCGGCGAAACCCTCGAGCAGCGGATGAACCACCTGGAGCTGGTCCGCAATCTGCAAGAAGAAACCGGCGGCTTCACCGCCTTCATTCCCTGGACCTATCAGCGCGAGAATACCTCGCTCGGCCGCTTCGTCAAGGAAGAAGCCACCGCCGTCGAATACTTGCAGACGCTGGCTATCTCGCGCATCTACCTCGATAACATCGAGAACGTGCAGTCCTCCTGGGTCACGCAAGGGCTGAAGACCTGCCAGCTCGGCCTGCGATTCGGCGGCAACGATGTGGGCAGCATCATGATCGAAGAGAACGTCGTCTCCGCCGCCGGCGCCCACTACCGCGCCTCCGAAGAGGAACTGCGCCGCATCATCCGTGACGCGGGCTTCGTCCCCAAACAACGGGACACGCTCTACCGGACCTACTTCTTGAACTAAAACTACCGCGGCGGTGGAACTTTCTCGGCCGCCGCCCGTATTCCACTTAGGGAGGCTTCCATGAAGGTGTTTGTGTTGTTCTTGCTGGCGGTCGCGCTGGTGCTTTCCGCCGCCGATGTGAACGTGAGCGGCAAGTGGTCGGGCTCGGCCAACGTGACGCAGCCCGATGGAACCAACCAGGAAGGCACCACTTTTGCCATCTTGAAACAAGACGGTGGGCAAGTCACCGGCACTGCCGGCCCGGACGAAGCAACCCAGTGGACCATCGAAAAGGGCGCCATTACCGGCAACAAGGTCACCCTGGAGGTCAGGGACGCCGACGGTGCCACCGTCTACAAGTGCAACCTGGTGATCGAGGGCGATCATCTGAAGGGCCCCTTTACCATCGTCACAGCAGACGGGCAAACCGTGGCCGGCAAGCTGGACCTCAGCCGCGTGAAGTGAACGCTTCAGGCCGCTTCCAGGTAGCTTTTCCAGCACCGCAGCCCCTCCGCGTTGTGCGCTTCCAGCGCCTGAAAACCTTCCGCCGCCGCATACGGATCCGCCAACAGGTGAGTGCCGACTCGGGCAATCTCATCCACGTGGTCGAATCCCGCTTTCCACGCCCTGGGTGCCCAGTCGATGGCATCCGAAACCACTGACGCGACGCCTTCCGCAACTCCGTCTGCCGTCACCATGTTGAACGATTCGGTGTAACTCGGCTGCAGCAGCAGATGCATGTGCCGAACCGTTTCGCGGAAGCGCGGCCACGTCTGCCAGCCGTTCTCTACCAGTCGCACGTGCGGCAGTCCAGCCATCATCGCCCGCACCGCGTCCATGATCCCCAGTCCACCCTCTGCGCGTCCCGCCGAGACCCAAAACTCCAACGGTGCGTTGCGCCGGCCGGCGATTTCCAAAGCCGCGCCTGCCGCGCTCATCAGATTCTTGAGCGGCCGCGTTGCGCCGAATGCCCCCACCCGCAGCGTGCCGCCGCTGAAAGGCGTCCGCGGATAATGCCGCTCCGGCTCCAGATAGTACAAATTCGTCAGATAAGAGCACGGAGCCCGATATGCCGCCCGGATCCAGTCGCAGAACTTGCGGCTGTTGCCGGCAACGTGGAAGTTCCACGTCCCGCGCTCCAGTTCCAAGCCGTCCCGCAACCGCCTCACCCCGTTCGCATCGGCCTGCAAGAAGCCGACGTTCGAGTGACAATTCACCGCGAAGGTGATATTCGGGTGCTCCGCCGTCAGCCGCTGCCAGTGGTCAGCCGGTATCCACGGCGCCGAAGTGACCACGTGCGAAACCGAGGAATCGAGGAGGCTGCCCAATTCCGCCGCGCTGGTGATGGGCCAGACCTCTGCCGCAATGCCGTTCGCGCGCAGCACTTTGGCCGTGTTCAGTGCCGCGACGCCGAGTCCTATGTGGCTGATGTTCCGGTTGGCCGCGAAGTTCTTATATGCCAGTATGAGGCGCTTCAAAGGGCGCATCCCGCGATTCCCTCTTCCCGCCCCAAGAGTAACTTGTCCGGCCGCGATCACCCTCCGGCCGCGGTTCGGTAACTGCTTGGCAGACTTTAAGATCCGATTTTCGCGTGCGCTGTGACTGCCAGCTCCACAGTCTGCGGATTCACCACTTAGAGCCTGTCAGGAAATAACCAGTTCAATCGCAACGCACATCGGAGCCGCGACCATAGAAAGCCGTTGGTACGGCTGTAATGTAAAGACTCCTTAGGCGGGTTCCAAGTCACTACAGTGCCTTTTTCAGACCCTCCCACTGGATCTTCCACCCGCCCGAAACGGGAAAGCCGGGGGCGCTTCTTATTGCGCCGTCCCAACCCCCAGCCATCATCGCGACAGCGTAAAGTAAGCCGCCGTTTCCCGGCAGGTAAAGCGGCAGCCGGCCCTTGGTTCCCAGGTTCTGCCCTCCCGCCAGATACTGGTTTTTCGGTGAATCCATGAGAAGCGCATCGACCGCCTTGGCCGGCTCACCGAGCCTGGCAGCCGTCATCGCCATCACCGGGTAATCCCATCCCCACGTGGTGTTCCAATTCCAGCGTGCCAGCACGTCGTCGAGTGTCGAACGCATGGTCAAGGCATCGACGAGGGGAGTTGCGGGCAGCGCGCCCAGGGCGCACAACATCGATGGGTGGTCGTTGTAAACCGTAAACGGCTCCCCTTCAATCGCCGTGTAGATGCCGTTCCGGACCGGTGGCCGGGCGAGGCCCTGAATGACTCGGTCCCACTCCGCATGGCGAGGTATCCCCAACCGCTCACACCAACGCTGGGCCGTCGATAGTCCCCAATGCCAGTAGGCCAACTCGTAAGTCGGATTGGTAACCTGTCTTCGTACCTTCGAGTAACTCTCCTGAGCGGGAATCAGCGGCGGTCCCAGTACATAGCGACGGGTAGCGGTGTCCCAGACCGCATAGGAAGCCATGAATTCCGCTGTCTCGAAGACGATCTCCCAGTATGCCTCCAGTGTCTCGCGACCGGGGTGCGACCGGTATAACAGCTCCGCATAGTAAATCGGGTGGGGCTGTTGCCAGATGAGGAAAACGCCGACATCGCTCGGAGCCTCTCTTCCATCCGGGCCGATTTGTTTCGGCCACCGCGCTCCCCGGTAGCCTTGTAACTTGGCGGTGTCCTTTGCCCGGAGCAGAATGGAGCGGTACCAAGGGAGACTGCGCTCCAGAAGCTCCGGCCGACCCCACAGGACGAAGTGGGCCGCGTGCCACCAGTGCATCTCCAAATGGGATTTGCCCCACCAGCTATTGGTCGCGAGGCCAGTCTCCTGGGGCGGCATCGAACCGGCGCAGTTCACCGCCATCAGATACTGGGAGAGCACCACCCTGCGCTCCAGCTCGGCGGCGCGCGGATCGGTACATTCCGAGAAATCGATTGCGCCACCCCTGGCCCAGAATGCGGACCAGTGACTGGCGGCGGAGTCGCGAACCTCCACAAACGAAGGCATCCGTCCATTGATCTGCTTCGGCGAAAACTCAATCGCCAGTTCGATCTCTTCCTGTCCCTCGGAAACCAGGTGGAAGTGGTGAGGTTCCGCGTCCTCTAACCGGGCGGGAGCCGACCACGCTGTGGTTGCCGTGTAGCGGGTCTCATCGAGAATGCAGTCGAAAGACGCTCCCCGACCGGCCCTGGTAACTCTGGTCTCATAACGCGACGGGGAGTCCCAGTCATAGCCCCTCGTCCACGAAGTGGAGGCATACGGAAAAGCGATGGCAACAGCCAGTTTTCCTTGTCGAAGCAGTGGCGAAGAGATTCGAACTGCGAGCAAGTCACGCGAGGGGTGGCAAACAGTCTGTACCCGCACCAGCGAGTCGCCGACCCGGAACTCGCTCGAGATCAGGCCGCTCCAGAGATCGAGTTCCTGCCTGACGTCGTGCAGATCCGCCACGGCAACGGGGCTGCCGTCCCGATCCGCGAACTTGAGACCGATGCGTGCCAGATGGATGCGCTCCGGATTCTCGCGCAGCCACGTGACGGCCTGCCGGATGCGTTCCCCCTCGTTGGGGGTCTCCGCATAGGGGACGGTTCGCCCGTGCGCATCATAAGGCCTCATCACTTCACCCAGATGGAAGCCCTCGGGATTCGGAAACGTATGCCAGGCCCACTGTGCCATGGTTCCAAGCGGCATCCCCTCCTCATAGGCCGCGGAAAATGTTTGCAGGCCAGTGATATCGGCACTGAAGGCAAACTCGCCGTTTCCAACCTGAAGGGCAGAGGTGATGTCGGGCGCCGTCAGTACTGGGTTGTGCCGTTTGACGATGGCTTCCCGATCCAGCTTGCCGCCGTCTGTCGCGGCCACAGCGGGCAAGAACGGCGCTGCGGCGGACCCAGCCAGGAAAGTGCGTCGACTGAACTGCGGCATGAAAACTGTTGTAGCGCATCGCGCGGGCCAGCGGTCCTCGAACCCCAAAACATAGCAGTTGCATTTCTTGCCAACTTCAGGCAGGATTAAAGGTTTTCCTCCTCAATTCATGCTAGTAAGGGTGCTCTACCACGACCATTGTTTTGACGGGGCAGCGTCGGCTGCCTTCTTCAGCCGCTTCATCGCGGGGGCAGTTCACCCGGATGCGGAATTCCGCTATACAGGCATGGCCCACCGGGCCGCGCAGGTCTTCGCTCCGGAGTTATTCGATGGCGACGAAAACGCCATCGTGGATTTCAAATACTCCAATAACCCGCGCCTGACCTGGTGGTTCGATCATCACCAGAGCGCCTTCCTCAGCCAGGCGGATGCCGAGGATTTCCGCCGCGACACGAGCGGACGCAAGCTTTATGATCCGCGCTACAAATCCTGCACCGCCTTCATCGCGGACGTGGCCCGCCAGCGTTTTGGCTTCGCCGCACCGGACTTGAGCGAACTGGTCGAGTGGTCGCTGATCATCGACGGCGCTCAGTACCCGGACGCCCGGACGGCGGTGGAACTGGGCGCTCCGGCGATGAAACTGACTTTGGTCATCGAAGCCGCCCAAGGGTCCGATATTGTGCAGAAGATTATCGGGCGGATGCAGCATGCGCGCCTCGAAGAGATCGTCGCCGATCCCGGAGATCCAGGCACTGTATCGGCCCCTTTACCAGCGCCACCTGGATTCGATCGAAATCATTCGTGACCGGGCTGAGCAGCGGGACGGCGTGGTCTACTTCGATTTGTCGGGCCACGACGTCGAAGGCTACAACAAGTTCATACCGTATTTCCTGTTCCCCTCCTCGACCTACACGGTTTCGGTCAGTCCGTCGAGCGCGCGCACCAAGATCTCAGTCGGCTCTAATCCGTGGACGCCGGCGGAACCGAAACACAACCTGGCCACGATTTGCGAACGCTACGGCGGCGGCGGCCACGCGCGTGTAGGCGCGATCAGCCTGGAGCCGGGCGCCATCGAGAAGGCCCGCGCCGTGGCGGCGGAAATTGTCGAGGAACTGAAGAGCTAGCGGCGGCGGGGCAGGCTCTTTCGCCTGCCAACGCCCGCGGTAGCCGTCTTCAGTCGCGCCGCCGGCGCCATGCGCCCCCGCCAAGCCCGCCGGCGTCAATCAATGCCGCAATCACCAGGATCAGCGCGTTCACCCCCACGATCGGCCGGTGTGTGTTCGTCAGCCAGGCGTAGATCAGCGTGGTGAGCGGCAGGAACACGAAGCCCAGCGCAGGCACAAGCATGCCATGGTAGGCCCGCTGGAGATAGGTGCTGAACAGGAACATCGCCACCATCACGACGCGTGGAAAGGCCAGTACAAGCACAAGCAGCAGGCAGGGCATGGCTTCATGTTACCGAATCGGTGCGCGGTGGGGAAGGAAGGCTGGCGCGATCTGCCGAGTCCGGCGCTGCCGGCAGCTCACAACGGGTGGCGCGCTTTGCTGGCGGCGGTGGGGGCACTGAAACGGACGATGTCGCCAATCGCCTCAGTGAACCAGATCGCACCGTCGGGGCCGGTGGCGAGCCAACCGGGATTCGCGGGAGCGGCAGGTGCATTCTTGATAGGCGTGGTGGAAATACGTGCCTCAAGTCCCAAGGGGTACTCGCTGATGGCGCCGGCCAGCGTGATGCGGCCAATCTGGTTGCGAATGGCGCCTTCGGTGAACCACAGTGCGCCATCGGACCCGATAGTTAGCCCCAACGGGTAGGCGATGCCGGTGGGAATCTGGTATTCCACGATGTTGCCGCTCGCGTCGCATCGGCCAATCTTGTTTCCCGCCCACTCGGTGAACCAGAGCGCGTTATCTGGTCCTTTGAGGATGGCCGAAGGCAGCGATCCCGCCACGGCCAACGGAAACTCGGTGACCACGCCTTGGGTTGTGATCTGGCCGATGTTGTTGCCCGCTTCTTCGGTAAACCAAACGTTGCCGTCGGGTCCGGTGGCGATACCGTAGGCGCCGGCCGGCTGGGTGGGGATCGCATATTCCACAAACGTCCCGGCCGTGGTTACGTGCCCGATATTGTTGGTGGCCGCCTCAGTAAACCAGAGAGCGCCATCGGGGCCGGTAGTGATCCCAAGCGGAAATGCCGCTGGGGTGGGCACCGCAAACTCGGTGACCGTGCCAGCCGTGGTGATGCGCCCGATCTTGTTCGCATCATACTCGGTGAACCAGAGCGCTCCATCCGGACCGGTGGTGATCGAGTAAGGGTGGCTGGCCGCCGAAGGCACCGGGTATTCGGTGATTGCTCCGCTGGTCGAAATGCGTCCAATCTTGTTGTTGTTGAATTCGGTGAACCAGAGCGCTCCATCCGGGCCGGCGGTGATTCCCTTCGGCTGGCTGTAGCTGGCGGGCAACTCATAGGCGGTGAAGGTCTGCGCGGGCACAATTGCCGCCGCGCCCAACCACAGCGCCGCCGCTAGAAGCCCTCTTCCGATACCGTACGCGCGTCGACTCATTTGCCTGCCCCTGTTTGTCCGGCCGTGTGCCGGGATCTCCCCTCAATAGTAGCGCAGCTGTGAGTGCCGGTAAGTGTGAAGACCGCGCCCGCTGTTGCGGTTTTGGCAACGGCGGCGGACCCTCCGCGTAGGCTGGAGACACGTCTACCTGGGCGGCCCCTGCGCTACCATCGAGGAAGAGGGAGATCTTGAGGGATTGCGAGGGTGCTGGGGTGAAGGACCAGGGCCAGCCAAGTACCGACCGTGCGCCGGGCGTGAGTGCGCACCGGGTGGTAATAGTCGGCGGCGGTTTCGCCGGTCTCTATGCGGCCAAGCGGCTTGGCAAGGCTCCGCTCGCGCTCACGGTCATCGATCGCCGCAATTTTCATCTCTTCCAGCCGCTGCTTTACCAGGTGGCTACAGGCGGGCTTTCGCCGGGCGAGATCGCTTCCCCGCTGCGCGTGGTCTTGCGCGGCCATCGCAACACGGAAGTGCTGCTCGGAGAGGTGGTGGACTTCGATATCGGCAGCCGCCGCGTGATCCTCTCCGACGGCGAGCGGCCCTATGACGACCTGGTGATCTCGACCGGCGCCACCCATCACTATTTCGGCCACCACGAATGGGAGCCGCTGGCACCCGGACTGAAGACCGTGGAGGACGCAACTGAAATCCGCCGCCGCATTCTGCTGGCTTTTGAAGAGGCCGAGCGCGAGCCGGACCTCGCGCTGCGCCACACCTGGCTTACCTTCGTGATCGTCGGCGGCGGGCCGACCGGTGTCGAGCTCGCCGGGGCGTTGGGCGAAATCGCCAACGACACGTTGCGGCGCGATTTCCATCACATCAACCCGGCTGAATCCCGGATCCTGCTGATAGAAGGCGAGGACCGCGTGCTGCCGACCTTCGCGCCGGACCTCTCGCACAAAGCCGAGCGCCAGCTCATCGCCCTCGGCGTGCGGCCGCGCATGGGCGCGAGCGTCATCGCTATTGATGCCGGTGGAGTCACTGTGCAGGCTGCGGGGCGGACCGAATATATTGCCACCCGCACCGTGCTATGGGCGGCGGGCGTGCGCGCTTCCAGCTTGGGACAGAAGCTGGCGGAACGCGCCGGCGCCCCGCTCGACCGCGCCGGACGGGTGCTGGTCGAGCCGGACCTGAGCATCCCCGGCCATCCGGAGATGCACGTCATCGGCGACCTGGCGAGCCTCACCCAGGACGGCAAACTATTGCCCGGCGTGGCGCCGGTCGCCATGCAACAGGGCCGCTACGTGGCCGATCTGCTGGTGCGGAAGCTGCGCGGCCAGTCCATGCGCCCCTTCCGCTACTTCGACAAAGGCAACCTGGCCACCATCGGCAGGAACCGGGCCGTGGCGCAGTTCGGCAGGCTGCACGTGGCCGGTTTCCCGGCGTGGTTCCTGTGGGTATTCGTACACTTGATGTATTTGGTGGAATTCGAAAACCGCTTGCTGGTCTTCGTCGAATGGGTCTATAACTACATCACCCGCAACCGCGGTGCGCGCTTGATCACGAATAACCGGGACTGACCGCCGCGCGAGCGGGAAGCGGCGGCCCTCGCTCGAGTAAACTGAAAGCATGTTTTTCCGCAAGAAATCGCCATTGCCGCAGGTGGGCGCGCGCGCGCCGGAATTCCGGCTGTCGCGTTTGGGAGGCGGGGAAGTTGCGCTCGCCGATCTGCTGGCCGCTGGGCCGGCGTTACTGGCGTTTTTCAAAGTGTCTTGCCCGGTATGCCAGATGACGCTGCCGTTCCTCGATCGCATCCACGCCCGCAGCGGTTTGCGCGTCTACGGTATCTCGCAGAATGACGAGCCGGACACGCGCGAGTTCACGCAGGACTACCGTTTGCGGTTTCCCATGCTGCTGGATTCGGAAGCCGATCGTTTCCCGGCCAGCAATGCGTATGGGATCTCACACGTCCCAACCACTTTTCTGGTCGAGCCCGATGCCATGGTGGGGCGGGTGATCGAGGGTTGGATCAAACAGGACATCCTCTGGCTGGGCGCCCGCGCCGGCATAAACCCGATTAGCGCTGAAGACCACGTGCCGGAATGGAAAGCTGGTTGAGGCTCGCTTAACTAGGCTCCGGTGCGGAGCCACACTATAATAAAATCAGACTCCATGTCCACCAAGATTGATGTATTCGGCGCCGCCGCGGCCATCGCCAAAGGCATGAGCGTGACGTTCAAGGAGATGCTGTCCCCGACCGTCACCGAATACTATCCCGATGAGCCGGCTAAGTTCGAGGAGCGGTTCCGCGGCGTCCACGTGCTGCAGCGCGACGTTAACGGCATGGAGAAATGCGTGGCGTGTTTCCTGTGTGCCGCGGCCTGCCCTTCCAATTGCATTTACATCGAGGCCGCGGAAAACACCGAACGGGAGCGTATCTCCGGCGGCGAGCGCTACGCCAGGGTTTATAACATCGATTACAACCGCTGCATCTTCTGCGGCTATTGCGTGGAAGCCTGCCCGACCGACGCCATTACCCACGGTCACGGTTTCGAGGCAGCCAGTTACAACACCTCGACCCTGATTAAGCGCAAGGAAGACATGCTGGCGCCGGTCCCGGCCGGAGCCACGCCGCCGGTGTTGGAACCGGAGCAGCCCTCGGCGCACTAAGCGCGCGCCTTCCTGCAAACCAATCCGCAGGGCTGCCAGGGGCCTACGCTACGCAGCAGTCGGATCTGTGTTGCGCCGTCCCTTATATCCCGCTCGCGCGCACCCAGAAGCTCTCGGTCCAGCGCGCACCGGCGGGGACGCTTTGCAGCGCCGGGTACTTTCCCTCGTGCGCCAGGTTGACGCCGCTGGTGATGGCGGTCATCGGCTCGAAGCAGATAAAATCGTGCGACTGGCCCGGCCAGGTGGGTTCCCAAACCACGGCCACCGGGTATTTCGGCCCGAACATCGCCTCGACGGTGCGGCCCGCGGCTTCGATGGAAAAGTGGGCGCGGCCGGAGGAATCGCGCTCCAGGTCGATGAAGCCGTCATCGAGGGTGCGGCCCTTGAGCGCGAGCGGCGATGGCAGATCCATCGGCTTGTACTCGCCGGTGGGGATGAGCCGCTCGTCGGCGACCACCCGCTGGCGCGCCGGAATGCGCGCCACCCATTCGTCGCGCGGAATATCGGGAATGCGGTAGTACGGATGGAAGCCGACCATCAGCGGCATGGGCTGCGAGCTGAGGTTGATGACCGTCAGCCGCACTTCGAGGACGCCCTTGGCCAGGCTGTAGGTCATCTCGTATTCGTGCGCGAACGGCCATTGCGCCATCAGGTCGGGTTCCTTCCAGAACTCCAGGCGGCTGGTGACATGAGCGGAATCAGCGTCGGCTGCCACCTCGGTCACGTGCCATAGCGGCGAGTTGCTCAGCAGGCCGTGAATCGGCAGGGCCCCGCGCACGTTTCCCAGCCCCGGGTTGAACGTGTATTTCTTGCCGTTGGCCCAGAAGCCCTGTTCGGTCATCCGGTTGGCCCACGGCGCCAGCAGCGGAATAGCGCACTGCCCGGGCCGCTGCGCGAATTCGCCCAAATTGGCGTAGGGAAAATGCAGGATGTTGTGGCCGTGCACCTTCATTTCGTAAGCCAGGTTGCCGATCGAAGGAACCACCGAGACTTCCACTCCTTGAGCCGCGTCGCTCAGTCGCACGACGGCGATCCCGTGGTCCTCGGTCTGGCGCGCGGCGTAAGGCTGGGCCGGGCTGGACGC
>CAWJLI010000018.1:0-4263 GCA_963843095.1 Bryobacterales bacterium
CGATTTCGCACGATACCGATTTCCACCAGTTCATGCTCTACACACCCGTCCCCGGCACGCCCCTTTACTTCGAGATGCTGGAGCAGGGGCGCATGTTGGACGACGTGGATCCGGCCGATATTCACGGCCAGGACCGGTTCAACTTCAAGCACGCCGCCATTTCGCGCGAAGATTCCAAGCGATTTCTGGATTGGGCGTTCCGCCGCGATTTCGAGCGCAACGGCCCCAGCATTTACCGCATCTGCCGCACCACGCTGGAAGGCTGGCTGCGTTACAAGAACGATGCCGACGCGCGCGTGAAGGCCCGCTTCGCCCGCGAGGCGCGCTCCTTGCGCGACGGATATACGGCCGCGCTGTGGGCGATGGAGCACCACCTGGCCGGCACCAACGACGCTGTGGCGGAGAAGATCCGCTCGCTGCGCCAGCAAGTCGAACGCGAGTTCGGCGTCCTCTCCCGCGTGATAGCCCGTACGCTAGGTCCCGTAATGCTGTGGTCGGCTCGCCGCGAAGAGCGCCGCCTGGCTAACGGCCAAACCTATGAGCCAAAGACCATCATCGAGCGCAGGAACTGGACTTGGTCCCAACCGCTGTTGCCGGCGTCACCCCTGGCTGTGCTGCCGGTGATTGAGGAATCCTCCGCGGGTTAGAGTGCGACGCGGTGGAAGCCCGCGCCGCGGACACTAACGGTCTTGATCCAGCCAGGTGGTGAGGGCGGCGCAATGGATCGCGATGCCGGCCCGCGAGTAGCGCAGCAATCCTTCGCGGCGGAACTGGCTCATGTAATGGGTAACGATCTCGCGCGAGGTCCCCACATACTGCGCCAGCAGTTCGTGGGTGAACGGGGGCATCGACACGGTGCCGTCCTGGCCCTGGGTTCCCAGGCGTTCGGCAAAGCGAAGCAGCGAGCGCGCCAGCCGCCGTGCGATATTGTCCACCGCGAGGCTTTCCACGCGGCGGGTGAGATCGCCGGTGCGTTGCACCAGGATCTGTAGGAACGCCATGCCCAGGCGGGGCCGCTTGGCGATGGCCGCCTCGATTTCCGCGGAACTCCAGGACATCAGCCGCGTGTCTTCCATGGCGACGGCCTGGTCGGACCGGGGCGGCGTATCCAGAAACGCCGATTCGCCGAATAAGTCGTCCGGCCGGTAAATATCCACGACTACTTGCCGTCCATCGCCGGCCAATCGCGAGACCTTGACTTTGCCGCTGATCACCAGATAGATGGCCAACGAAGGCTGCTGCTGACTATAGATGGTTTGACCCTTGGGATACTCCACAACATTGGTGCGCGCCAGGTGCGCCAGGGGATCTTCGATGGGCCGCGATGGCGCCATCACCGCCGGACTAGTTGCCATTTACATACCCTCCTATTTGATACTGCACTGCTCCTCGGACAAGTTACAGGTGATCGAGCCTTCTGAGTTAGCTCAACCGGAAATGCACGTTATCTGCCACGATGATACGTCGTTTGCGGGTAATGGGCAAGCCGCCGCGATAGCTCTTTCTAGGGGGGTAACCACGCAGTAAATGGCGTCGCTTCGGCGCAATAGTATAGATTCTACCGTGTAGAAACATACACTTGGAAGGAGTCGTGGGCGGGTGGCAGAGGCGGTTCCGCGGATCGCAAATTTACAAGTTCATATCTTCCGGTAATGATCGGACGGGGAGACGGCCGGAGCGGGTTGAATCGTGACGGGAACTCAAGCGTTCCGGGGGAAGAGCGCCCCCTCGGGGCCTTTGGTATGATGAATTTCTCTTTCGATGACGCCTGAGGACAAGTGCCCCGCGATTCGCTTGAGGATCTCTACCGCCGCCGTGATTCGACGCGCTGGCAGGACCGACTGAGCCGGCTGCTGGCTCCGCCCGCGCTTTATGTCATGAATCCCGCCGAGCCCAAGGACTTTCCCTTGGGGCGATGGAACCTGTACCTCGGCGGGGCCGGAAGCCGCCCGGCGGGTTACGTCAACCTCGACCTGTTTGCGGTGCCGGGCGTGGATGTGGCGGCCGACGCCGAATGCATGCCGTTTTCCGATAACCTGTTTCATCGTGTGGAATGCGATGCGGTGCTGGAGCACGTGCGCCGTCCCGAACGGGTGATGGCCGAAATCGCGCGTGTGCTCGCGCCGGGCGGCTACTTGCACGTGGTGACGCCGTTCTGCCACCCTTTTCACGAGTACCCGAAGGATTATCGCCGCTACACGGTGGATGGATTGAAGGCGCTGGCTGGCGGCTTCGACCCGGTCGCCGAGGGTTGGCGCACGGGCCCCACGGCGACGCTGCTGGTGTTCACCATCGAATACGGCAAGCTGTTGCTGCCGTGGCGCGCCTGGCGCGTCCTGGTTCACGGCGTTCTGGGCTGGTTGCTGTTTCCGCTGCGCTACCTGGACCTGTTGCTGCTGCGGAGCCCGCGCGCAGGCCGCATCGGCAACCACTGCTACCTCTGGCTGCGCAAGCCCGAGTAGGGCCGGCCGGCTCTGCTATGATGAGAACTCTCCCGCATGATCGTTGAGGCCAGTGTTGTCCGCTTCGATTCGATTGCGCTCGATAGCGGCGCCGCGCTCGCGCCGGTCGACGTGGCTTACGAGACCTACGGCCAGTTGAACGCGGCGCGCAGCAACGCCATTTTGGTGCTGCACGCTTTTTCGGGCGATGCGCACGCGGCCGGGATCAGCCCGGAAACCGGCAAGCCGGGCTGGTGGGATAACATGATCGGCCCCGGCAAGGCGTTCGACACCAATAAGTACTTCGTGATTTCGAGTAACGTGCTGGGCGGGTGCCGCGGCACCACGGGGCCGTCGTCGATCAACCCGGCGACCGGCTGCCCATACGGCATGTCGTTTCCGGGCATCACGATTTCCGACATGGTGCGCCTGGAGAAGATGCTGATCGATGCGCTGAAGATTCCGCGGCTGCTGACGGTGACCGGCGGCTCGATGGGGGGCATGCAGGCGCTCGAATGGGCGGTGGCTTACCCGGACCGCGTGGTATCGGCGATTCCGATCGCCACTACCACGCGCCACAGCGCACAGCAGATTGCGTTCAACGAAGTGGGGCGGCAGGCCATCATGGCCGATCCGGACTGGAACGGCGGCGACTATTACGGCAAGCAACTGCCGGCGCGCGGGCTGGCGGTGGCGCGCATGGTGGGCCACATCACGTATATGAGCGACGATTCGATGCGCGAAAAATTCGGCCGGCGGTTGCGCGGCAAGGAAAACTTCGGCTTCGATTTCGACGTGGACTTCGAAGTGGAAAGCTACCTGCGCTACCGCGGCAGCCAGTTCGTCGGCCGCTTCGACGCCAACTCGTATCTCTACATCACCAAGGCGATGGATTATTTCGACCTGACGAACGGGCAGGGTTCGCTCACCGCCGCGCTGGCGCCGGCGCAGGCGCGCTTCCTGGTGATCAGCTTCAGCTCGGACTGGCTGTACCCGAGCTACCAATCGCAGGAGATCGTGCGCGCGCTGCGGGCGCGCAATTGCGACGTGGCTTACGCCGAGCTGCCTTCCAATTACGGGCACGATTCCTTCCTGGTGGACGTGGCCGAACAGACCGAGCTGATCCGCGGCTTCCTGGCGAGCACGCTGGAGAAAACGGCATGACCGCCGTAGCGGCCAAGCAGGCGTTCGTTCGCGAGTTGCTGGGCCGCAGCGATTACGCCATCATCGGCGATATTATCTCGCCCGGCGCGCGCGTGCTGGACCTGGGCTGCGGCGAGGGCGAACTGCTGCAGTGGCTGGCCGCGAACAAGAGCGTGGATGCGCGCGGGGTGGAGATCGCCGGCGAAAAAGTGCGCCGCGCGATCGCCCGCGGGGTCTCGGTGTTTCAAGGCGATATCGACGAGGGGCTGGCCGACTATCCCGACCGCGCCTTCGATTATGTGATCCTCAGCCAGACCTTGCAGGAGACGCGGCATCCGCGGCGGGTGTTGCGCGAAATGCTGCGCGTGGGACGCCGGGGGATCGTGGCCTTCCCCAACTTCGGCCACTGGCGGGTGCGGCTGTCCATGCTGGCCAGCGGGCGCGCGCCGCGCACCAAGCTGTTCCCGTACGAATGGTACGACTCGCCGAACATTCACTTCCTCACGGTGGAGGATTTCGAAGCGCTAGCCGCTCTGGAGGGTCTCACCGTGGAGCGGCGCTACTTTCTCGCCGGTCACCGCAAGGTGGGCCTGATGCCGAATCTGCTGGCCGAGGTCGCCGTGTTTCTGGTGAGCGCGGGAAAATAAGGGAGATCGACCACCGGCGCGAACGGGGCTTC
>CAWJLI010000019.1:0-99099 GCA_963843095.1 Bryobacterales bacterium
CGAGCTGACGGTGAACAGTGCCACGCAGATCATGTAAAACCGCTTGCGCCCCATCAGCATGCTGAACCACCCGCCCATCGGCAGGATGATGGCGTTGGCAACCAGGTATGAGGTCAGCATCCAGGTGGCTTCATCGGTGGACGCCGAAAGGTTGCCCGCGATGTGCGGTAGCGCCACGTTCGCCACGCTCGTGTCCAGCACCTCCATGAAGGTGGCCAGCATCACCGTGAAGGCGATGATCCACGGATTGATGTGCCGTACCTGGCCGTAGAGCGCCTCCATCTGCCCGGCGGCGTGCGCGAGGTCGGCCCGCGCCTGGTTGTAGCGGTAGAGCGCGGCGATCTGGTTATCGTTGGCGCGCGCCAGTTCGTTCTGCGCGGTCACCACTTCGATGTTGTTGGCAACCCCCGCCTGGAAGCGGTCGCGCGCCTGGTCCACTTCCTGCCGCGCCAGATCCATTCCCAGATTGGCTACGTTGACTTCATTGCGCGCCGCGGCGAGCTGCGCGATGGAGGTCTTCACTTCGAGCGCGATCGAGTCGCGCGCTGCCTGCTCCTGCTGCTTGAGCTGACGCAGGGCGATTTCCATTTTTGAGCGCTCGGCCTCGATCCGCCCGCCGGTGAACAGCGGGACCTCCAGGCTGGCCTGATACAGGTATACCGGGATGACGGTGGTGGGAGTGAGACCCTGCTCCGACCAGTTGCCGCTCAGCGTCAGCTTCGGCAGCCGCTCGTCCGTGGCGGCCTTTAGACCTAGTTGCGCCTGCGCCATCTGCGCCGCAATCTGGCGCAGCTCGGAACGCGTGGCATAGGCGTGCTCCAGGGTCCGATCGGCGGAAACGTCGGGCGTTTGGAAGAACTGCACCTGGTCGGCCAGCTCGATTTTTCGCTGCGGATCGACGCTCAACAAGCGGCCCAGCCCGAACAGCCCGGTTTCCAGTTGGGTGCGCGCGACGATAACCCGCTGCTTCTCGTTTTGCAGTTCCACATTGGCGCGGAGCGTATCGATGCCGGTGCCCACGCCGTTCTTCTGCAAATCGGCCGCCTGGTCGTAGAGCGCCTGCGCCAGCACCTCAAGCGCCTGTGCGGCCTCCACGTCGGCCGCTGCCCGCTGGCAGCCCAGGTATTGCGAAACCACCAGCAGCACGCTTTCCTCGCGCGCGCTAATTTCCTGCGCGTGCGCCGCGGTGATGCCGGTCTGCGCGGCCTTGTAGCGCCGCCACAGCGTCAGATCCAAAGGCGCGCTGAACCGGATTCCGCCTTGCGCCACCCAGAACGGCCCGATGTGTTGCGGAATACCCGGGAAAGGCTCGCCGAACAGCGTGTCGACGTTCAACCTCTCGACCGACTCTCCGATCCCCGCCCCCACCTGTGGCAACAGTCCGGATCGGGCGACGCGGCTATCCTGGATGCTCTGCGCCACGTTCAGATTGGCCAGGATCACTTGCGGGTTCTGGCGCAGGGCCAGAACCACAGCATCGTGCAGCGTGAGCTTCAGCGGCGCCGTATCCTGCGCCAGGGCAAGTGGCACAACGGCTAGCCAAACGAGAACCCTTGGTTTCATAGTCATCCAGCGCGTCCTGTAGACAATTCTAGAATGCAGCAGGTGGGCCATTGCATCCAACTGATTTCATTGGACTAGTTTGGTTTCGCACTGCCCACCTTTCGGCACCGGCCCAAATGATGGCGGCAGCCGGCGGTCGTCGGTGTCTTGCGGTTTGGGCGGCACCGCCAGTACAGAGGAATAAAAGAAAAGGAACCGGCGGCAAAATACCGCTGGCGCTTTACGAAAGAAAGGCAGAACACAGGCTACGGCCTGCGCCGCATTATTTTGCCGTGATGCCCAGCTTGCGCATCTTGGCTTGCAGCGTAGTACGCTTCATACCGAGCCTGGCGGCGGCTCCATCGGTGCCCCCCACCTTGCCGCCGGATTCGCGCAGGGCCCGCTCGATGGCTTCGCGCTCCGCCACGGCCAGAGTCACCACTCCGCCGCCGCCCGAGGCGCGTTTCAACTCGCGCACCGGCACGTGCAGCGCCGACCCGGGTGAGAGAATCACCGCGCGCTCGATGAAATTGGCCAGCTCGCGGATGTTGCCCGGCCAGTGATAGCGCGTGAGCGCCTCCATCGTTTCGGCGGGAATGGAGGTGATGCGCCGGTTCATGCGACGCGCGTTCTGTTGCACGAAGTAGCGCACCAGCAGCGGAATATCCTCGCGCCGGTCGCGCAGCGGCGGCACGGTGATGGGGAAGACGTTCAGCCGGTAGTAGAGGTCGGCGCGGAACTGGCGCTCTTCCACCATGGCGGCCAGGTCGCGATTGGTGGCGGCCACCAGGCGGGCATCGGTGCGGATGGTGCGGGAACTGCCCAGCCGCTCGAATTCCCGCTCCTGCAACACGCGCAGCAGCTTGGTCTGCAGCTCGAGCGGAATCTCGCCCACTTCATCCAGAAACATGGTGCCGCGGTGGGCCAGCTCAAAACGCCCGATGCGCTGCGCAATGGCGCCGGTGAAGGCGCCTTTTTCGTGGCCGAACATTTCGCTTTCCAGCAACCCGGTGGGGATGGCGGCGCAGTTCAGCTTGACGAACGTCCCCTGGCGGCGCGAGCTCAGGTTGTGAATGGCGCGCGCCAGCAGTTCCTTGCCGGTGCCGGTCTCGCCGCAGATCAATACCGTGGAATCGGTCGGCGCCACTGTCTCCACCTGCTTCAGATTGGCCTTGAGCGCGCGGCTCTGACCGATGATTTCCTCAAAACGGCTGTCGGTGCGGATTTCGTCTTCGAGGTATACCTTTTCTTCGGCCAGCCGGGCGTTCAATTCCTCGATCCGGCGGTAGGAAAGCGCGTTGTCGAGCGCGATCGCCACCTGGCCCGCCACCTGTGTATAGAAATCCATGTCGCCCTGGGAGAAGAACCGGTCGCGCCGCGAACCCACCGTCAGCACGCCCAGCGTCTCGCCATGCGCTACGAGCGGCATGGCACAGAACGACCGAACGCCCTCCACGGCCATCACTTTGGCGGTGGCCGGTGCCAGGGCCTGCATTTCGTCGAAGCTCAAAATGCGGCCCTGGCGGGTGCGGAAAACGTGACCCGCCACGGAATCGGCCATCGGCACCAGCGTGTCTTCGCGGAGCTCACCCGCGCCATCCGGAAAATCGAGCGCGGCCACGCGCAGGTCGCCGCTTTCCGCATCGAGCAGCAGCAGGCTCGTGTAATCCAATCCGAAGACCCGCCGCAGCGAGGCGGATGCCGAGCGGAACAACTCCTTGCTGGCCACCGAACTCACCACTGCGTTGTTGATTTCGAGCAGCGCACGCAACCGGTCGCGCTCGCGCGCCAACGCCTGCTCGTAAGTCCGCGCCACTTCGAAGTTCAGCGCGTTGTCCACGGCTACCGAAACCTGGTGCGCCACCTGCTGCATGAACTCGATGGTCTCAGGGGCATAGGCGTCCGGCTTGGTGGATCCAAAGGTCAGACCGCCGATCTGTCGTTGCGCGGTGCGCAGAGGGAGCACGCAGAACGATTGAACGCGGTTGGCCGCCAGTATCTCGCGCAGCTTCTCAAACGGCAACTCGGGGCCCATTCGCGGCACGTAGTAGGGGCGCCCGGATTCGAGCGCCACCATCGTCGGCGTCTCGGAAAAAGACAGCGGGCCCGGAAGCTCGCCGGTCAGCGGATGGTCGGATTCGAGAATGTGTACGCGCACCACCCGTTCCTCGAAGTCCACCAGGGTGAGGGTGATGTAGTCAAACTCGACCAGGCGCTTCAGCGAGCGGCTCAGTTCGCTGAACAAAGTGGCCAGTTGGCGCTGCGTGGAAATCGATTCGGCAACCTCCAGCAGCGCTTCGTAACGCGCCTTAACGGTTTCCGGACTTGCCGCGGAGGAGGGAAACATGGGGGCTGCCAGCCGGCTTTTCTTCAACCGTAACACAGCCCGCCCGGCCGATGCCTTCCGCCACCAGCGATTGAATGAGCGGCGTCGCCGCGTCCACCCGCACGCCCTGCCGGTGCATGTCCGAGAGCAGCGATTGCCCGTCGGCGTCGACGAAATCCACTTCGCTCAAGTCGAGCGAAGTGGTCCGGCCGGCGGTGGTTGACGAAGCCGTCCGCCAGCATTGGCGCAACTCCTCCACCCACAGCCCGGATAGCTTGCCTTCGAGCTTGATCCGCAGCTCGCGGGCGCTGTCGTGAATCGTAATCCGTAACATGCCCGCCGTGCCGAAGTGCACGCGGTCTGCCAGCCGCTCAGTCTGCGCCATTTCAAATGGTTAGACGCTCCCTGCCGGCCCAGGTTTCCGCCGATTGCCGAAATGCGGGCAGTTGGGCGCCAGGACGCCACGCGCTTCAGAGCTGCGGCAGGCTCTTGATCGGCATCTGATGTCCAGTCCCGGTCGAGACACCGACATGGTGGATTTGAAGCGAATACAGCGAGAGGCGAAGAAAAAGGTGCGAGATTGAGTCTGCCCGCGGCGCCTCAGGCTTCTTCTTCCGTCCCCCGCCCGGTCCACTTGGCCATCAGGAAATCGCGGTTCATCCGGGCGATCACTTCCAGCTTGATTTCCTTCGGGCAGACGGCTTCGCATTCGCCGATGTTGGTGCAGGCTCCGAAGAGCTCCTGGTTGGCTTGCGCCACCATGGCCACGGCGCGTGCGGTCGCGCTCGGGCTGGCCTTGCGGCAGCAGGCCGAGGTGCGAAATCTTGGCGGCCATGAAGAGCGAGGCCGAGGCGTTGGGGCACATGGCGACGCAGGCGCCGCAGCCGATGCAGGCGGCGGCGTCCATCGCGCGGTCGGCGTTTTCCTTGGGCACCAGGATGGCGTTGCCGTCGGGAGCGCTGCCGGTGGCGACCGAAATGAAACCGCCGGCGGCGATGATGCGGTCGAACGCGCTGCGGTCCACCACCAGGTCCTTCACGATGGGGAACGCGCGCGCGCGCCATGGCTCCAGGTACAACTCGTCGCCGTCCTTGAAGAACCGCATGTGAAGCTGGCACAGCGTGGTGCCGGGCTTCGGGCCGTGGGCCACGCCGTTCACCATCGAGCCGCACATGCCGCAGATGCCCTCGCGGCAATCGTGGTCGAACGCCACCGGCTCTTCGTCCCTGGCGATGAGGTCCTCGTTGAGCACGTCCAGCATCTCGAGGAACGACATGTGCTCGTTGACGTTGGGCACTTCGTAGCGCGCCATGCGGCCCTTGTCGTCCGCGTTCCGCTGCCGCCAGATGTGGAGGATGATTTTCATTACTTGTAGCTCCTCTGCGCCGGATGCACGTATTCGAAGGTCAGCGGCTCCTTGTGCAGCTCGGGCCGGTTGCCCACGCCGCGGAATTCCCAGGCCGCGGCGTAGGAGTAGTGCTCGTCGTCGCGCGCCGCTTCGCCTTCCGGCGTCTGGTATTCCTCGCGGAAATGGCCGCCGCAGGATTCGTTGCGCTCCAGCGCGTCCAGGCACATCAGTTCGGCCAGTTCGAAGAAATCCGCCACGCGGCCGGCCTTTTCGAGCGACTGGTTCAGCTCTTCGCCCGAGCCCAGCACCTTCACGTCGCGCCAGTACTGTTCGCGCAGGCCGGGAATCTGCGAGAGCGCCAGCTTCAGCCCTTCCGCGGTTCGCGACATGCCGCAGTATTCCCACATCAGCTTGCCCAGCTCGCGGTGGAAGCTATCCACCGAGCGCGTGCCCTTGATTGTGCAGCAGCTTGTCTGGTGGTCTCGACCACCTGCTCTTCGGCATCGCGCACCGCGGCGTGGCTGGCATCGACCTTGTCGAGCTTGGTGGAAGCCACGTAGTCGTTGATGGTGTTGGGCAGCACGAAGTAGCCGTCGGCCAGGCCCTGCATCAGCGCGCTGGCGCCCAGGCGGTTGGCGCCGTGGTCGGAGAAATTGGCCTCGCCGATCACGTACAGGCCGGGGATGGTGGACATCAGGTTGTAATCCACCCACAGGCCGCCCATGGTGTAGTGGATGGCCGGGTAGATGCGCATCGGCGACTGGTAGGGATCTTCGCCGGCGATGCGCTCGTACATGTCGAACAGGTTGCCGTAGCGCTCCTTGATGGTGTGCTTGCCCAGGCGCTCGATGGCGTCGCGGAAATCCAGATACACGGCGAGCCCGGTTTCGCCCACGCCGCGGCCTTCGTCGCAGACCGTCTTGGCGTTGCGCGAAGCCACGTCGCGCGGCACCAGGTTGCCGAAGCTCGGATAGCGGCGCTCCAGGTAGTAATCGCGCTCGGCTTCCGGAATCTGGCTGGCCGGCCGCTTGTCGCCCTTCTTCAGCGGCACCCAAACGCGGCCGTCGTTGCGCAGCGACTCGCTCATCAGGGTGAGCTTGGATTGATAATCGCCGGAGACCGGAATGCAGGTCGGGATGGATCTGCGTGAAGCAGGGATTGGCGAACAGCGCGCCGCGCTTGTACGCCCGCCAGATGGCGGTGGCGTTGGAGCCTTTGGCGTTGGTGGAAAGGTAATAGACGTTGCCGTAGCCGCCGGTGCCGAGCACCACCGCGTCGCCCAGGTGCGATTCGATCTTGCCGGTCATCAGGTTGCGCGTGACGATGCCGCGCGCGTGGCCGTCGATCACGATCAGGTCGAGCATCTCCGTGCGCGGGAACATCTCCACCGTGCCGGCGCCGATCTGCCGTTCGAGCGCCTGGTAAGCGCCCAGCAGCAACTGCTGCCCGGTCTGCCCGCGCGCGTAGAACGTGCGCGAAACCTGCGCGCCGCCGAAGCTGCGGTTGTCGAGGTAGCCGGAGTACTCGCGCGCGAACGGCACGCCCTGCGCCACGCACTGATCGATGATGTTGAGGCTGATCTGCGCCAGGCGGTAGACGTTGGATTCGCGGGCGCGGAAATCGCCGCCCTTCACCGTGTCGTAAAACAGGCGGTAGACGCTGTCGCCATCGTTGTGATAATTCTTGGCGGCGTTGATGCCGCCCTGCGCGGCGATGGAGTGCGCGCGCCGCGGCGAATCCTGGAAGCAGAAGCACTTGACGTTGTAGCCCAGCTCGGCCAGCGAGGCGGCCGCGGATCCGCCGGCGAGGCCGGTTCCCACCACCAGGATCGTGTACTTGCGCTTGTTGGCCGGGTTCACCAGCTTGAGGCTGAAGCGGTGCCGGTCCCAGCGCGTCTCAATCGGACCTGTCGGAGATTTCGAATCGAGTTCCATGTGCGCCTCCTCTAATACTTCAGCAACCCGGTCAGCACGGCGATGGGGATCGAACAGTTGCCCACCGCCACCAGAATCGCCAGCACCGCCGCCGCTTTCTTGACGATCGGCGTGTAGCGCGGATGGCTGATGCCCAGCGACTGGAACATGCTCCACATGCCGTGGTACAGGTGCAGGCACAGCAGGATCATGGCCAGAATGTAGAATCCCGCGATCCACGGGTTGGAGAATCCGGTGATCACGTTGTAGCGCACGTCGGGCATGTTCGGCCCCAGTTCGTGCAACTCGCAGCACCTTGCCCGCCGTGAGATGGAGCACGTGGAAGATCACGAACGCGCCCACGATGGGGCCGCTCCAGATCATGGTGCGCGCCGCGTAGGAGGCGGGCAGGTCGGCCTTCTTCACATAGCCGATCGGCCGCGCCGCGCGGTTCTGCAGCCAGAGTTGGGTGGCCGCGATGATGTGCAGCGCCACCGCCAGCAGCAGCACGCTGCGCGCCGCCCACAGCGCCGCCGCGTTCTGCCGGATTGTGCAGAAAGGCGGCGTAGCGGTTGATCTGCTCGGCGATCGGCCGAATAGATTTGCAGGTTGCCGAGCAGGTGGGCGAACACGTAGCCGACCAGCATGACGCCGGTGATCGCCATGACGGCTTTCTTGCCGATGGGCGCTTCATAGAAGCGCACCGCCCGGTGAATGGGATGGATTGCGAGAGTACTCATGCGGATATCCTGATTGTCGCGAACGCGCGTTCGCGGAAATGGATGCTAGCCCTCCATGCGCAGGGAAAGCCCCAGCAGACTTCTGGGTGTCAATGCCTTATATTAACCGGTTTCGGGGGAGATGGGAATTGGGGGGATGCTGCGCGGCAACGGTTTCGGCGCTAGCTTCCAGCGCTTTTCTGTGTCGGGAGTGTCAAGCGCAGCGTGATCTCCAGAGCGCGGCCCATCGGTTTCGTATTAATCACCTCGAAGCTATGGCTGTCCAGTTGACTGAGGGGCGCCAAGAGATCTCCCTGTGTCGCCACCACTGGTTCTGGCCCGACCGGTGTTCTGAAACTCGTACCGTCGACCAGAATGCCGCGAAAGCTAAACGTAACCTTCCAAACCTCGCACGCCTTCTGGACGAGCGATAGCGACGGGGAATATTTCCCTTTCTTGATGTCGTAGACCGCTTGACGAGAGATGCCCAGGTCGGAAGCGATCGACGCCACGTTTGTTTTCTCGAGACGGTCAAGGATCAGGGAGGCGGCCTGCTTTCTGAGTTCGTCCATTGGTCTCGACGCAGGCACGGTGAAAATCCCGCCGTGAAAAGCCTACTTGACTTTGTCTGGGAAGTCAAGTAAAGTTTAATTGACAAATTAAGCTCGAAATAACTCTCGATCCGAAAGCACCGCTGTACTAGGCTTGGTAAAGAGGAGAAGACATGTCGCAAACAGTGTCTGTGGGCGTCGTTGGGCCGAGCCACTGGGCCTACATGGCTTCCGTGATGGCTGCAAAGCTTCGTCCGATGGTGGACGCCAAGCGAACACTCGCAGTTCAGATTCCGGTTGGTGTCTACCGCGATGCGCAGGAGTTTTACAGGCTTGTCTTAGAGGCTGCCGGTGACGGTACACCGGTCAACCCCCCCGCAAGCATCAATGCATATGCACTCGCCGCCGACGCCGTGCGGGCTGTGAGTGCGGATGTGCGTTCTCGCGCCGACGTCGAACAGACGCTTGGCAGGCAAAATGCGCTACTCGGCAATCTTAAGGAACCACGCCCGCTCAGCGAGGAAGAACTTAAGACCCTGACGTCCCTTCACGCTTTCTTTCTATGGCTGAAACAGGAAGGCGAGTCCGACGCCTATGAGCGCGGATTGGGATACGACACCCCTGTTGGCTACAAGACACGCTAGGTCTGGCATATGCCGCTGGACGCCGCGCAGATTACCTCGCTCGTCGCGTCGCCCTCTTTAGGAGCTGTGACCTATCAAGCGGTCTCCCTTCTTGGGCAACTTGGCCGGATCAACGATCAGGAGTATCTCCCACAGGCTTGCAAGCTCAAAGAGGCCTTCGAAAGCATCGTCGAGCACGTGCTCCACCAACTTTGGCGAATGCACGACCCGGACCGGCTGTTCGAGGCCCTAGACGACAGCGAGTTTTCCCGGGCCCGGGCGCTCGCCCGCATACTCCATGAGTTGTACTCCTTCCTTCGCTATCTCTGGGCTAGCTCGCCACGGCAATCGCCACCGGGCATTCAGGGCGCTTTGAACCTTCTCACGGAACTGTATTTTCCCAGCGAAAACGGCGCTCCCATCTGCCTCGTTCGACCACAGTGGAAGTACAACCTTACTTACGTTCCAATGACGTGGATTCTGAGGAACCACATCCTTCTGCCAAGTGTTTTGGACCCAGATGGCTCCCTGGGGCAGCCAGATCCAGATTCGATGTTGGTCGAGCTATGGAAGCGGCACTGCGCAAAGGTGACCGATAAGGAACAGCAGACTAAGCTGGGTCCCGCTCCGCCGCAGCAGGTGGCGATCTTATCGTTCGCCGGGTTGGATACGCACAATACACTTTTATACCCGCTGCTCGCCCACGAACTGGGACACTTCATCGACCTCAGCTACGAGCCACCCCTAAACGTTTCTCCAAATGTCTCCAACGCGGCGCAGATACGGGAGGAGGAAGTACGCCAGGTCCTCGAGCAATTCCTAGGACTCAATGTGCCGGCTAGGGACGTCACGGCGCACCATAACGCTCTCGTGCAGAGGGTGTTCGTCGCGCTGCGTGAGATTGTTGCTGATCTGTTAGCCACGAGGATGATGGGATTTGGCTACTTCGCCGCCCACTCGGAATTCCTCAAGACTTTGGCCGAGTGGCCGCAGCCGACGCTTACAAATTCCGGCTATCCGGGCATCAAATACCGACTGGGGCTAGTACTTCAACACCTTCTGGAGCCCGGCGGCTGCGATTTCCGGAGTTTCCTCCAGCAGTACACCGCCGCCGCTGAGCCCGAGATTCAGGCGATTGCGGTAGGTCTTGATCAATACCTCTCCTCCTGGCAGGAAAGAGTCGCTCCAGTTGCGGACGATTCCCCCCGATCTGGGAACCCGGTTACGGACGCGCTAAATCAGCTCGCCGCCCACGCAGTTGAGAAGGCCCACGGCGAGCTTGTGAAACTAGCAGCACAAGCCATCCCGCAAACACGCTGTTGTAGGATAGGTCCCGACTTCTTCGAACGGATCCGACTACTGGACCACCACCTGCCTCCGTCTCGTCCTGGCGAGAGCTCCACCTCATTCGCGGAGATAACAGCCGCTGCGTGGGCGTATCAGATTCTCTTTGGCGGACAGCGGGAACACGCCAAGCCGACGCTGGACGAGCAGAGTAGCGAGTACGCAAGGATAAGCCAACTCGCGCTCAAAGCGATCGAGCTGATACCAACCCGCGGCGGAGATCAGCCCGCGCCACTAGAAACTTCCGATCTCTCAAAATCGGGCTGCCTTAGTGGGCCGGACATCATCGCGCGGTTGCACCTGCCCCTCGGACACCGGCAGAGTCTTTCGGTGATCCCATTTCGCAAGGCGGCCGTGAACGCAGCATCGCTTGACGTCCACCTGGGCAACTGGTTCGTCATCGCACGGCGAACGAGGCTGAGCTCCGTAAGGATGGACGCAGCCGGCCAGCGTTTATTGATGTCGGTCGGCCGCGAAGAGGTTTTTGTTGCTAAGGACCAAACCTTCCTGATTCATCCCGGTGACCTCCTGTTGGGGGCAACTTTGGAGTTCATCGCGCTGCCACCGGATACAATGGCCTTTGTGGAAGGAAAATCGGGCCTTGGCCGATTGGGACTTCTCGTGGCAACCGCGACAACGATCGCGCCTGGGTTTCATGGCGTCGTGGTCTTGGAACTCGCGAACACGGGAACCGTGCCTCTCGAACTGGTGCCGGAAATGGCCATTGCTCAACTTGTCTTGCAGGTCATGACAGACCCGGTGCCCGAGGACCTGCTATATCGCGGAAAGTACTATTGCCAAATAAAGCCGTAGAGGGCCTTGATCGCCTCGCCAACCCGCCCTCCTACACGTCCAAATTCTTCACGTCGAGTGCGTTGTCTTCGATGAATTTGCGGCGGTTTTCTACGTCCTCGCCCATTAGCGTGGAGAAGATCTCTTCGCACTTCACCATGTCTTCCAGGCGGACGGAGAGCAGCGTGCGCTTTTCCGGATTCATGGTGGTTTCGGCGAGTTGCTCGGCGTTCATTTCGCCGAGGCCCTTGTAGCGCTGCACGTCGGAGCCCTTCTTGCCTTCGGTCATCACATAATCGAGCAGCGCGCGCCAGTCCTTGCGCGCTTCCCGGTTCTCGTCCTTGACTACCACGAAAGGCGGATCGTTATAGCGCGCGATCATGCGACCCAGCGCGCGATACCGCCGGAATTCGGGCTGCGCCGCCAGCGCCAGGCCGACCGAACGCTCGGCGCCGGTCTGGTCATGGTAAACCACGGCGTAGGAAGAATGTTCCTCGTCGCGGCGCATCTGCGGCTTGAGTCCCAGTTTCTCGAGCGCCTCGAACACCGGCTTGAGGTTGACTTCGTCCTGAAACTCGCCCTTGTGATCCACGCGCAGATCGATGTTGCCGAGCACTTCCACCACCCGCGCGTCGCGCAGCCGGCGCTCCACCTTGTGGAACATCTTTTCGTATTCGTCCAAGTTGAGCAGGAACGCGCGCAACTCGGTGCCTTCGAGCACCGCCTTGGGCCCGCTTCCATTGCCGGTCGCGTGGATCTCGAGCGTCAGGTTCTCGGTGGCCCGCCTGGTCAGCTCCTTGGTGAGGTCCTTTTCGTCCTTGATGTACTTCTCGCTCTTGCCCTTCTTGATGCGGAAGAGCGGCGGCTGCGCGATGAAAACACGCTCGCGCAGGATCAGCTCGTTCATGTGGCGGAAGAAAAACGTGAGCAGCAAGGTGCGTATGTGCGAGCCGTCCACGTCGGCATCGGTCATGATGATGATCTTGCCGTAGCGCAGCTTCAGGGGATCGAAATCTTCCTTGCCGATGCCGGTGCCGAGCGCGGTGATCATGGCGCGGATTTCCTCGTGGCCCAGCATCTTGTCGTAGCGCGCCTTTTCCACGTTGAGGATTTTGCCCTTAAGTGGGAGTATCGCCTGGAAGCGCCGGTCGCGCCCCTGCTTGGCGGTGCCGCCGGCAGATTCTCCCTCCACCAGAAACAGCTCGCAGCGCTCGGGGTCGCGCTCCTGGCAATCGGCCAGCTTGTGCGGCATGCCGCCCGATTCGAGCGCGCCTTTGCGCCGCGTCAGATCGCGGGCCTTGCGGGAAGCCTCGCGCGCGCGCGCCGCGTCAATCGCCTTGTTGACGATGCGGCGTCCTATGGTCGCGTTCTTGTCGAAGTATTCGCCCAGCTTTTCGTTGACGAACTGCGTCATGTAGCCGCTGATGTCGCTGTTCAGCTTGCCCTTGGTCTGCCCTTCGAACTGCGGCTGCGGCACCTTCACGCTCACCACCGCGGTCAGCCCCTCGCGCACATCGTCGCCAGTCAGGGTTTCCTTGTCCTTGAACAACTCCTGTTTCTGGCCAAACGCGTTGATGGTGCGTGTGAGCGCGGAATAGAAGCCGCGCAAATGCGTGCCTCCATCCACCGTGTTGATGGCGTTGGCGAAGCTGAGAATGTTCTCCGAATAGCCGTCATTATATTGCAGCGCCACTTCCATCGTCAGCGTGCCGCCCGCCGGCAGCTCGCGTTCGGACTCGAAGTGCATCGGCTTGTCGTGCAGTACCTGCTTGCCCTTGTTGAGCAGCTTGATAAACTCGGCGATGCCGCCAGTGTACTGGAACTCTTCTGTCTTCTCCGGCTCCATGCGCTCATCGGTGAGCGTGATTTTCAGGCCCTTGTTAAGGAACGCAAGTTGCCGCAGGCGGTTGGCCAGCGTATCGTGATTGAACTGCGTCACCTCCATGATGGTGGAGTCTGGTTTGAAGGTGATGCTGGTTCCAGTCTTGCGGCCGGCCCTGCCGGTCTTTGCGAGCGGCCCTTTGGGAACGCCGCACGTATACTCCTGCTGCCAGGTAAAACTGGGGCCGGTTTCGCCGTCGGGGTGCCAGATCTCGAGCTCGAGCTTCTCCGAGAGCGCATTCACGACGCTGACACCTACGCCATGCAGGCCGCCCGAGACCTTGTAGCTTTTCGAATCGAATTTGCCGCCGGCATGCAGCTTGGTCATCACCACTTGCGCGGCCGAGACGCCTTCTTCTTCGTGGATATCGACGGGGATCCCGCGGCCGTTATCGGTCACCGTCACCGAGTCGTCATCATGAATCGTGACGTTGATTTCGGTGCAGTGTCCCGCCATGGCTTCGTCCACGGAGTTGTCGACAACTTCGTAGACCAGGTGGTGCAACCCCATTTCGCCGGTCGAGCCGATATACATGGCGGGCCGCAACCGCACCGCCTCCAACCCCTCCAGCACCTTGATACTTGTTGAATCGTAAACCGTCGATTGTTGCCCGTTGGTCAGGTCTTCCATGGTCCTAAACTCAGATCCTCATCGGCATCACGACATACCGGTATTGATCCGGCGTCGCATCGCCTGCCGGCCGCAATTCACCGGCGCTTTTTTGGTCCTTCAACTCGAAAGCGATGTGGTCCTGTGCCGTCACCCGCAGGAAATCCAGCAGGTACTGCGCATTGAAGCCAATCTCCAGATCCGGCCCTTTGTATTCGCTGGTCACCGTCTCTTCGCTCTCGCCCATCTCTACGGATGACGAGAAGATTTTCACTTCGCCCTCGGTAAACTGCACGCGGATGGCGCGCGAACGCTCGTCGGCAAACTGCGCCACGCGCTCAATAGCAGCACGAATCTCGTCCTTCTGTAGCCTTGCGACTAGCGTATGATCCTTCGGTAAGACACGCTCATAGTCGGGAAAATTGCCGGTCAGTTTACGCGTGATCAGCAGCCGCTCACCCACTTTGAAGAAGAGGTGATTCTCATCTCCTGCAAATGTGGCTTTCGCATCCGTGGCTGCATCTTCAGCCAGTTTCACCAATTCTCCCATGGCTTTCTTTGGGATCAGCGCGCGAAATTGTTGGCCTACACCCGGGTTTTCGCATGGGGTTTGCACATAGGCCAAGCGATGGCCGTCAGTCGCCACCATGGTCATGCTGTCCGGCCGCAGCAGGAGCAAGGCGCCACTCAGAGTGAAGCGTGATTCCTCCATGGAAATCGCGAATGACGTTCGGGCAATCAGCGATGCCAGCGACTTCACCGGGATCTCCGCGATAGGGTCCGGCATTTTCGGCAACTCGGGAAAACTATCGCGCGACATGCCGGCGATACGCGTCTTCGACCGGCCACAGGTGATATTTACCCAATGGTTCTCCAGAAACTTCATCTGGACGTCGCCCTCCGGCAACAGCCGCACGTAATCGAGAAGCTTACGCGCCGGCACCGTACCCGCGCCTTCTTTTTTCACGCGCGCCGCGCAAGAACAACGCACACCCAATTCCAGATCCGTTGCCGTCAGCGTGACACGGTCTCCGGAAGCCTCCAGGAGAACGTTCGAAAGGATCGGAATGGTAGTCTTCTTCTCCACCACGCCTTGCGACAGACTCAACTCTCGTACCAGATCGGCCTTGCTGACAGTGAATTCCATGCGCTACGGCTCCTAACTATTCGGACGGTATTAAACGAGCACAAAATAGAACCGTTTTCATCGGGCCTGTGCAAATGTTGAAGATCACCTAAATTATACTAAATTCAACTACTTTTCGCTACATCAACTTGTGGATCGGGATCCCCAAAAAGAAGCAAAAACAGGCCTGCCGCCGATCCTTGCACAGGTTTCCTCCCTCGTCTTTCACCGGCCTGTGTGGAAAAAAGCATAACCCTATTGCAATGTTTCCATTAGACTGTGAATGAGTCTGTTTAATTCCGGGTTAGCCTGGCGTTCTTTCTCAATTTTGCGAATGGAGTGGATTACGGTGGTATGATGTTTACCGCCAAAAGCGCGCCCTATTTCGGGGAGAGAAGCGTCGGTGAGCTCCTTGACCAGGTACATGGCTACCTGCCGCGGCCGCACCACTTTTTGCGTGTTGCTCTTTTCCTTAAGCTGCGACGGCTTAATCTGGAAACGTTCAGCAACGGCCTTTTGGATTGCATCGATGGTCACCTTCCGGTCTTGTAGGTGAACGATGTGCCGCAGTACCTGTTGTGCCATCTGTAAATTGATCGGCGTGCTGGTAAGCGAAGAATAAGCTACCAGTTTGACTAGTGCGCCTTCCAATTCACGCACATTCGATTTCGTTTTCGACGCCATGAATGACCGCACGTCATCCGGCAGTTTGACGCCCTCGACTTCGGCCTTCTTGTCCAAAATGGCCATCTTAGTTTCCAGATCGGGTGGCTGAATATCAGCCAGTAGACCCCACTCGAAGCGAGAGCGGAGCCGCTCCAGCAAACCAGGTATTTCTTTTGGCGGCGAATCACTCGAAATCACGATCTGCTTCTGATGATCGTGCAACTCGTTGAATGTGTGAAAAAACTCTTCCTGTGTACGCTCCTTGTTCCCCAGAAGCTGAATGTCATCGACCAACAAAACGTCCGCCTCGCGATAGCGCTGCTGAAACTGTTGCATACGTTCTGTGCGGATGCAGGCGATCATCTCGTTCATGAAGCGTTCACTCGATGTGTAGATGATTCGCATGGAGCCAAACTTGTCCATCAACTCGCGGCCGATCGCATGCATGAGGTGGGTCTTTCCCATACCCACGCCGCCATAGAGAAACAAGGGGTTGTAGCTGCGCGAAGGGTTAGTGGCCACCGAACGTGCGGCGGCATGGGCAAACTGGTTGCAGGCGCCTACTACGAATGTATCGAAGGTGAACTTGGGATTCAGCGAACTGGCCTGCGGCTCGGGTTCGACGCCGCTCCGGTTCACCGATTCCCGCACGCCACTTGAGGCGCGGGTTTCGAAACTGATCTGGCTAACCGGCAAGCGCAACTCGCGGATCGCCTCTCGCAGTTGGCCTCCATATTCGTTTTCCATCCAAGCGCGGGTTTCGCCGTCGGGAACCAGCACCACCAGCGTGTCCCCATCCACTCCCAATAAGCTCGTACCTTTGAACCAGTTGTTGTAGCTTTCCTCACTAACGCGTGGCTGTATATGATGACGAAGTTGATCCCACATATCGATTGGTTTTACACACGAATCCCACAAATTTTCCACAGCAATTCCCTTCACGGTTTTGGGGTCACTCGAGGTCCTACCGGAAGAACCACCGGCAGCAGAAGACGCGCCCTGTGCACGGCTGCCAGGCACCTCCGCTTTGGTCAACCGAGACTGTAGTCTAACACAGAGGCCTCGCTTTGCTCCAAGTTTCTAATTGCTTTAAAATCAGTTACATATTCGCAACGTTTGACTTTGACAATGTTCTGAAGGAAAATTGGTACTGCGGTTTTGCGCGGGAGTAACTCAGTTGGTAGAGTGCGACCTTGCCAAGGTCGATGTCGCGGGTTCGAATCCCGTCTCCCGCTCCAGACTTTTAGGCCTGAGGGGTTGATCATGCGCTTCATCCTTCTGTTTGTCTCCCTGCTTGCAACTGCTTGGGCTCAAGATTACAAGGTCGAGGTGGTATCTGGCGCCCCGTCCGGCCTTCCAGCGGCCTACGCTTCTGCCATTCAAACGCAAGGTTATCGCGTCACAGGGCCCAACGGCCCGTGGTGTGAGATCTGGTTTCGCAACAGCGTCCCTACCAGCGCCAAGCCGACTGATGACGCCATCGTATTTCCGATTCCGCAGGGGGCCCTGGTCGGCATTCTGCGCTTCCCGTCCGAGGGCGCTGACCGCCGCGGCCAAACCATCAAGGCCGGCGTTTACACCATGCGCTACAGCGATTTTCCGGTCGATGGCTCGCATCAGGGTGTGGCTCCGCAGCGCGATTTTGTGCTGCTCACGCCCATCGCCAATGACGCCGATCCCGCCGCAACTCCCGGCTTCGACCAGTTGGTGCAGTCGAGTACCAAGGCTTCCGGCACGCCGCACCCGGCCGTGTTCTCGATCGAAAAACCGGGCGCAGCGAAGTTCCCCTCCGTCACCACCGAAGGCGACACACCGGACCAGGTGCTCAATGTGAAGATCGGCGATTTACAACTGGCCCTCATTGTGGTGGGTAAGGCGCAGAACTAGGCCGCCTTCTTTTTTCCAAATTGCTCAAGCGGATTCCCGCCGGACGCGACATAATATACCTGTGCTCCGCCGATTTGGGATCGCGCCTCGGGTGGCTGCCGGCGTTATGCTGGCTGTGCTGATTTTGCCCGCGCAATCCAAGCGCACCGAAGATCTGGCGGTGGGCAAACTGCTCGTAACTCCGCGCGACGCGCCCGATCCGGCATTCGCCGAATCCGTAATTCTGATGGTGCACTACGACCACGAATCCGCGGTCGGCCTGATGATCAACCGCCGCACCACCATCCCGCTCTCTCGCGCGTTGCGCAATTTGAAAGGAGCCGCGCAGCGCTCCGACCCGGTGTACATCGGCGGCCCGGTGGAAACCGGCGCCGCCATGGCGTTGTTCCGCTCCGACAGCAAACCGGATTCGGGCGTTCGGGTGCTGGAGAGGATCTATCTCATCCCCTCCCAGCCGGCACTGGAGAGCGCGCTCGCCGGCGGCAAGAGCGCCGACGATTTGCGCATCTACGCGGGATATTGCGGATGGGGCCCGGGGCAACTGGATAACGAGACACACCTCGGCGCCTGGTACATCCTGGATGGCAACGCCGGGCTGGTCTTCGACCCCAATCCGGATACCGTGTGGAGCCGTCTCATCTCCCGCAGCGAATCGCGAGTCGCGCTGGCGAGGCTGGCACCCGGCCCTCTCCGTGATATCCTGTTTCCGCGTCCATGAAGATTTCTAGTGTCCGCTCTTTCCTGCTGTCTTATCCCTTTCCGGAACCGCTCAAGCTGCCATTCTGGGGTGGTGAACGCACCATCCTGAAGCGCGACGCCATGTTCGTGCGCGTGGAAGCCAACAACGGCCTGGTGGGCTACGCGCCAGGGCCGGCGAGCGAAGGCGCGCAGCAGACCATCCAGTCGATCGTCGCGCCTTTCCTGGAAGGCCGCTCGGTGGCCGACCCGGACGCGCTGCGCGTGCTCTTTCTGGCCGGCCCCGGCGCCGACCCGGAAGTTGCCAAGGTTTACTGCGCCGTTGAGATCGCGCTTTACGATCTAGCCGGCAAAGCGCTCGGTGTGCCGGTCTCCGAGTTGCTCGGCGGCCGCGTACGAGACCACATACGGCTCTACGGCAGCGCCGGAATGTACATGCCGCCCGAAGGTTTCGCCGCCGAAGCCGCGGCCATCGCGCAGCTCGGTTTTCGGGCTTACAAGATGCGTCCCGCACTCGGACCCGAGCAGGACGTGGAAGCCGTGCGGCTGATGCGCCAGGCCACCGGGCCCGATTTCGACCTGATGGTGGATGCTCACGGCTGGTGGCGCATGGGCGACTGTTCCTACAGCGCCGCCACCGTCGAGCAGGTGGCCCGCCAGATGGCCTCCCACCACATCGCTTGGCTGGAGGAACCTCTGCCGCCCGCCGCGCACGCCGACTACGCACGGCTCAAGGAGAAGGACATCGTGCCGCTCGCATCCGGCGAGCACGAACCCAGCGAGGACAGCTATTTCGATTTGATGGACAGCCGGGCCGTCGATTACGTGCAGATGGACGTCTGCTGCCAGGGCGGCTACGCGACGGGCCGCCGGCTGCTGGCTGAAATCACGCGCCAGAACCTGCGCTTTGCTTTCCATAGTTGGGGAACGGCGCTCGAAGTGGCAGCCGCGGCGCATCTCGGAGTCTGCTGGCCGGACACAGTCGTCGAATGGTTGGAATACCCTTGCTATTCGAGTCCAGGACGAGCCGGCATGTATCCATTCCCGCTCGCCAGCGAGATTCTCAAACAGCCGCTCGCCATTGAAGCCGGCGACCTGCTGGTTTCGCGCGAGCCCGGCCTGGGCGTGGAAGTGGACGAATCGGTCGTCGATCGCTATCCGTGGATCCCCGGCCCCTGGTCCTTTTTCCGCACTGATTCGCCCCCGGAAACCCGCGCCGTGATGTCCGATCACAGCATTCCCTGGGTGGCGAAATAACCAGTCCCTACCTGATTTTTTCGTCTTTTTCGATTTTGCCGTCGCGGATGTGGATGATGCGCCAGGCGTGCTGCGCGATGTCGTGCTCGTGGGTGACCAGGATGATCGTGTTGCCCTGTTCGTGGAGACGCTCGAACAACCCCATGATCTCGTTGCCGGTTGCAGTGTCCAGGTTGCCCGTAGGTTCGTCGGCCAGCAGGATGGATGGGTTGTTGACCAGGGCGCGCGCCACGGCCACCCTCTGGCGCTGGCCACCGGAGAGCTCATTGGGCTTGTGCAGCATGCGCTGCTCCAGGTCCACGTGCCGCATCGCCTGCTTGGCCCGTTCGAGCCGCTCGGTGGCGGACATGCCGGCGTAAATCAGCGGCAACTCGACGTTGTGCAGCGCCGTGGCGCGCGGCAACAGGTTGAAGGTCTGGAAAACGAAGCCGATTTCCTTGTTGCGGATGCGGGCCAGCTCATCGTCGGTCATATCGCTCACCAGGTTGCCGTTGATGAAATACTGCCCCTTGGTGGGCGTGTCGAGGCAGCCGATGAGGTTCATCAACGTGGACTTGCCGGAGCCGGAAGGGCCCATGATGGCGACATATTCGCCGCGCTTGATTTCGATATCGACGCCCGAAACCGCATGGATGGTCTGGTCGCCCATCGTGTACGTCTTCCAGAGATCGTAGGTGCGGATGACCACGCCATCCCGCTTGAGTTGCTCGGCGCGCTCCAGCAATGAGTTGTCGACGACGGCTGACATGAGGGATCTCGAATCCTAACTGGTCGTCGCAACTACCGGCGCCTTGTTATCGACCTTAACCATGGCCCCGTTCTTGATGGTCCGGATCACCTGGTAGGAGCCAGTGACGATCTGGTCGCCCGGCTTCAACCCGCTGAGGACTTCAATGTCGGTGGCGCCGGTGATGCCGGTTTCGACTTTGCGGAACTCGGCTTTGCCGGCGTTCACCACAAAGACGCCCTGAATTTCTTCTTTGCGCGCTTTTTCGGCGGCTGGGTCCGGCTTGGTGGCGGCTTGCGCGGTGGAAGTGGAGCCGGGCTTGGGCTGCTCCAGATCGCCGCGCTGGCGGATGGTCAGCGCCTGAATGGGAATCGTCACCGCGTTGGTGCGCGTGGCGGTGGTGATCTTGGCGGTGCAGGAAAGGCCGGGCCGAACCTCTTCCGGCGGATTATCCATCGCGATGACCACCTTGAAATCCTTGGCCTCCTGGCTGGAGATCGCGCTTTGCGAAGCGGCCAGACCGGTGGAACGCAGAATGGCGGTGTCGCCGATCTCGCTCACGTGCCCTTTGAAGGTTTTATTGGGAATGGCGTCGATGGTGATGTCGGCCAGTTGACCCAAGTGCACGCTCACGATATCGGTCTCATCCACCTTAACCTCGGCCGTAATGATGGACATGTCGGCGATGGTCATGATGGTGCTGCCCTCGGAATTCTGGATACCTGTCACGACGGATTCGCCGACGCGCATGGGCAGGTTGGTGACCATGCCATCCAGCGGCGCAAAGGTGTCGAACTTGCGCAGAACGTCCGCGGCGCGGGCTAGTCCGGCGCGCGCCTGCGCGATATGCCGCTGGGTGGAAGCAAGTTGGGCCGCCTGCTGCTCGCGCTGCGCTCTGGATTGCACGATCCGGGCCGCGGATTGTGTGATCTGCGCTTTCTGCGCTTCGTAAGTGAATTTCTTCAGCTCGAAATCCTGGCGGGCGAGCAGTTTTTCGTTGAACAGGTCCTGGGCGCGATCAAAATCGGCCTTCATGCGCTCCAGGTCGGCTTTATCGTGCTCGAGACCAGCCTCCATGGTGTGGATGTTTTCGTCGGCAGCTTTGAGTCCGGCTTCCGAAGCCGTCGTGTCGGCCTCCGCGGAGTTGACCGAAGCCTCCTGCGCCGCCACGTCGGCCGCGGGTTGGGTATTCTCCACGCGCGCCAGCAGTTGGCCCTTGCGGACGTGATCGCCTTCCTTGACCAGGATTTGCGTGATGTTGCCAAACGCGTTGGCGCCGATATTAATGTAGTTCTTCGGCTTGATTTCGCCCGAGGAAGTGACGATCGCAGCCAGGTCGCCGCGCGTCACCTGTCCGGTCTGCACCGTCACCACGCCGCGCTTGCTATAGACCGTGCTCGCGTACACTCCGATAGCGGCTACGAGCAGGGCCGCCAATGTGATGATTACTTTCCACTTAGTTTTCACGACGATGTCCTATCACCGCTTTAGACGCAAAATTGCAGGTGGGAGTTCACCCTTTATTTTACAACGTTGGCCCGCAGGTCCTACGGCGGAAGCGTGAGGAGCCTCCCAGAAGACGCCGGAAAGGGGGAAAGATTAGCGAAATAGGGCTGGCTTCGCCGCGCGCCGGCGAAGAAATATCGAGATGACTCTCGACACGGCAGGCGCGACTGCCCAAGCCACGCGCGGGTTAGGCGAAGAAGTTGCCCATTTTGCGGAACTTGGCGTAGCGGTGCTCGACCAATTGTTCCCCGCTAAGCCCGGCCAAGTCGAGCAGGCTGTGGTGGAGTGCCTGGCGCAGGCTTTCGGCGGCGGCTTCCGGGTCCTCCTGCGCGCCGCCCTCTGGTTCGGGAATGATGGTGTCGATAAGACCGAGTCGATCCAGATCCTCCGCGGTGAGGCGCAGCGCGGCGGCGGCACGCTCGGCCTTGCCAGAGTCGCGATAGATGATGGACGCGCAACTCTCCGGGGAAATCACGCTGTAAACAGCATTTTCGAACATCAGTACGGTGTTGCCAACGCCAAGCGCGAGCGCACCTCCGCTGCCGCCCTCGCCAATGACGACCACGATAACCGGGATGGCCAACCGCGCCATCTCGCGTAGGTTGCGGGCGATGGCTTCCGCCTGGCCGCGTTCCTCGGCATCGATCCCGGGGTAGGCTCCGGTGGTATCCAGAAACGTAATCACCGGGCGGCCGAACTTGGCGGCCAGTTGCATGATCCGCAGGGCTTTGCGGTAGCCCTCCGGCTTGGGCATGCCGAAGTTGCGCTGTAGCCGCTCCTTGGTGTTGCGGCCTTTCTCTTCCGCCACGATGACGATGGGCCGGCCCTCGAAACGGGCCAGGCCGGCGATGATGGCGGGGTCGTCGGCAAACGAGCGGTCACCATGCAGTTCCTGGAAATCGGTGAACAGGCGGTCGATGTAGTCGAGCGAATGCGGCCGCTTGGGATGGCGGGCCAGTTGCACGCGCTTCCACGCGGGATGCAGTTCAGGCGGCGGAGCGTCGGGAGTAGTCTCGGAATCCACTCTTAAACATCTTACCAGTGGAGCGAACCGGTGCAGGGGTCGAGCCCGGCTTGACAAGTCACTGACTTAGATTTAATCTAAATTTAAATTGTGTCTAATATAAGCCTCGAGTTGCGGAAGGCCTTTCTCGCGGCGGATGTGCGGCCCACCGTGCAGCGCTTCGCGGTGCTCCACCACCTGGCCCGGCATGGCGTCCACGCGACGGCCGAGGAGATCTTTCGGGCGGTGAACCGGCAGGATCCGCGGGCGTCGCGGGCCACGGTTTACAACAGCCTGAAATCGCTGACCCGCGCGGGGCTCGTGCGGGAAGTGATTTCGGAGGGCAAAGCCGCCCGGTTCGACGCCAGCCTGCATCCGCACCATCATTTTGTGTGCGATCGCTGCGGGGCAGTGGAAGACACGCCCTGGTTCGAACTTCCGGCGGCGGGAAAACAGGCGCTGGGAGCGCGCCAGGTGCGGCGTTTCGAGGTGGTGTTCCGAGGCGTTTGTGAGAAATGCGGTGGTTCGCAACCACTGACAGGAGAGGTGATATGAGTCTGGCGGGAAAGCAGTGCAAGCCGTGCACGGGTGGAGTGCCGGCGCTAAAGGGCGAAGAGTTGGCGGGGTTACAAGCGCAGTTGCAGGGCTGGAAAGTGGTAGGCGAACATCATTTGCAGAAGATGTTCGCGTTCCCGGACTTCCATGCGGCGCTGGCCTTCGTCAACCGCGTCGGGGAACTGGCCGAGCGGCAGGGCCATCATCCGGACCTGTACCTGGCGTGGGGACGCGTGGAAGCCAAAATCTGGACCCACAAAATTGACGGCCTGACCGAGAGCGATTTTATTCTGGCGGCCAAGATCGACACCGTACTCGAGATTTGAGAAACACGAGGAGAAACCACAGACATGTTAGGAGTTGGACAGAAGTTTCCTTCTTTTTCTTTGCAGGCGACGGTCAGCCTGGAGCAAGGCAAAACGTTTCGCACCATTACCGACGAGGATTATCCCGACAAGTGGAAGGTGTACTTCTTCTGGCCGAAGGACTTTACCTTCGTCTGCCCGACCGAGATCGCGGCGTTCGGCAAGCTGAACAAGGACTTCAGCGACCGCGACGCGCAGGTGCTGGGCGGCAGCACGGATTCCGAATTCGTCCACCTGGCCTGGCGGCAGAGCCATCCGGACCTGAAAGCGCTACCGTTTCCCATGCTGGCCGACATCAAGCGCGAGCTTTGCGCGGCGCTGGGAATTCTGGACCCGCAGGAGGGAGTGGCGCAGCGGGCGACGTTCGTGGTGGATCCGCACAACGTGATCCGCTTCGTTTCGGTCAACGACCTTTCGGTGGGCCGCAATCCGCAAGAGGTGCTGCGCGTGCTGGACGCCCTGCAAACCGATGAGCTTTGCCCGTGCAACTGGCAGAAGGGTGAACAGGTGCTGAAGGTGAGCGTATAGCGGCGCGGGGAGCGGCGATGACCTATAGCGAAATGGTGAACTCCATTCCAGAGTATGCCAAGGATTTAAAGCTGAACCTGGGCAACGTAATGGAGCAGAGCGAGTTGACCGCGCAGCAGGCTTGGGGGACGGCGGTGGCCTGCTCGCTGGCGGCGCGCAACAGGGAATTGTATGGCGCGATCGTCGCCGAGGCCGGCGCCAGGTTGAGCCCGCAGGCGTTGTTCGGGGCCAGGGCGGCGGCGGCGGTGATGGGGATGAACAACATCTTTTACCGCTTTCGCCACTTCGCGAGCAACCTAAAATACGGCACCATCCCGGCGCGGCTGCGCATGCAAAGCATCCGCGCCCACGGCGCAGACCCGGCGGATTTCGAGTTGTGGTGCCTGGCCGTGTCCGCCGTCAACGGCTGCCAGGTGTGTGTGTCTTCGCACGAACAAGCGGTGCGGGAAAAAGGGCTCAGCGAGGAAACGGTGCTGGCCGCCATCCGCATCGCGGCGACGATCCACGCGCTAGCGGCAGTGGTGGGCGCGGACGAAGCGGCTGGCGCGACAGCCTGAGGACGACGTTCCAGGCCACGGATGAACACGGATAAGACAGCCCACAACGTATCAGTGTTTATCTGTGTTCATCCGTGGCCCACATTGTCTTGGGGCTTCTCACTCGCCTATTGGGAGGCGCCGGTGGCCCGCTTCAGGTCCCGATCGATTCTCTCGATGTAAAGGATAGTTTCGCGGTAGGGCGGAATTTGGTTATGATATTTCTCCAGGGCCTCCGGGCCGGCGTTGTATGCCGCCAGCGCGTGCCAGAGTTGTCCATCGTATTTGAGCAGAAGGTCGCGCAGGTAGCGGGCCCCTGCGTCGACGTTTTGGGCAGGATCTCTGGGATCGACTCCCAGATTTCGGGCCGTAACCGGCATGAGTTGCATCAAGCCAACGGCGCCTTTGGGAGATAATGCCCGCAGGTCGAACCCGGATTCGGCAGCCATGACGCTGCGGACCAGTTGGCGCGGCAACCCGTACTTGTCGGCGGCGTCATCGGCCAGTTGCTGCGGGGCGATTGGAGCGATGGATTCCGGCTTTTGCGGTGCGCCCTGGAGTGCGGGTTCCGGCGCGGCCAAGCCGTCGGGTTCGAAGCCGACGATGGCGGAGGCGGCGAGTTCCGTGTATCCGGCGCCCGAATACAGCCGTACTTGAGAACCCGCAAGTTCGTGGCCGTCCACGTGCAAGCGCGATCCGCTGGCGAAGACGGCGAATTCTCCCGCCCACCCGGTCGTGGCAGCAATCATCCAGATAATCGGCGCAAAACGCATGACCTTCTTATATATTGACGCAAACGAGGCCGCCGCCGTGCAGTTTCGTGAGATTTCTTACAATTTGTTATCGTAGAGGGAGCCCCCTGGCGTTATGCCGTTTCACATCCAACCGACTCGGGAGTTTCTGGTCCGCCCCGCCTTGCCGCCTTCCCTCTCACGGATGACGGAGCTGGCCTACAACATTTTATGGAGCTGGGAGCCGCTGGAGCGCGCCATCTTCCGGCGCCTTGACCCGGCGTTGTGGCGGGAATGCGGATACAACCCGGTGCTGATGCTGGGCCGGGTTTCGCAAACCACGCTAGATAAGGCGGCTGCCGATGCCCGCTACCTGGCGCTGTACAAGCTGGCTTGCGAGACTTTCGACGCTCGGATCAAAAAGAGCCAGCCGGCGGCCGATGGCAAGTTGATCGCCTACTTTTCCGCCGAGTATGGCCTCACCGAGTGCCTTCCGGTGTATTCGGGCGGTCTGGGCATCCTGTCCGGCGATCATCTGAAGTCTTCGAGCGACCAGGATTACCCGCTGGTGGGAATCGGGCTGCTATACCAGCAGGGCTATTTCCGCCAGATGCTGAATCCGGACGGCTGGCAGCAGGAGCGCTATCCGACCAACGATTTCTATACGCTGCCCCTGGTTCCGGTCAAGAACGCGGACGGCCACGACCTGAAGGTCACCGTGCAGCTGCCCACCGGCGACGTGTACATCCAGGTGTGGAGACTGGATGTGGGACGCATCGCCCTCTACCTGCTGGACACCAACATTCAGGAAAACGTGTTGCCGCAGGATCGCGATATCACCGATTCACTCTACGGCGGCGACATCGATACGCGGATCCGCCAGGAGATCGTGCTGGGCATCGGCGGCATGCGGGCGCTCGAGGCGGTGGGTCTGAAGCCCACCGTGTTCCACATGAACGAAGGGCATTCGGCATTCCTGGTGCTGGAGCAGGTGCGGCATTACATGGGCGAGGACAAGCTGAGCTTCGAGGAGGCGCTGGAGGCGGCCCGAACCAGCAACGTGTTCACTACCCACACGCCGGTGCCGGCCGGTATCGACCTGTTCGATCCCGGCATGATGTACCACTATTTTTCCGCGTACTGCGGCGAAATCGGCATCGACTTCAACCAGTTGATGGGGCTGGGAAGGCGCAACCCGCTCGATCGCGACGAACGCTTTTCGATGGCCGTGCTGGCGCTGAAGGCGTCGGCCTACCGCAACGCGGTGAGCCGGCTGCACCGGCACATCTCGCAGGAAATGTTCCACGATCTGTGGCCGCAATTGCCGGTTTGGGAAGTCCCGATCACCTCGATCACCAACGGCGTTCACGCGCCGAGTTGGCTGAATGGCGACCTGGCGGGGCTGTACGACCAGTACCTGGAGCCGGACTGGCGCGAGCGGTTCAACGATGTCTCGATCTGGGAGCAGGTGAAAGAGATCCCGGACGAAGAACTGCTGGAAGCGCACCGGCGGCGGAAGCGGCGTCTGGTGGCCTTCGTGCGGGAGCGGCAGAGCTCTTCGGCGGTGCGGCGCCAGGCGGCCGTGGCGGAAGTGCGGCATTCGAGCGAAGTGCTGGATCCCAACGCCTTCACCATCGGTTTTGCACGCCGCTTCGCCACCTACAAGCGGGCCACACTGTTGTTCCGCGATGTCGAGCGGCTGAAGCGCATCCTCCTCCACAAAGAGATGCCGGTACAGATCGTCATCGCCGGCAAGGCGCATCCGAAAGACCAGCCCGGCAAGAGCTTCATTCGCGAGATTGTCCAGCTTTCGCGCGATCCGGAGCTGTGGAAGCACCTGGTCTTCGTCGAAGACTATGACATGAAGGTGGCGCGCGAGCTGGTGCAGGGCGTGGACTTGTGGGTGAACAACCCGCGGCGTGGCGAAGAAGCGTGCGGCACCAGCGGCATGAAAGCCGCCATCAATGGCGTGCTCAACCTCAGCATTCTGGACGGCTGGTTCGACGAAGCCTACGAACGCTCGGGCGGCTGGGCGATCGGCGAGCGCGAACCGTACTCCGAAGACCAGGACGTGCTGCACGCCAGCGCCATTTACTACCTGCTGGAGAACGAAATTGTGCCCATGTTCTTCGAGCGGCGCGAGCAGGCGGGGCGCGAGTGGGTGCGGCGCATGAAACAATCGCTGATGTACATTACCCCGCAGTTCGATTGCCGGCGCATGGTGAGAGAATACATGGATCAGTTATACCAGCCGGCTCATGAGCAACATCTTCGCGCGGTGGCCGGGCAATTCAGCCTGACGCACGAAAGGGCGCGGTGGAACGCGCGCGTGCGGGAGGTCTGGGACCACGTGCGGTTCGTGGATTCGGGCGACGGTCCGACCGGCTCCTGGATCAGCGGCAAGCCCATACCGGTCCGCGCCACCATCGACCTGGCCGGGTTGCAGCCGGAGGACGTCAGAGTGGAACTGGTGATGGGCCGGGTGAGCAGCAATGGACATCTGGAAGAAACCGAGGTGATGGTGCTGCCGGTGTTCGACCAGCAGGGCGCCGCGACCGTGTTCGGGAAGGACATCCTGCCCGATCGCACCGGCCGGCTTGGCTACGCCCTCCGGGTCAGCCCGAACCATTTCGACGACCCGCTGACCCGGCCGTGTACGAACCTGTTGAAGTGGAGTTCAGGCGGTTAGCGATCGAAAGTAAGTGGAAGCAGCGGTAACAATACCGTTATTTTTGTTTCGAAGGGGGATGCAATTGCACCCCGTTCCGTGGTATGTATGAGTTTAGGCACTGGCGGGATGCCGAGCCTGTTCGGCACGCAATTGGATACACCGCCCCAGCCCCTCTAGTTATCCCACGTCGCCCACCTGGCCCATGGACCGGCCTGCGGCGGGCGTGGTTTGTGTTGGAATTCATCAACGCCCGGAAAAGCTGATTCGACAATCGAAGGCTCTCTTCTCCCGCAGATACGGAGTAAACCTCCATGGACAGCGACCGCAAATACAGACAACACGGGTACATGGACTCGGACCGCGACGGCAGGGGTCCCCGGGACGGTAGTCCCAAGCCGCAAGGTCCGCGTCCGCCCATCGACGTGACCGGCCCCCGCTTGCCGCGTCTGGTGCAACACGTGGCGGCCTCCCGCTGCTATAACTGCTCGACGGCTCTGCCGGAGGGCACCGACTTCAACGGCGCGTGCCCGAAATGCAACGCCGCGCTGCACTGTTGCAAGCAGTGCTCGCACTTCGAGCCTTCCACGCGCTTTCAATGTTTGAAGCCGATCCCGGTGCGCATTCCGGTCAAGGACGGGGCCAACGAGTGCAGCCTGTTCAACCCGCGCGTGACGGTGGCGCGCGAAGGAACCTCGAACGGCTCGGGCGCGCAGGCCTCGGGACCGGCCGGACCACCCGCGCCGCGCAACCCGGAAGACGCGCGCAGCGCCTTCGACAAGCTGTTCAAGAAACCGTAACGGTGGCGCGCAGCACCGTGGCGCGCGCAGTTATGCGCGCAGCGTCGAGAGTCGTCTCGACGTTCTTCTGCCAGTCGATCGGTCACCGGGCAGGTGGCCAAAACGAAGGAGCCGCGAATTGTTGATGCGTTTTCTGGTGGGCCTGATGCGCGGGCTGCATGGCACCATCGGCATCAGCACACCGCCTCCCGAACAAGAGCGCTTCTACGTGTTTGTGTGGCTCGCCATCGGGGTGCTGATGGTGCTGTTCTTCCTCGTCATGCTGTGGGTGATGCAGTGAGCAGCGCAAAGTGCCGATTGACACATCCAGCGCTCACGCCCGACACCGTGCGCACCGGCTGGACCTAGAACGGCACGTCGTCGTCGGTGATGCCCTGGTTCATGTCGTCGGGCGGGGCGGGCGCGGCGGCCTGCGGGCGGCCGGCGGCGCGAGGCATCGAGACGACGCGGTCCGAATCGCCGCCTTCACGGGCGCCTCCACCGAGAAGCACCAGGCTGTTGGCGTCGCAGATCACTTCGGTGATGTACTTCTTCTGGCCTTCCTTGTCCTCATAACTGCGGGTTTCGATCCGGCCTTCCAGATAGATCTGCTTGCCCTTGAGCAGGAAGTTGGCAACGTTCTCCGTCTTCCACATGACGACGTTGTGCCAATCGGTGATGTCCTTCCACTCGCCGGTCTGCGCGTCTTTCTGGCGCCGGCCTGTGGCGAGCGAGAACTTGGACACGGAGATTCCGCTTTGCGTGAACTTGGTCTCGGCGTCCTTGCCGAGATTTCCGAGCAATATGACTTTGTTGACGCTTCGAGATGCCATCTTATCCTGAACTGTATCACAACCGGCGGCCGAACACCGGCGTTGCGGCGGCGATTACTCTGGCCGGGGCCGGCGGCAAGACCGCCGGCGCTACCGGCGCGACAGCAGAGCTACTGGACCACATGGGCCGTCAGCACCACGAAGAGGGCCTGATCGTGCGACACGCCAATGCGCCCGACCACCACTTTCTGACCTTCTTTCACGTCCACGCTCGCGTTGAGGTTCAAGGGGTTTTTGGCGCCAGGCCAAAAGATGGACGCCTCCATGTCGTCCAGCCGTACCGTCGATCCATCCGGCGCCAATGCGGCTGCACGGATCCTAAAGTCGGTCGAGGGCGCCACGGGCTGCGGATCCTTCGAAACCACCGCGCCCTCGCTCCTGGTATACGCCCGTTCCCCGGTGCGGGTCCGCATTTCGATCAGATCCACTTGCCGGTAATTCTTGAATGGAAACACACCCTTGAGCTGCGTTACCACGCTCTCCAGTTCCTTGGGAACGGGGTTGCCCGTACTGTTTTCGGCGTCGGTGCCCAAGATCAGGTAGACCGTCAGCTCGATGTTCTTGGGCGCCGCGGCCGGCGTGTCCAACTGCTTGACGGCATCCTCAATCACCGCCATCGCGGTTTTATCCGCCGTTACGGCGATGGCGCGCATCTGGGTATTCTGGTCTGCCGAGCCCCCCAGCGCGCGCACCAAATTCATCACTTGCCCCGGATCCGCGTATTTCAGAACGAAGAGTTTCTCCACAGTGACGGCGGGCGGCTTCGTTTGAGTGTTCTTGTTGTCCTGCGCCGCCAAAGATAGAGCGGCCAGCATCAGTAAAACAGCGATTCGTTTCATCGTTCTTCTCCCTTTTCTTCGAATAACCAGTAGATGACCACGTTCGGATCGTCGGTCGCCAGTTGCACCATGCGCACCGGGGAATCCTCGGCGGCGGCCGGCGGTGTTGGCGTCGCGGCATCGGCCATGATCGGCTTCTGCTCCTCGATGGCAGGCAGAGCAGCTCGTTCCACGTGCGCCGGGGTCCCGGCCCGCCCGACTCCGATGCGCTTCGGAGCCGCGACCGTCAGGGAGCGGTCGTTTCCACGCGTGTGCGCCGGAGGCGCGACGGCCACCACCCGAGGCAGTACCGTCGCCGGCACCGCAGCCGGCTTCATCATCACCACCATCAGCACAGCGGCTGCTGCGACCGCCAGCGCAGCGGCCCAAGCCCACGGCCACACCAAACCACGGCGCGGCGATTTCGCCAATTCAGCCAGCACCCGCCCGCGCACGGCCGCATAGTGCTCAGTCGCCAATGGTTCTGCATGAACCTGGCGCAGCCCATCCAGTTCCAAGCGCAGTTCCTGCGCCAGCGCGCTGCACGCCGCGCACCCGGTCAAGTGCCGCTCCACGCCGGCCGCCTCGGCCGTTTCCAGGTCGCCACCGGCAAACAGCGCGACGCGCTCTTCCCAAACCGCACAACTCATAAGCGTCTCCGTGAATAGCGCTCCACAAAATCCCGCATCTTCAGCCTGGCCTTGGAGATCTGCGAGCGCACGGTGCCGACGCTCGATCCCAGCACGCCCGCCACCTCGGCGGTGGAAAGGCCTTCCAGGTCGCGCAGCACCAGCGCCGCGCGTTCCTTTTCGGAGAGCATGCGCAGGCTGCGCAGCAGTAGCGCCTTGCGCTCGGCCTCACCCGCGCTCTGCTGCGGATCGCCGGCGGCAGCCAGCTCCGGCGCATCCTCCACCGGAACCGTGCTCGGCCGGCGCCGCCGCGCGTCGTGGCACACATTCACCGTCACCCGGTAGAGCCAGGCCGCCAAGTTGCCGGTATCGAGCTTTTCGAGGTTGCGGTAGAGCCGCAGGAACACCTCCTGCGAAGCGTCCTGCGCGTCCTCGAGATTGCCCGCCAGGCGGTAGGCCGTCGCCAGCACCAAACGTTCATGCCGGCGCATTAGCAGATCGAACGCCACCCGGTCGCCGGCGCGTGCCGCTTCGAGCGTGACATCCCGGCCTTCCGGCGAGTCGCCCGCTTCCACCGCCGCGAGTGCCAGACTTTTCATCCTCTAATAGATAAACTGCCGGCGAGGCCAAAGCGTGGATGCGATTTTCGGTCAAACCACGGTACACTGACCGCTAAGACCTTTCCATGAGCTCGCCCGACGCGCAACCTTCCCACGCCCAGTACGACACACGGTTTTTCGGCCACCCGCGCGGCCTGGCCACTTTGTTCTTCACCGAGATGTGGGAACGCTTCAGCTACTATGGCATGCGTGCCATCCTCATCTATTACATGACCGACAAAATCGTCAAGGGTGGGCTGGGCTTCAACGACGATAAAGCCGGCGCGGTCTATGGTCTCTATACCGCCATGGTCTACCTGCTTTGTCTGGGCGGCGGATGGGTGGCGGACCGCATTGTCGGGCAACAGCGTGCCGTGCTCCTGGGTGGCCTGTTCATCGCAGGGGGCGAATTCAGCCTGATGGCGCCCAGCCAGGCACCGTTCTATCTGGGGCTGGTGCTGTTGATGGTGGGCACGGGCCTGCTGAAGGGCAACGTGAGCACCATCGTCGGCCAGCTCTACCGGCAGGGCGATCCGCGGCGCGATTCCGGTTTCTCCATTTTCTACATGGGAATCAATATCGGCGCTACGATTTCCCCGATCTTCTGCGGTTGGGTGGGTGAGCGGATCAGTTGGCGGCTGGGCTTCGGACTGGCCGGCCTGGGAATGCTGGCCGGTGTGATTCAATATGTGCTCGGCGGCAAGTACCTGGGCGATGCGGGCCTGCGTCCCGCATCGACCGGCAATGCCGCGGGGGACGCCCGGCAGCGACGCAACGCCATATTGGCCGTGGGCGGAGGCCTGGCGGTGTTTGCCGTGCTCGGCCTGCTGGGCGCCACGGGCGTCATCGCCTTTACCGCCTCGCTGATCTCCGATTCGCTGGGCTGGGCTTTGCTGGGCATCTCGGTGGTGGTATTCGCCTGGCTGATTTTCTCGCACACCTGGACGGCGGAGGAACGCAAGCGGTCGGCGGCCATCCTGGTGCTGTTCGTGGCATCGGCGGTGTTCTGGGCCTCCTATGAGCAGGCCGGCTCGTCGCTCAGCCTGTTTGCCGAGCGCAGCACGGATCGCCACGTTTTCGGGTTCGAATTCCCGGCGAGCTGGTTTCAGTTCGTGCAGCCGGTTTTCGTGATCGCGCTGGCGCCGGTGTTCGCTTGGCTCTGGATGGCGATGGGCCGCCGCGGCGCCGAGCCCTCCAGCCCGGCCAAGTTTTCGATGGGGCTGCTCTGGGGCGGCCTGGCGATCGCCATCCTGGTGCCGGCGGCCATCATGTCCTCGCATGGCGCGCTGGTATCGTCATGGTGGCTCACCGGCACCTACTTCATGCAGACCATCGGCGAGCTGTGCCTCAGCCCGGTGGGGTTGAGCGCGATGACCAAGCTGGCGCCCGCGCGCGCGGCCGGCTTCATGATGGGAATCTGGTTCCTCTCGATCAGCATCGGCAACTGGCTGGCGGGCAAAGGCGCATCGCTGTATAGCTCGATTCCGCTGCCGTCGCTGTTCGGCATCATCGCCGGCTGCACCATCGTCGCCGCGCTGGTGCTGGTGCTTCTCATTCGCCCAACGGTGCGGCTGATGTCGGGCGTGAATTGACCGGCGCCGTGCATTTCCTCCGGCGCTAGAATAGAAGCATTCCTGCTTCCCCCGAGAGCCGGGCGTGTGCCTGGGTTAGAGGAGCCGAAAAGGAAAGAATGCCCTTCGTCCACCTGCATTGCCACACCGACTATTCGCTGCTGGATGGGGCCTGCGATATCGACCAGTTGATGCAGCTCGCCGTCGAGCAGAAGATGCCGGCGGTGGCAATGACCGATCACGGCAACCTGTTCGGCGCGGTGAAATTCTATAACGCCGCCAAGAAGGCGGGCGTGCATCCCGTGATCGGCTGCGAGATGTACGTGGCGCGCCAGGGTCACAAGTCGCGCTCCGACGACGGCTATAACCACCTGGTGCTGTTGTGCGAAAACCAGGAAGGCTACCGCAATCTCATCAAGCTGGTTTCGACCGCGTACCTGGACGGGTTCTACTACAAGCCGCGCGTCGATATGGACCTGCTGGCGCAGCATTCCAAGGGGCTGATCGCGCTCTCGGCCTGCCTGAAGGGCCACATCGCGGAGACGATTCTTTCCGACCAGTACGACGAAGCCAAGCGGCTGGCCTTCACCTACGCGGATATCTTCGGCAAGGACAATTATTTTCTCGAAGTCCAGGACCATCACCTGGATCAGGACAAGCGGCTCACGCCGCAGGTGAACCGGCTTTCGCAGGAGACCGGTCTCAAGCTGGTGGTCACCAACGATTCGCACTACCTGCGCCGGGAAGACGCGCGCGCGCACGAGATCCTGCTGTGCATCCAGACCGGCAAGATGATGAACGACCCCAACCGGATGCGCTGGAACACGCCGGACTTCTATCTGAAAACGCGCGACGAAATGATGGAGCTGTTCGGCGAGCTGGAAGACGCGGTGGACCGCACCTGGGAGATCGCGCAGCGCTGCAACGTGACGCTCGAACAAAGTCAAGGAGCCGTTTCCCAAGTTCGACGTTCCCGAGACGCACACCACCGACACTTATTTCGAATATGTGGCGCGCCAGGGGTTTGAGAAGCGCCGGCCGCGCCTGGAGGCGATGCGCGCCAAGGGAATCCTCAAGCACGATCTGGCGGAATACGCCGAGCGCCTGGACCGTGAAATCCGCATGATTCAGACGATGAAATTCTCCGGCTATTTTCTGATCGTCTGGGATTTCATCCGCTACGCCCGCTGGAAGGGTATTCCGGTGGGGCCGGGGCGCGGTTCGGCGGCGGGCAGCCTGGTGGGATACGCGATGGCGATCACCGATATCGATCCGCTCCAGTACGGACTGCTGTTCGAGCGTTTCCTCAACCCGGAGCGCGTCAACCTGCCCGATATCGACGTCGATTTCTGCATGAACCGCCGCGGCGAAGTGATCCAATACGTCACCGAAAAATACGGCCGCGAGCAGGTGGCGCAAATCATCACCTTCAATACGCTGGGCGCGCGCGCGGCGATCAAGGATGTGGGCCGCGTGCTCGAAATCCCCTACGCGGACGTGGACAAGCTCACCAAGCTCGTCCCCAACGTGCTGAATATCTCGCTCGGAGACGCCATAAAGCAGGAACCGGGTTTCGCCGAGGCGCGGAAAGATCCGCGCATCGACGAAGTTCTGACGGTCGCGCTGCGCCTGGAGGGCCTTTCGCGCAACTGCTCGGTGCACGCGGCGGGCGTGGTGATTTCGCCGCAGCCGCTCAAGGAACTGGTGCCGCTCTACAAGACGAACCGCGATGAAATCGTCACGCAGTTCGATATGAACGGCCTCGAGAAGCTGTCGCTGCTCAAGATGGATTTCCTCGGGCTCACCACGCTGACGCTGATCGAGGACGCCCTGCGCCTGATCAAGAAGCGGCACGGCGTGGATCTGGTTCCCGAAGATCTGCCGCTCGACGACGCGGCCACCTACGAAATCTTTTGCAAGGGCTTCACCAGCGGCGTGTTCCAGTTCGAATCGCAGGGGATGCGCGACATTCTGCTCCGCTACAAGCCGAGCCGGCTGGAGGACTTGACCGCGCTCAACGCGCTCTACCGTCCGGGGCCGATTCAGGGCGGCATGGTGGACGATTTCATCGAGCGCAAGTGGGGCCGCCGCGCGGTGCAGTACGATCTGCCGGAGCTGAAAGAGCTGCTCGAAGAAACCTACGGCGTGATCGTCTACCAGGAACAGGTGATGCAGATCTCCAACCGCCTGGCTGGCTATTCGCTGGGCGAAGCCGATCTGCTGCGCCGCGCGATGGGCAAGAAGAAGGCCGAAGCAATGGCCCAGGAGCGCGAGCACTTCGTGCAGGGCGCGGTGGCACGCGGCTTCGCGCAGCGCAAGATCGAAAAGATTTTCGATCTGATGGAGCAGTTCGCCGGCTACGGATTCAACAAGTCGCACTCCGCCGCGTACGCCTACCTGGCGTTCGTGACCGCGTACCTGAAAGCTCATTACCCGGTGGATTTCATGGCCGCGCTGCTCACCTCGGAAACCGGCAACACGGCCAAGGTGGTGAAGTACATCAACGAATGCCGGGCCATGGGCATCACCATCCTGCCGCCGGACGTGAATCAGTCCGAGTGGAGTTTCACGCCGGACGCGCAGGCGCCCGGTGGAATCGGCATCCGCTTCGGGTTGGGCGCGGTGAAGAACCTGGGCCAATCCGCGGTCGAGGCCATCGGCCGCGCGCGCGAGCCGTTGGGCCACTTCCGAACTATCCACCAGTTCGCCGAAACGGTCGACCTGGGAGCCGTGAACCGCCGCATGATCGAGAGCCTGATTCGCGCCGGCGCGATGGATTCGCTGGAGGGGACGCGGGCGCAGAAGTTCGCCGCGGTGGAAGGCGCCATGGAAGCGGGCCAGCGCGCCCACCGCGACCGCGAAAGCGGGCAAACGGGCCTGTTCGGCGAACTGATGGGCGGCGCGGAACCGCACGACCCGCCGCTCGCCAACGTTCCCGACTGGACCGATAAAGAGAAACTGGCCGGCGAAAAAGAGCTGCTGGGGTTCTGGGTGACCGGCCACCCGCTGGATCGCTATCGGGACAAGATCGGCGAACTGGCCACCCATGACACAGGCAGTCTCGAAGGCCTCAATAAGAACGCGGAAGTTGCCTTGTGCGGTGTGCTGCGCGGCATCGCGCGCAAACGCAACAAGGAAGGCAAGCCGTGGGTGGCGCTGACTATCGAGGACCAGCAGGGGTCGGTGGACGGCATGGTCTTCGCCTCCAGCTACGAACGCCTGGCCCAGCAGGTTGTGGAGGATCAGGCCGTACTGGTGCGCGGCTTGATCCTGCCGGAAGAAAACGCGCCGCCCAAGGTGTCGGTGCAGGACATCATCCCGCTCGATGTGGCGCGCGTGGACATGCCGTCGGTGATTTCCATTCGCGTCTGGCTGGGCCGCAACGGCGGGACGGATAAAGCCGCCGCGCTCGACGAGCTCTTCAAACGCAAGCCGGGCGAAACCCAGGTGCGCCTGCGCCTGGAAGCGCCGCGCGATTTTTCGGTCCTGCTCGACGTTCCGGCGAAGGTGCGCCCGGACAGAGAATTCCGCGCCGCCCTGGAAGCCATCTGCGGCGCCGAGTGCCTCGAGCGGGTGGCGGGCTGAGGTCTGATGAAGACCGCGCCGCAGGCTCTGCCGCGGGCTGGCGCTGCTCGCGCGGTTAGTACAATAGGTCGAAATGCGTTGCCCAACTCGCTGGATCCGGCCATTGGCCATTATGATTGCCGCCATCGCTGCCCGGGGATTCCAGTTGCCACACCGCCGCCCGCTGTCATTCGCGCTCTCGTGCGCGGGTGCCGACTGCCCCATGCTCGGAGGCGCGCCGCAGAGCGTGGGAATGCGCAGCGGCTTCGTCCGCCTGTCTCCCGGCGAATCGGTTGGATGGCACTCCACCGCTAACAATGAGGAATCGCTGGTCATCCTCCACGGCCAGGGAGAAGCGCTTTTCGATGGGTTCGACAAGCGACAGTTCGTAGCGCCGGCATCGCTGTATATTCCGCCCGCGACCCGACACAACGTCACCAACACCGGCGGCGGGGTTCTCGAATACGTGTACGTAGTGGCGCCCGCGTCCGCGATGTGATCGCGGCGCTAAATCGCACGCGTTTATACCGGGCTGACCAAACTCATCAAAATTGCGAGTGACACGGGCGACTCGGCCTGCGAACATCAAGCGCTCTCGTCTCGCTGCCCGAAAAACGGCGCACGCTGCTTGTCTTGAAAGCGCCGACGCCGTTACAAATGAAAACCTGGGGCGGCGGTTGGTACTGCCGAAGAGGATCGGGAGAGTGGGCGGCGACGCAGACCTGCAGATCTTACACGCATGACGACATATTCTGCATGCTCTCACGGTCCCGGCACCCCCGCGCCACGAATTCCAGGGCGCGGTAAACTCCGCGGCCTTGCTTAGAACAAGGCATCGACTGGCGATATCTGCCCTCACGTTAATCCGGTCCAGTTTGGCACGGCTCGTGCCATGAAGATCTCAGTCGCCAAAGAAACCTGGCAGGCGATAGCGGGATAACGTCGGTACTTTAGAAGAACGACGAAACTTCCGGAAACAACGATTGAGGGGTTAAATGCAGTCCAACCTGCGTCATTCGCGTCTGCGTAGAGTCCGCACAGTAGTCTTTCTTATATGTTGCTTCCTACTGGCTCCCGCTTTGGCACCGTCACAGGACGTACTGACTTATCGCAACGACAATGCGCGCACGGGCCAGTACCTGAACGAAACTCTTCTCACTCCAAACAGCGTCAACCCGGCTGCTTTCGGCAAGCTTGTCACTTTTTCAGTGGACGGCATGGTTGACGGCCAACCGCTCTACGTGTCCAGTGTATCCATACCTTCCAAGGGCGCCCATAACGTCCTCATCGTCGTCACCGAGCATGACAGTGTCTACGCCTTTGATGCCGATACGGGCGCCGTGATCTGGCATGTCTCAGTGTTAAAAGCCGGTGAGACCACGTCTGACGCTCGCTCCTGTGGTCAGGTTGCGCCAGAACTAGGGATCACCTCCACACCAGTCATCGATCGTGCGGGGGCACCCAATGGAGTGATCTATGTGGTGGCGCTGTCAAAGGACACCTCAGACAATTACTTTCAACGATTGCACGCTTTAGATCTGGCAACAGGTGGGGAGCTGTTCGGCGGACCTACAACAGTCAAGGCGACCCGACCTGGAACAGGAAATGCCAGCTCCGGTGAGCCGATCGTCTTTGACCCAGCCCAGTACACAGAGAGAGCCGGGCTCCTTCTTCTCAATGGAGTCATATACACTGCGTGGGAACCTCATTGCGATATTCGTCCATATGCGGGATGGATTATTGGCTATGACGCCAGGACCCTGGCGCAAACCAGCGTGCTTCAAGTCACCCCGGGTGGCAGTGGTGTAGCTACCTCGTCGTCCGGTGCCGGACTGGCGGCCGATGGCTCAGGTAACATATACTTCCTCGACGGCGCGGGCGATCTTGGTACCACCTTAGGTTCGAATGCTCTTCCGACAAGTCGGGACCTCGGCAACCCAGTCACACAACTTGCCACCCGGTCTGGATTGCCAATAACTGACTACATCGAAACCTGTAATCAGCTTTCCGGCCTTTGTGGCGCCATGGCTCCTGGCCCTGGCGCGGCCTTACTGCTCCCCGACATGAGAGACAGCTCTGGAACAGTCCAGCACCTAGCTGTCGGCGGTGGCAAAGACACAGACGTTTACATCATTAATCGCGACTACGTGGATCAGCTCCCTTCCAACTCCGACCTTGTCTATCAACACCTCACGGGAGCTTTGCCGGGCGGGCTCTGGTCAATGCCGGCCTACTTTAATAACAGACTCTACTTCGGGTCCGCCGACTCCCCGATCTCCGCGTTTCAGTTCGCCAATGCGACACTCTCCACTGAACCGGTTGCGCAAACAGGCAACAGCTTCACCTATCCGGGTGCCAGTCCCAGTATCTCTGCCAGCAGTAATACCAACGGGATCGTCTGGGCAACTGACAATGTGAACCCCGCCGTCTTGCATGCGTACGATTCTAATAACTTGAACGAACTCTACGACTCAAGCCAGGCCAGCGTTGATCGCGACACCTTTTGCTCAGGTAACACATCAACAGCGCCAACGATTGCCAATGGGAAGGTCTATGTCGCGAGCGGCACCTGTGTGGGAGTATTTGGGCTGCTCACCTCTGGAGTGCCTGCAGGGGTTTCGCTGCCTCCGCTTGGCTTCTCAAACGCGCCACAGTCCCTTACGGTGTCGGGTGCCGAGAAAACCACAGGGGCTACGATTGGCCCTACGACCGAGGAAAGTGCTTTGAGCGCGTCGTCGCCGAATCGGGCTGATGACTGCTCTACGGCGGCGAACACCTCGATGGGTTCCGGCTGGACGATGGCCCAATGTCAGGGCACGTCCAGCAATCCCCCACCCACGGACCCGACGAGCATCAGCCTGACAACCACAAACTCAGTTGGGGTCGGCCATTGGATTATCGCCGCCATTCAAGAGGCAGGGGGCTATGGCGAGTATCTATATGCGTCAGACAGCCTCGGAAATGTAGCAGCCGGAATGGTTACGACCAACGGAACAGAGGTGGCGTTTTCGAGCGGCCTCCCTTTCTCATTGAGCGGGTGCTCGTCGATTAGCGGGACCAGGTGTTATTGGAACGGCAAAAAGATCGTAATCAATGGCACGAGTTACACGATCTCAACGGTCAATAGCGTCTCATCGATCACTTTGACCACTTCTGCGGGAGTTCAATCTACTCCGGTCGCGTATAGCGGGCCGGGGTGGTGGTGTTCAGACACGGATGGAGATGTCTCCAGTTCGATCCAGGCCGTCTGCGCGGCATACGTTTCAACTGGGGGCTCGGATACCATCACTGGAACCTGCTCGCCTGGCGGGTACCACTGCGGAGGATCAGATCAATATGTGTTCATCCTTAACATCACCGAGATATCGAATGCGAAAGGTGTCGGCTCTCTAGACTTTGCTGCCTGCGCGCGGGCTGGCTGCGCCGTCGCCGGAGGGCGGGAAACTGGCCTGCAGACGACCATTGGATCGAATCCATCCGTCGCGTCCCAGGTAATCACACCGTCAGGTGCCAACGAGTTGATTTTCGTAGAGGCTGGCTATGGAGTCGGGCCGGTCTATCAGCCGTCCGGTTGGTACGGCCTGATCATCGGGACCGCGGGCGCGAACGTCAACAACCAGTATTGCGGTTTGGGCAATGGTTATTGTACCAATGAGGCACAGACGCAGGTGATCGTTCGCGCCCCTGCCGGCTCTTATGCAGCTCAACAGGACGATGGCGCTACTAGTGACGATTATGTTATTCAGACGCTGGCATTCACAGCAGGCGCTGGCTCGTCGCCCGCGTTGGTGTCGATTGCGGTGACGCCGGTGAGCCCGACAATCGCCAAAGGACTGACACAGCAGTTCGCGGCAATAGCCACCTACAGCGACAGCAGCACGCAGAACCTTACCAGTACGGCGACGTGGAGTTCGACCAACGCAGCCGTGGCGACCATCAGCGCGGCCGGGTTGGCGACGGGAGTAGCGGCGGGCACGAGCAACATCACGGCCGGCTTGAACGGTGTGACATCGCCCGCCGATGTGCTGACGGTGACGGCGGTGACGCTGCCAGTGCTGGTATCGGTCGTAGTGACACCGGCAAATGCAGCGATTGCAGCGGGAGGGACGCAGCAATACACGGCGACGGGGACCTACAGCGATGCGAGCACGCAGAACCTCACCGGTACGGCGACATGGAGTTCGACCAGCGCGGCCACGGCGACCATCAATAGCGCGGGACTGGCGACGGGCGTCGCGAGCGGGACCACGACGATCCAGGCGACGTCAGGCTCGGTGAGCGGGTCGACGGGACTGACGGTAGGGCAAACGATACCTGGGCTGGTGGGATGGTGGAAGTTCGATGACGGTTCAGGGACGGCGGCGGTGGATTCCTCTGGGAACAACTATACGGCGACGCTGTTCAGCGGGATCACCTGGACGGCGGGAAACATCGGAGATGCGATCACGGCGAATGGAACCAATCAGTACGGAATGACGCCATCGATCAATCTGAGTGGGACCAATGCCGTGACGGTGGCGATGTGGCTGAAACGGACCTACACGACCAGCGGAGGGCATACGTTGCTGGAGGCCAGCAGCAACTATAACAACTCGACCACGGGGTTCGGGCTGTTTCCGGACGATTCGAGCTGTCACGGGATCCAGGCGAGCGTGCATGGCAATGTGGGCTACAGCGTGAACTGCTACAGCCAGCCGAGCTCGGGGGTGTGGCATCATCTGGCGGTGGTCTATGACAAGAGCCAGTCGGGCGGCAATGTGGTAGCCGTGTACATCGATGGTGTACTGCAGACTGCCACGCAAAACCTGAACACAACTACCAACACCAACGACTTCGGCGCCAACCCGATCTACCTGTTTTCCCGTGGCGGAACACAGGAGTTCAGTGCCGGCTCGATGGACGATCTGCGGCTGTACAACCACGCGTTGTCCGCGTCTGAAATCCAGCAGATTTACAACGCTTCTTCTGTTCTGGTATCAATCGCGGTAACCCCGTCAGGCGGCTCGATCGCCAAGGGCACAACTCAGCAATATACGGCGACGGGGACTTACAGTGACGGAACCACACAAAATCTGACCAGCACCGCGACGTGGAACTCGGCGAACTCGACAGTGGCGACGATCACGAGCGGCGGACTGGCCACGGGAGCAGGGACGGGCAGCACAACCATCCAGGCGGCGTCGGGTGGGATCAGCGGCACAACCATTCTGACCGTGACGGCTGCCCTGCTGGTATCGATTGCGGTGACGCCGGCGAGCCCGACAATCGCCAAAGGACTGACGCAGCAGTTCACGGCAATCGGCACCTATAGCGACAGCAGCACGCAGAACCTTACCAGTACGGCGACGTGGAGTTCGACCAACGCGGCCGTGACGACCATCAGCGCGGCCGGGTTGGCGACGGGAGTAGCGGCGGGCACGAGCAACATCACGGCCGGCTTGAACGGTGTGACATCGCCCGCCGATGTGCTGACGGTGACGGCAGCTGCCCTGCAATCGATTGCGGTGACGCCGGTGAACCCGACAATCGCCAAAGGACTGACGCAGCAGTTCACGGCAATCGGCACCTATAGCGACAGCAGCACGCAGAACCTTACCAGTACGGCGACTTGGAGTTCGACCAACGCAGCCGTGGCGACCATCAGCGCGGCCGGGTTGGCGACGGGAGTAGCGGCGGGCACGAGCAACATCACGGCCGGCTTGAACGGTGTGACATCGCCCGCCGATGTGCTGACGGTGACGGCAGCGGCGCTGCAATCGATTGCGGTGACGCCGGTGAGCCCGACAATCGCCAAAGGACTGACACAGCAGTTCGCGGCAATAGCCACCTACAGCGACAGCAGCACGCAGAACCTTACCAGTACGGCGACGTGGAGTTCGACCAACGCAGCCGTGGCGACCATCAGCGCGGCCGGGTTGGCGACGGGAGTAGCGGCGGGCACGAGCAACATCACGGCCGGCTTGAACGGTGTGACATCGCCCGCCGATGTGCTGACGGTGACGGCAGCGGCGCTGCAATCGATTGCGGTGACGCCGGTGAGCCCGACAATCGCCAAAGGACTGACACAGCAGTTCGCGGCAATAGCCACCTACAGCGACAGCAGCACGCAGAACCTTACCAGTACGGCGACGTGGAGTTCGACCAACGCAGCCGTGGCGACCATCAGCGCGGCCGGGTTGGCGACGGGAGTAGCGGCGGGCACGAGCAACATCACGGCCGGCTTGAACGGTGTGACATCGCCCGCCGATGTGCTGACGGTGACGGCGGTGACGCTGCCAGTGCTGGTATCGGTCGTAGTGACACCGGCAAATGCAGCGATTGCAGCGGGAGGGACGCAGCAATACACGGCGACGGGGACCTACAGCGATGCGAGCACGCAGAACCTCACCGGTACGGCGACATGGAGTTCGACCAGCGCGGCCACGGCGACCATCAATAGCGCGGGACTGGCGACGGGCGTCGCGAGCGGGACCACGACGATCCAGGCGACGTCAGGCTCGGTGAGCGGGTCGACGGGACTGACGGTAGGGCAAACGATACCTGGGCTGGTGGGATGGTGGAAGTTCGATGACGGTTCAGGGACGGCGGCGGTGGATTCCTCTGGGAACAACTATACGGCGACGCTGTTCAGCGGGATCACCTGGACGGCGGGAAACATCGGAGATGCGATCACGGCGAATGGAACCAATCAGTACGGAATGACGCCATCGATCAATCTGAGTGGGACCAATGCCGTGACGGTGGCGATGTGGCTGAAACGGACCTACACGACCAGCGGAGGGCATACGTTGCTGGAGGCCAGCAGCAACTATAACAACTCGACCACGGGGTTCGGGCTGTTTCCGGACGATTCGAGCTGTCACGGGATCCAGGCGAGCGTGCATGGCAATGTGGGCTACAGCGTGAACTGCTACAGCCAGCCGAGCTCGGGGGTGTGGCATCATCTGGCGGTGGTCTATGACAAGAGCCAGTCGGGCGGCAATGTGGTAGCCGTGTACATCGATGGTGTATTGCAGACTGCCACGCAAAACCTGAACACAACTACCAACACCAACGACTTCGGCGCCAACCCGATCTACCTGTTTTCCCGTGGCGGAACACAGGAGTTCAGTGCCGGCTCGATGGACGATCTGCGGCTGTACAACCACGCGTTGTCCGCGTCTGAAATCCAGCAGATTTACAACCAATGAACCACGTAGCCTCCGCCCAGAAGCCGGTTGAGGATCGACAGGAGCCGATCGCCCCCGAACGAGAAAGCCCGCCCGAGCGCGGCAAGCAAAGCCGAGATGACTCTCGGCTCAGCCGGCTCAACAGCCGGCGCCACGAACCTGGATGGATGGTATTGGGCTTAAGGGCGGCCTTTCCGTATAATGTGATTTTCCGTCCATGCCTGAAGTTGCGAATGCCGCTGCCGAGGCGAATCCGCTGGGTTCCGCGCCGCGGGAGCGCCGGCGCTTCGCCACCTTCGCGTGGGCTGTGCTGGCATACAACTTCGCGGTGGTTCTGTGGGGCGCTTATGTGCGCGCCACCGGCTCCGGCGCGGGTTGCGGCAATCACTGGCCGCTGTGCGACGGCCCGGTCACGCCGCAGACTCCGGCGGGCGCGACCATCATCGAGTTCACCCACAGAGTGACCAGCGGGCTCGACCTGATGCTGGTGGCGGCGCTGGTGGTGTGGGCTTCTCGTGAGTACCCGAAGCGGCACCGGGTGCGGCTGGGAGCGACGCTGTCGGCCACTTTTCTGGTGACCGAAGCGCTGCTGGGCGCGGCACTGGTGCTGCTCAATCACGTCGCCCGCAATGCTTCGTCCTCGCGCGCGTGGTCGCTCTCGGCGCACCTCATCAACACGCTCACGCTGCTGGCTTGCCTGGCGCTGACCGCCTGGTGGGGCAGCGGACGCCCGGCTGTCCGCTTGCGCGGTCGCGCCGGCATGGATGGCCGGCAGCGACGCTGGCGGTGTTTGCGGTGCTGGGAGTCAGCGGCGCGATTGCGGCGCTTGGCGACACGCTCTTCCCGGTGACGTCGCTGGCCGCGGGATTCGCGCGCGATTTCGACCCGTCGGCGAATCTGTTCGTGCGCCTGCGCGTGTGGCACCCGCTGATTGCCGCCGGCGCCGGCGCCTGGGTGCTGTATTATGCGGTTATCGGCCATCTCATCCGGCAGACTGGGACGGCGCCTGTCGTACGCCGTGCTGGCGCTGACGGGCGGCCAACTCGCCGGCGGGCGCCATCAACCTGCTGCTGCTCGCCCCGGTGGGAATGCAACTGGTCCACCTGCTGCTGGCCGATCTGCTATGGATCGCGCTGGTGCTGCTCTCCGCCGAACGGCTGCGGGCTTGAGATCCCGGGGAGCCTTGCGCGGTCCAAGCGGGAGCAAAGAAAAGCCGAGATGAATCTCGGCTCTCCAGGCCCGACAACCTGCGCTACGACTCGGGCCGGCTACTTGCCCATGAACTTCGCGATATCGTCGACCACTTCGGGGGCCACGTGGCCCGGTTTTTCGTACTCTTTCTCGGTGCTGGGGCCGGAGCCGGCGACGAATGGGTGATTCAGCGCCGGGTAACTGCGGGCGGTGACGTCTTTGCGGCCGGCGAGCCCGCTCTTCCACAGATCGAAATCGACTTTTGGCACCTGGAAATCGCGCTCGCCATATAGGATGAGAATGGGGACGGAGAGTTTCTTGGCTTCGGCCGCGGGGTCGTAGCCCTTGAGGTCCAGCCAGTAGGCGGCGGGCAACCCGAAAATCGGCGGCGCATCGGCGTCGTTTTGTTCCAGGCTCTTAATGCGTTGCACGGCCGCTTTGGCCTGCTCCAGGTCTTTGCCCGTGATGCCAAGCGTCAGCAGCTCGTCAAGCATCAAATCTTCGAGCGGCCGCTGATTGGCCGCCATCACGACCATGCCGGCCAGTTTGCCGTCCTCGGCGGCGATGCGCGGCGCCAGATAGCCGCCCAGACCGTGGCCCACCAGGTAGACCTGCTTGGGATCGACCGCGGATTGCGCGCGCAGGAAGGCCAGCGCGGCGACGGCATCGTCCACGGTTTCGTCGTCGGCCGTGTACGGCTTGCCGGACATGCGCTCGGCGTATTGCCGGATGCGCTTTTCATAACGCAGCACGACCACGCCGCGCGAGGCCAGACCGTCGGAAAGATCGCGGAACGGTTTGGTGCGACGGCGTGCGAATCGTCGCGGTCCTTCGGCCCGAAATCCTGCACCAGCAGCACGGCCGGAAACGGACCGGCGCCTTTGGGCACGGCCAGCGTGCCGGGCAGCTTCCATTCGTCGTCGCCGAACGTCACGGGGCGCTCGCGCGAACGAATCCGGCTTGCTGTAAGCGGGGCGCGTCCACTCCGTTTCGCCGGGCATCAGGTACATCACCGAAACTTGCCCGGAAGCGTTGACGGCGAAACGCGCTTTGATGCTCTTGTCGGCGAAGGAAACCGGGAAGGTGACCACTTTGGTCGGGCCCATTTCCTCTACCGCCGGATCGCCGATCTTCTCGACCGCGCCCCATCCCTTGATCTGGGCGCCCAGCTTGCCGAACGCCTGCTCATTATGTTGGTCTTGAGCGCGGGCGCGGCCAGCGCGGCAGAACTCGGGATAATTCTGCGCCAGCAGAAGGTCGAGCGCCTTTCGCGCAATCACGGCGGGGTCGGCGGCCGATTGCGAGAACAGAACGCCAACCGACAAGAGGCCCAGCAGGGCCGCAATCAGGCGCGGGCCGAAGCCCGGCCTTCGAATTCCGGTGAAACGTGCCAGCGCGCGCATAAGCATGACGATTTTATGGTATCGCGTCGTCTCGGCCGTTGAAAGATTGTCGACGTAATCTTGAAACGGTTGCAGGCCAAGAGCCGGCGCCACGCTCACTGTTGCGGCAGATTCTTCCGCAGGAACTCGAGCACCTTCGGGATGGCGTCGAGCGAGGATTCGGGCACGGGCGCCGGTTACACCTTGGGCTTGGGCGGCGGCAATTCCCGCGCCACCACGGCGTCGGTGAAGCCCGTGGTTCTGTGCGCGCCGTCGCAAAACGGTTTGTTGGCCGAATGGCCGCAGCGGCACAACCCGATGGTCGTGCGGCCGGCGAGCCCGAAGACGTTGCCGTTGGGGTCCACGATCTCGAATTCGCCCTCAATGCGAATCGGGCCATTGCTGAATACGGTGACTTTGCATGACATGCGGTATCCAGGATATCAAAGGCAGGCGCGCACGGTCAGTTCCGTTGCGCACCGACAGTTTGTCTTTGACGGTCATTTTCCCGCACTGACATACTGCCGGTAGGCTTGCTCGGCTTCGGGGTCGGGAGCGTGGGGGTGGTCGAGGTACATTCCCAGCCAGCGGCGGGCGCGCGTGAAATCGCCGATCTTGGCGAAGGTCTGCGCCAGGCTGCGTGCGCAGCGGGGACGGCCGGGCTCGCGGTCGAGGTGCAGGCCGCAGGCGTCTTCCATCTGGCTGAAGACTTCCATTGAATCGAGCGGCGCGACGCCGGCGGGCGGGCGCCGCATCCACACCAGCGCCTGTGCGTCGCGGTAGACCAGCTTCCACTCGGTTTGCGCGGGATCGGCCAGCGCGGGAGCCAGCAGATACACGGTACCGGTCGCATACTCGAACGTGTTCATGACGATCACGTTGACGCCGTACTGGTCGAGCAATTGCGCCCCGCTCTTGCCGCCCGAATCGTCGTGATTGTAGAGGATGCGGGCGTAATCGTCGAACACCCGGTCGCTCAGCGCCCGGCCATCGATGAAGACGCGCTCAAGCGGCCACAGGCGCCACATCAGGTAGCCGCCGTACTCGTAAGTATTGAACATGCGTTCCGTGACCTGGTGCGAAGCCAAAAACCCGGCCGCCCCGGTTGGGTAACGCCACTCGGCGGCGCGCAGTTCGAAGAAATCGCCCGCCGCCATTCCCCAGATGATGGCCGCGGCCAGTGCTGCCGCCGCAACCCAACCGGCCACGGCTGGCAGCGCGCGTTTCCATGGCAAATACGCGGCCAGAAATACCGGCGCGAAAAAGCCGATAAAGATGGTGTTCCGTTCGGCGGTGAACGCGGCTGCGGCGAAAGCGGTCAGCAGCAGCCAATCGCTGATTCGAACCGTGCGGCGCGCCCACGCCATCGCGCCCGCCGCGCCGGCCAGCAGCAGGGCGAACAGAGGCGGCGGCCACAGCGGCGGCCGAGCCCACTCCAGAAGGGACGATTGCATTGCGCTCGATCGATAGAGGAACAGAACCTGTAGGGCGCGAAAGCCGTTTGGGTTGATTCCCGATGCCAGCACCGCTGCGGCGGACCATAGCCACAGCGCGCGCTCTTCGGCTAGCACGCTGTGCCGCAGGCGGGCAACCAGCGCCTCGGCGCAATACGCCACCAGCACAACCCAGCCCAGAAAGAAGCCGCCGTGGCAATTGGCCCAAATCAGAAACAAAGGCGGCAGCAGCCACACCCGCCGGCGGGATTCCAAAATCACTACCGCCAGCGCGAGGAACAAATAGGTGAAAAGCTGCGGCCGGTCGAGTGCGAACGGCACCGCTGTAGCGGCTGCAATGAGACCGGCCATCCAGGCGTGGTCCGCCACGCCCGAACGCCGCCACGCCGCCAGGCCGGCGAGTGAGCAGAACGCCGCCAGCAGCAGCGCCCGCAACACCACCACACCGGGAAACCCGGCGGCGCGGTAAGCGGCGTAGAGCGACACCTGTCCCAGCCACTCGTGAGTCAGGTTGAATTGCCGCACCGCATCTTCGCCTCGGTATGCCAGCGGAGCCGCGGCAGTGGTGAAGGCGAACGGGTCGGGGACGGGCAGCGAGCGCGTTTCCAGGATGTACTGGCCCGTACGCAAATGCCACCAGAAATCGGAGTCGCGAATCTCCGGCGATAGCAGGCCGAGGCAGAGCCCGCCGGCAAGCACCGCTAGCAGCAGGACGAGGCGGCGCGAAGACACGGCGCGCGCCGGTAAAACGGGCGCCGGCTGGGCGCGCTTCCGGCTCCGGTGTTGAGTCACGAATCCCCATCATACATGGACGCGCCGATGACAGGCTTGGAGGCGAATAACTGGCGAAATCACGAAAGTTTGTCGAGCCAACTAAGCATTTGCTAAAATAGGACTTACCCCGCAACAGGAGCCAACTTGCCAGACCAGGAACTACCACCTCAGGGGCCGCCTCCGCCACCATCCGGCGGGACGCTGCCTTTGCCCGGAACGCCGGGCGGCGACGGCAACAAAAACCTCGTCCCGATCAACATCGAAGAGGAGATGCGGCGCAGTTATTTGGATTACGCGATGAGCGTGATCGTCGGCCGCGCGCTGCCTGACATTCGCGACGGGCTGAAGCCGGTGCACCGGCGCATCCTTTACACCATGCAACAGATGGGCCTGGCGCCCAACAAGGCGACGCGCAAGTGCGCCCGCATTGTCGGCGATTGCATGGGCAAGTATCATCCGCACGGCGACATGGCGATCTACGATGCCCTGGTCCGCATGGCGCAGGATTTCTCGATGCGCTATCCGCTGGTGAATGGGCAGGGCAACTTCGGCTCGGTGGATGGCGACCCGCCGGCCGCCTCCCGATACACCGAGGCGCGCCTGTCGTGGGTGGCCACGGCGGTGCTCGAAGATATCGACAAGGAGACGGTCGATTTCAAACCCAACTACGATGGCAGCGAGCAGGAGCCGGAAGTGTTGCCGGCGCGCGTGCCGAACCTGCTGGTCAACGGTTCGTCCGGCATCGCGGTCGGCATGGCGACCAACGTTCCGCCGCATAACCTGACCGAAATCGTGAATGCGGCGATCCAGTTGGTGCAGCATCCGAGCACGCCGCTTGCGAAGATCCTCGAAATGGTGCCGGGCCCGGATTTCCCGACCGGCGGATTCATCCTGGGCCGGCAGGGAATTATCGACGCCTACACCAGGGGCCGCGGCCAGCTCAAGCTGCGCGCCAAGGCCGCGATCGAGAAGGTCGGCAAGGACCGAGAGCAGATCGTGGTCACCGAGATTCCCTACCAGGTGAACAAGTCGAAGCTGCTCGAGCAGATCGCCGCGATGGTGAACGAGAAGCGCATCGAAGGCGTGGCGGACGTGCTCGACCATAGCGACCGCGACGGCATGCGCATCACTATCGAGCTGAAGCGCGGCGAGCAGGCGGAGGTGGTGCTCAACAACCTCTACAAGCACACCCAACTGCAGACCGGCTTCGGCATCATCATGCTCTCCATCGTCAACGGGCAGCCGCGCGAACTTGGCCTGCTGGAGATCATCAAGTGCTTCATCGACCATCGGGTGGACGTGGTGCGGCGGCGCACCGAGTACGAACTGCGCAAGGCGCGCGAGCGCGAGCACATTTTGCTGGGCTTCCAGAAGGCACTGGACAATCTGGATGAAGTGATCCGGCTGATCCGCGCCTCCAGGGCGCCGCGCGAGGCGCGCGATTCGCTGATCGCGCGTTTCGATTTCAGCGAGCGGCAGGCGCAGGCCATCATCGAGATGCAGCTCCAGCGCCTGACCGGCATGGAGCGGCAGAAGATCCTCGACGAACTGGCCGAAATCCAGCGCCGCATCGCCGAGTATCTCGAGATTCTGGGCTCCGACAAAGTGCTGCGCGATCTGATCGTCAAGGAATTGAAGGAAGTTCAAAAGGAGTACGGCGACGAGCGCCGCACCGAGATCATCGACGATGCGGGCGAAATCCGTCTGGAGGACCTGGTGGCCGTGGAAGACACGGCGGTGACGGTGACGCGCGGCGGTTACCTGAAGCGCACGTCCGTCGATACCTACCGGCGGCAGACACGCGGCGGCAAGGGGCGCATCGGGATGGGGACGCGCACGGAAGATTTCGTCGAACACCTGATCATCGCCTCCACGCACGCCTACCTGCTGATCTTCACCACGCGCGGGCGTGTGTATTGGCTGAAGGCTTACGAGATTCCCGACGCCACCACTACCGGCAAGGGCAAGCACATTTCCAACCTGATCAGCCTGCAGCCGGATGAGACCCCGAAGGCGTTTCTGGCGGTGGCGGACTTCGTGCCCGACCAGTTCATCGTGATGGTGACACGTCATGGCGTGATCAAGAAATCCGAGCTGACCGAATTCGACAACCCCATGTCGCGCGGCATCATCGCGGTGTCGCTCGATGAAGGCGACGAGCTGATCGGCGCCAAAATCACCAACGGCGGCAATTACATTTTCCTCGGCTCGCACCAGGGGCAGGCCATCCGCTTCGCCGAAAGCCAGGTGCGCGCCATGGGCCGGACGGCGCGCGGCGTGCGCGCGATGGACCTGGCGGATGGCGATTTCCTGGTGGGCATGGAAGTGGTCGAAAAGGACGGCTTGATTCTCTCGATTGCGGAGAACGGTTTCGGCAAGCGAACTAAGCTCGGCGATTACCGGCTGACCGCGCGCGGCGGCAAGGGCGTCATCAACATGAAGACCACCACCAAGACGGGCAAAGTGGTCGCTGTGCTTTCGGTGAACGAAGATTCCGATTTGATGATTGTCAGCCAGAACGGCAAAATCATTCGCATTGAATCTTCCACAATCCGCCAGGTGGGCCGCTCGACGCAGGGCGTGCGCCTGGTGAGCCTGGAGGAAGGCGACAAGGTGGCCGCGGCGAGTGTGATCCCCGATACGGAAAACGGCAATGGCGGCACGCAGGAGTTGCTGCCGGTCCAGTAGACTAGGAAGCATCAGAGCCGCGACCAGAGGGAGCGGTCTGAAGGGCAGGTCCCCGACCTGCCAAATCTTGGAACCAGTATGCCCGCTCTAGTTGAACTCACCAGTCCGGCGCGCCTGCGGGAGAAAGAAGAGCGGCTCTTCGAGATTCTGCGGGGCATGGGTCGCATGCTGGTGGCTTATTCCGGTGGCACGGATTCGGCCTATCTGGCCTGGGCGGCGCACCGCGCGGTGGGCGCCGGAGTGCTCGCCGTCACTGCCGATTCCGCTTCCATTCCCGAATCGCATAAACGCGACGCAGAAGCCTTCGTCGCGCAGTTCGGCATCGCCCACGAATATATCGAAACCCGCGAATTCGAAAACCCGGACTACACGCAGAACAATCCCGACCGCTGCTTCCACTGCAAGGACGAGCTGTTCACGCGCCTCGAACAGGTGGGCCGCGAGCGCGGCTTCGAGCACATCGTTTACGGCGTGAACGTGGACGACCTGGGCGATTACCGCCCGGGCCAAACCGCCGCTACTCAGCATCGCGTGTCAGCGCCGCTGGCCGACGCGGGACTTTCCAAGGCCGACATCCGCGAACTCTCGCGCGTGGCCGGCCTGCCCACGTGGGACCGGCCGGCCTCGGCGTGCCTCAGCTCTCGCATCCCTTACGGAACGCCCGTGACGATGGAGACTGTCAAGATGGTCGAGGCCGGCGAGGAGCAGATCAAGGCGCTCGGCTTCCGCCAGTTTCGCGTGCGCTTCCATGGCGACGTGGTGCGCGTCGAAATCGCGCGCGAGGAGATGGCGAAAGCGTTGACGCTGGAGATGGCCGCGCGCTTCACCGAAATCTTCAAGTCGCTGGGTTTCCGCTACGTCACCCTGGACCTGGAAGGCTACCGGCAGGGGTCGCTCAACGAAGTGCTGAACCTGAAGAAGTAGCATGGTGGAGCATGCTTTAGCTTGCCAACGCCCGCGCTTCACTCCTCCACCAGGCGGTGGCTGGCGGTTGCATCCAGGTCTAGCTTGTAGATGCGCTTCAATTCCGTCACCAGCTTGAGAGTCTCGCGGCTGAACGGGGCCTTGCCTTCGAAAGCGTGCAGGACAATGCCTTCGAGGAGATCGCCCAGCGTCAGGTCGTGATACTCGGCCAGCGCCTTGAGCACCTTGAGCACCCGCTTTTCCATGCGCACGCCCGTCTGGACGCGCTCGATTTTGAGTTGAGGCTGTTTTTCTTTCATGCCTCGATTGTACCACGGTACATCGGTAACTTGGTAGGGCATGCTTCAGCTTGCCAGCGCCCGCTTGCGGGCGCATTTTCACCCCTCCAGCAGCACCTTCAGCACGCCACGCTGCGCGGCACGCTCGAAGGCTGCGGCGGCGTCGCGCAGCGGGAAGCGGGCTGCGATCATATCATCCGTCCGGATCAGCGCGTGGTCGAGCAGCGGGATGGCGGCTTCAAAGCGGCCGCAGCGCGAGCCCACCAGCGTCACTTCATTGACGATGATGGGCGCGGTATCGACCGTGACCGCGCCGTGCACGGTGGATTTCAGAATCACCGTGCCGCGCGGGCGCGCCATGGCAACCGCTTGGCGCAGGCCTTCGGGCGAGCCGGTTGCGTCCACCACCCAGTCGTATTCGGCGACGGGCAGTTTCCCGTTCGCCATTTCCGTGGCAACGCCCGAATCGGCCGCGATCCGCAGCTTGTCTTCGTGGTGACCGAAGAGGCGCACCGGGTAACCGTGCGCGCCGAGCACTTGCGCCACCAGCAAACCCAGCTTTCCGTCGCCAAGCACCGCAATGGGCTCCCCGCCGGGATGGTCACCTGGTCGAGAATCTCACACGCCGCGGCCAGCGGCTCGGTGAAGACGGCGCGTTCGAGCGGAATGCCCTCCGGCAGCACATGCAGGTTGCGTTCGGGCAGCGTGAAGAATTCCTCGAACGCTCCGGGATGGCGTACGATGCCGAGCACGGTGCGGTTGGGACAGTGGCGGCCCAGACCCTTGCGGCACCACTCGCAGTGCGTGCAAGCGAGATTGATTTCGCCCACCACGCGTTTGGCCAGCAGCGCGCGGTCGTCCGCTGCGGCCACTTCGGCCACAAATTCGTGCCCGGGCGTGCCGGCGAAGCCATAGTAGCCGCGCTGCAATTCCAAATCGGTATTGCAAATGCCGGCCACCAGCAAGCGCAGCAGCGCGTAGCCCGCGGGCCGCTCTGGTGCCGGCGCCTCGGCAACTGAGACCACTCCGTTTTCCAGGTGCACGCGAAGCATTCCTTTATAATAAGGCTTCATGCCAGCGGAACTTGCCTGTTTCGAAGAGCGCTGCCGCGCGCGCTTTCCCATCACCGAAATCATTTATAACTGCCCGCGTTGCGGCGGGTTGCTGGAGGCCGTCTACCCTGCCCCCGAGGGCCATCCGGCGGACTGGAAGCGGATGTGGCGCGACCGCCGCACCTCGAACGCGCCGCTCGATCAGAGCGGCGTCTGGCGCTATCGCGAGTTGATTGCATTCCTCGACGATTACCGGCAGGTGGTGACGCTGCGCGAAGGCAACACGCCGCTGCTCGATGCGCCGCGCGCCGCCCAATATGGCGGCTTGGACCGCATCACCTTCAAGCACCAGGGATTCAACCCCACCGGTTCTTTCAAAGACAACGGCATGACGTGCGGCGTGGCGCAGGCGCTACGGCTGGGAGCGCGGCGCGTGGCGTGCGTTTCCACCGGCAACACCTCGGCCTCGATGGCCGCTTATGCCAGCGCCGCGGGCCTCGATCCGATTATCTTCATCCCGCACGGCAACATTTCGTTCGGCAAACTGGCGCAGGCGCTCGAATACGGCGCGCGCACCTTCCAGGTGGAGGCGAACTTCGACCAGATCCTGGCGCTGGTGCGGCAGTTGGCCGAGCGCCTCGGCATCTACCTGCTCAATTCGATCAATCCGTTCCGCATCGAAGGACAGAAAACCATCATGGTGGAGATGATGGACCAGCGCGACTGGCGCGTGCCCGATTGGGTGGTGCTGCCGGGCGGCAATCTGGGCAACACATCCGCGTTCGGCAAGGCTCTGCGGGAAATGAAGGCGCTCGGACTGATCGGCCGCCTGCCTCGGCTGGCGGTGATCCAGGCGGACGGCGCCGCGCCGTTTTTCGACTTATATCGCGCCACTGATCGCTCGCATCTCAACGCCGTGACGCACCCGGAAACACTGGCGACCGCCATCAAGATCGGCGACCCGATCTCCTGGCCGAAGGCCTTGTATGAGGTGCTCACGTCCGGCGGCGTGGTGGAAAAAGTGACCGAGCAGGAAATCGCCGACGCTAAGGCCGTGATTGGCCGCTGCGGTGTCGGTTGCGAGCCTGCCTCCGCAGCCACTTTGGCGGGCATTCGCAAGCTCACCGCAGCAGGAACCATGGCGGCCGGTTCGGATGTGGTCGCGGTGCTGACCGGCAACCTGCTCAAGGATCCGGATTACATTCACCGCTATCACACCGGAACCCTCACTGCGCCGGACGGAACACTGCTACGCTCCACTTACGCCAACCCGCCAGTGGTTGTGCCGGCAGAGGCGGACCGGATCGCCGCCTTGCTTGGCGAATAGGTCGGCGACACCCCACATCTGCGGTTAGATGTAACCCCTCTCTTTTCAGAGATACCACTACGTTATTTCCAGAGATATTTAGTCCGCTCCCGTGACTATAGTGACATGCCGCGACGTAGAGTTACTGCTGGCGTCTACCTTTACAAGGCCGAGCGAAGACGGCTTACAAATCTTTGTGCCCGCCGTGCGGCACTGGCGCTGGCCATTCGCCACCTGGAAGACTACCGGCGCATGCGCGCCAAACGCCTGGCCGCGGGCCTCCTCAAAATCGCGTAAATCGCGGTTACTGTCTCGGTAAAGCTTCAATCCTGCGAATAAGTTCCGCCTCGGAGACAGCACCGGGATGATAGAAGCGGACGATGCTGTTGCTATCCAGCAGCACCAGCGTCGGTGTCGTACTGGCGCCAAAGGCAAGGAAATTGGCGGCGCTCACCGGCACGGCCATATCGGACAGACCGGAATAGAACTGGCGGCGGACCGCGTCGATGTATCGCGTCTCCTCGGCGGGAGCGGCGGGGTCGCCGTGCGCGGCGTAACCGTAGAGCTTGGTGGGGCCGATCAGGACCAGGCCTTTGGGGCCGTAGACGCGCGCGATTTCGGCAAGCACCGGCGCTTCGGCTTTGCAGTCGGGGCACCAGTGGGCCCATAAAAAGAGCAGCACGGCGTGGCCGCGCAGCGAGGACAGACTGGCTGGTTTTGGGCCCAGCCAGTTCGCCTCATCGAGCGGGGGCGCAGGCGTGCCAATCAAGCCAAGCAGGTTGATGTTTTTCTGGATGCGCTCAGTGAGCCCGGTCTTGCCGAAAACAGTCAGTTCGCCCCGCAGGTAGGCCACCGCCTGGGTACGCTCGCCGCGCGCGCCGAGCACTTGCGCGTGGACCTCGATGGCGGCGCCGAGGGCAGTCGCCAGCCAATGATCTCGATCCGGCTCGTGGGCGCCCGGCAACTTATCGGCGACGCGGCGCGCCTCGCCGGCGTAAGCATCCGCCTCGTCGTACCGGCCGGCGTCCAGCTCTCCGCGGGCCAACCAGGAAAGCGCCGCAGCGAGTTCCGCAGTAGCGCCGTTTTGCGCCTGGTATTCGCGCACGGCGCGTTGGGCGGCGGCGAAATCCCGGTGAGCGGCCGACGTTCGCACGTCATCCACCAGGGACGCGTACGCGAAAAGCGCGCCAATCGCCAGCGGCGCGAAGGTCACAGCAGCGAGCCGACGAACTGCGCGAGGCGAGGATCGTTCCAGTCGGCTCCCTCGGGAATCTTCATCTGCACTTTACCCCGCGCATCGATGATGTAGGTTTCCGGATACATGAAAGTGCCGTAGTCGGCGTGGACGGTGAAATCGCGCGCGGTGAGGAAGGCCGGCTTGTATTTGTTCAGGAACGCGCGGTAAACCTTTTCGTCGCGATCCACGCTCAGTGCCAGCACCACCACGCCTTTATCCTTGAATTGCGCGGCGAACTGGCTCAGCGAAGGCGTTTCCTGCACGCACGGCGGACACCAGGTGGCCCAGAAATTGAGCACCAGCACCTTGCCACCGAAGTTGGGGACGCCGATGGTGGCGCCGTTATCGGCGACCACGGTGAAAGCGGGTGCGTCGGCGCCCTCCACGACTACCGGCGGTTCGTGAATGCCCTTATAGATGACAAAGACCAGCGCGGCCAGCAGGGCGGCGATGGCAATCTTCAGAAAAAGGTCGGTTTTGACGCTCTGCATGGAGAGAAACTATAATTTAATTGTATCTCCAGGCCGGCTCGGACGTCGAATACTTGTCCATGCTGATTACCCGGAAAGTTGAATTCTCGGCTTCGCACGTCTGCCGCAATCCGCGGCTGTCCGACGAGGAGAACCAGCGCGTGTTCGGCCTTGCCGCCAATCCTAACGGCCACGGGCACAACTACCTGCTGGAGGTCAGCCTGGAGGGCGACCCCGACCCCGTCACCGGCATGGTATTCGACCTGAAAGAGATGAAGGACGTGTTGAATCGCGAGGTAGTCGAGCCGTTCGACCACCGCTTTCTGAACCACGAAGTGCCGCCGTTCGACCGCGTGATTCCGACCCCGGAAAACATCGCGCGCGATATCTGGCGGCGCATCGAGCCGCATTTTGCCGGCCGTGGCCGCCGTCTGCACTCGGTGAGGCTGTATGAAACGCCGGACCTCTACGTCGACTATTTCGGAGAGCAGCCGTGTTCCGCGTAACCCGCCGCTACCAGTTCGCGGCCTCCCATCGCCTGCACGCGCGCGGGCTGAGCGACGAAGAGAACCGGCGCCTCTACGGCAAATGCAATAACCCCTTCGGGCACGGCCACAACTACGTGCTGGAAGTGAGCGCGCGCGGCCCAGCGGACGCGAGCACCGGATCGGCGGTGGATCCGCGCCGCCTGGATGAGCTGGTGGCGCGCGAGGTCTTACAGCCGTTCGAACATCGAAATCTCAATTGCGACGTGGAGGCGTTTCGCGATCTGACGCCGACGTCGGAGCTCCTGGCGGTGGAAATCTGCCGCCGCCTGAAACGCGGTTGGCCGACGGCGTTTCCCGGCGAATGGCCGAAGCTGGAAAAGGTCCGCATCGCGGAGACCGCACGCAACATCTTTGAAATGGATGCCCATGAAATCCAATAAAGCGCTGGTCAAAGTGATGCAGCCGAAACGGGAAGTACTGAGCGCCCAGCCCAACGCTGAGTCCGATATCGCTCCGCAGATTCGCGAGATCCTGGAGAAGCTCGGCGAGGATCCCGGCCGCCAGGGCCTGCGCCGCACGCCCGAGCGCGTGGATCAGGCGCTCAAGTTCCTCACCAGCGGCTACCGCACCGACGTTCAGAAGGTGCTCAACGGCGCGCTGTACGAAGTGAAATACGACGAGATGGTGGTGGTGCGCGACATCGAATTCTTCAGCATGTGCGAGCATCATCTGCTGCCGTTTTTCGGCAAGATTCACGTTGCCTACATCCCGCGCAGCCGGGTGATCGGGTTGAGCAAAATTCCGCGCATCGTCGACGTGTTTGCGCGCCGCCTGCAAATTCAGGAGCGCCTCACCCAGGAAGTGGCGCAGACGATTAACGAAGTGATCGACCCCGTCGGCGTGGGCGTGATTTGCGAAGCCCGCCACTTCTGCATGATGATGCGCGGCGTGGAGAAACAGCACTCCGGCGCCATGACCAGCGCCATGCTAGGCGCCTTCCGCACCCGCAAGAAAACCCGCGACGAATTCCTGGCGCTGGTGAATCACAGAAGCAACGGGTTCTAACCCCGTGGCGCACGCACTCGTGCGTGCCGCGTCGGCACTCTTGCCGACATCCCCGCGCAATGGGGCAGCAAGCGTTGGCAGAGCCGCCTGAGACGCGGGGTCGTCCAGCCTTCAGATTCCGCTGCCCGCAGGCCAGCGGACCGACCGTCGATAAAGGGGCTTGCCATGGGACCGATTGTGGTGGGATAGTGGCGCGTGTGGAGGGGCTCACGCGCCGTGTCTGATTTTACTTTCAGGGATCTTGAGGTTGTGGCCGTAACCATCTGTTTCAGGGATGGCGTCGCGTGGTTATGGAGGCTATACCAAAGGCGCTACATCGAGCCCAAGAAGGCACACCGGCAAGTGCTCGTAGAGCAAACGGATTGGTATAAAGAGCGAGCCGACAAACTCGCGGCCTTCAGGTGGCAGCTTGGCCAAGGCCCGAAGCCGGACGAATTCAAGCTGACGGAACTGGTGTCGAAGCTGGACGAGCACGATAGACGGTGGGCCATGAAGGAAACAGATGTTGAGATTCTGCGCAGGTCCGCTGCGGAGAAAGGCTCGGAGTGCCGCGACAATGCAGCGGAATGCGGGCGCCTGGTGGACGAAATAGCACGCAAAATATTCTGGTAGATTACCTAGGCGTGCCCGCCAGCTCAGCGCATGTGAAGCCGCTATCCTCGCGTGTGCATTTCCAGTGCACGAGGGCGTATTCCGGCTGCTCCTCGCGTCCCCAGAAGCGGATTTTGACCTGATGCACAGGGCCATCGTCGCAATAGATGTACGACAGGGCGTAGCCATTCTTCCTGCCCTCCGACGGAGCGCCGAGCGGAACGGACGAGCAATCCTTGTTTTCACCGACGAACCAGTTTTCCTGCGCAGTGATAAGACTTTCTTCTTGATGGGGAACGTTTCCCTCCGCGTCCAGCCAGTCGTAGAGCCGGCCGGCTAGCAGGCAGGCGACTATCAGAACGGCAAAACAGCCGCCCTGGAACACCGCGTTACTCCTTTCGCTCACGCAGACTCCTCACTCGTCCCGGCCTGCCGATTATCAGCCCGGGACTGCTCTCCGCTCCCCCGAAGTGTCAGGCTACCACCAACGGCACGCTTGCGAAACATCGGGCGTACAATCGTTATCAGCTATGGACCACGCGAAAATCGAGGCGGCAATAAAGATGCTGGGTGAGAAGGGGCTCGACGTGGGCCCCTACCGGCACGTGGGCAGGGACTGGTTTCAGATCGACTTCCGCAGGATTATTGTCCCTCGGTTTTGGGGCACCGAGAGAACCGTCTCGCTTGGCCCGTACGGGCTGGCGACTCCAGAAGAGATGGAGGAGCTTGCCGACGGGGTTTACACCCCTGACGAGCTGCTGGAATTGTGGGGAAAACGGCGGGTGGAAGAAAACGAGCGTAACAAGCCGCCAGCCGCTGGCTGAAGATCGTTTGCAGTCCTTGTAGGGAGGAGGAAGTATGCCCCGCAAATCGACTGACGTTCCGAGGTTCAAGTCCGAGGCGGAGGAGGCCGGCTGGTACGCAACTCCGCAGGGGCGCCGGCAAACGCAGCGCGAATTTACCCGCGCGCTCAAGGACGGGACGCTGATTCGCTCGACCGGATCGAAGATAGGGAAAACCGATCCGAAAGTGCTGGAACGCCTCATGGAACAGGCCAAGCGAAACGCAACCCGCTCCATATCCATCCGTGTCCCAATTGCCGACATCGAGCAGGCTCAGCAGATCGCCAAGAAGACTGGCGTTGGCTACCAAACCGTGCTCAAGCAAGCCATCCGCAAGGGCTTGAAGAGGGCGGGCTGATTGCGCGATTTGCCTCAATAGCTCGTTCGGTAAAATGTGGAACAACCGCTCCCTGACGGGGTGCCCTCTGGGCCCGGCTCCGATGCGCATTCGGAGCCGCGACCGTTAGGGAGCGGTCGCTGGCGATTGGAGCGATTATTTCTGACAGCCCCGTCAGCGTCCCATCAACCTTTTGCGCAGTAGATCGAGCGCCGCCTGCGTGGTGAACATGCGGATTCTGGTGCGGTCGCCGAGGAACTGACGATGGAAGGCGACGGTCTTTTCGGGATCGGCCAGCGCCACGTAGACCGTTCCCGCCGGCACGGCGTCGTCGCCGGGATCGGGGCCGGCCAAGCCGGTGACGGCCAGCGCGTAGGTGGCTTTCGTGATGCGGCGAGCGCCGGCAGCCATGGCTTCGGCGGTCTCGCGGCTCACCGCGCCGAAATGCGCGAGAAGTTGCGGGTCCACGCCGAGCAGTTCCGCTTTCATCGCATTCGAATAAGCGATGAAGCCGCCCAGAAAGTAGCGCGAGCTGCCGGGAACGGTGGTGAAGCGCTCGCCGAGCATGCCGCCGGTCAGGCTCTCCGCCACAGCCACGGTGGCATGGGCCTTGTGCAGCATCTCGCCGACCACCACTTCCAGCGGATCGCCATTGCGCGAGTAGATCTTGTCGCCCAGCAGCGCTCCGATGGGCGCGCCCACTTCGGCCAGCAGCGCTTCCGCCTCGCCCACGCTGGCGCAACGGGCGCGCAGGTGCACCTGAATATCGCCATTACCGGCCAGAATGGTGGTGACCGGGTTGAGGTACTTCTTGTACACCGGAGAGATGAGCTGATCGAGATCGGATTCCGGCATCCCGGTCACGCGCAGCAGCAGCGTGCGGATGCAAAAGTCCGGCACCAGGCGGCGGAGGCGCGGCAGGCATTGGCGCTCGAACATCGCCTTCAGCTCGTGCGGCGGGCCAGGCAGCAGCATGACCACGCCCGATTCCTCAACCCATTGGCCGGGCGCGGTGCCGCGGTCGTTGGGAAGCACTTGGGCGCCCTCGATGACGAACGCCTGCCGCTTGTTCACCTCCACCATTTTCCGCTTCATACGCGCGAAACGCGCTTCGATCTGCTCGGCGATTTCGGGACGGAAGACCAGTTTGCGATCAAGCGCCAGAGCTACCGCTTCGCGCGTGACATCGTCTTCGGTCGGCCCCAGGCCGCCGGAGAGTATCACGATGGGCGAACGCGAAAGCGCCGCGCGCACGGCTTCCGCCAGGCGGTCGCGGTCGTCGCCGATCACGGCTTTGGCGATAACCTCCACTCCCAGGTTGTTGAGCTCCGCCGTGAGGTAGAGCGAATTGGTATCGACGCGCTCCGCGGTGAGCAGTTCGGAGCCGGCTGCGATGATTTCGGCGTTCATCAGAAGAGAGGCAGGCCCTTGATGCCGACGTCCACGCGGTAGAGCCCGTTCGTGGTCGCGACCACCAGCGCCCGCGATGGCGCGAACGCCAGACCCACGATGCCCGGCCCGGAGAGGAACAGCTCGGCCTGGCGTTCCGGCGTCACGCGCACCACGCCCTTGCGCCCGCCGATGGAAGCCGCCACATACAGGTTGCCGCTTTCATCGAATGCCATCCCCTGGGGCCGGCCCAGGCCGCGATAAAACACTTCCACTTCGCCGTGATCGGAAACGCGGTAGACGCAATCGAAGCTGGAGGTGGTGGGACCGGTGACGTAAAGATAGCTATCCGGCCCGAATGCCAGATGGTAAGCGGCGATGGAAGGCTCGATGGTGGCGAAGACGAAGACCTGCCGCTCGGGGTTGATCTTGAAAATAGTGCCGCTGCGGTCGCCGACGTAGAGGTTGCGCTGGCGGTCGAAGGCGATGCCGGTGGCGACGCCCATGCCTTCCACGTAGACCGTCATATTGCCGCTGGGCGCGGCCTGGTAGATGAAGCCGTCGTAGCGGCTGGAAATGTAGAGCAGTCCTTCCGCATCCAGGGCCAGACCGGTGGCGTTCATGAGGTCGTTGAGGAACGGCTTCATGTTGAAGTTGAGATCGATCTTGAACACCGCTACCGGCACCTTCTGCCCGCGCGAACCGCTGAAGGTGGTGTAAATGTTGCCCAAGGCGTCGATGGCTGGATTGCCCACCGGGTGCAGGTTGTCGGCGATGGGCACGCCGATATCGCAGGCCCAGGCTTCGCTCGACTGCTTGCCGCTTTCGATCACCAGTTCGCCGGCCGTGGCGCCTTCCGGCACGCGCGCGATGACGAAGGAATCCGAGCCGATGATCAGGGGCGCCCCCACGTCGCCGATCATCACGCGCGGCCGGTCCGACTTCGCAAATCCCTTACCGCGGATCTGGAACTCGCCGCCGGCGATGGCGGCGTGCGGAGAGACCTGCGCAATCTGCGGCCGGGTAGCGGGTGATTTCCGGAGGGACATGTTTAATATAGATTGAAGCATCCCGCCAGCAATAGCACAAGTGCGGCATAGCCACCGGCCATGGCATCATCGGCGTTGATGCCGAACCCGCCCGGCAGCGATTCCAATTGCCGCACCGGCGGCGGCTTCCAGATATCGAACAGGCGGAAGAGAGCGAAGGCGGCCAGACAGCTTTTCCAATTCCAGGGGTTCGCCGCGGCCAGCGCGATCCACTGGCCCAGCACCTCATCCACCACCACGAAACCGGGATCTTTCAAACCGGAGACTTTTTCCACCGCGCCAGCGGCCCACACTGCGGGACCGGCCAGCGCGGCGGCGAGCAACAGAAAGTGCCACGGCGCGAATCCGGCGTAACGATGGAGCGCGACGGCGATGGCGACAGCCGCGGCCGAACCCGCTGTCCCCGGCGCCCACCGCGAGCGGCCGCAGCCGAACCAGGTGGCGATGGCGAAAGCGAGTCTGGTGCGCGTGCCCCTAGTCATCCTCGTCCGTTTCGGTCGCGGCGTCCGGGTCGAAGCCGCCCGGCGGGAGCGGGGTCGAGATCACGTATTTCCCCGACGCCCAATTGCCCAGGTCGATGGTGCGGCAGCGCTCGCTGCAAAACGGGAATTCGGCGTCCCCCAGCGCGACCTCATTTTTCTTGCACACCGGGCACTTCATAAGCGGACGGCCAGTGGCTCGATGTGGACCAGGCCCGGCGGCGGCAGCACGGGTGCGGCTTCGGTGGGCGGGAGCAGCGTGCCCACCACGTCGTAATCGTGCGATCCGGTGATGCGCAGGCGGCGTATTTCGCCGGGCCGCGGCGCGGCGCCCTCCACGTCGTTGATCAGCGCGACGCCGTCGATTTCGGGCGCCTGCGTAGACAAGCGCGCTTCCCACAGCAGATCGGTTTCCGCCGAAAGGCCTTCCACCAGCACCGGAACTTCCGCACCCACCAGTGCGCGGCCGCGTGCGCGGGCGATCTTGCGCTGCAATGCCATCAGGCGCCGCTGGCGGCTGCGTTTTGTGTGCGCATCCACTTTGCCATCCAGCGCGTAACTGCGGCTCGAATCTTCGTCCGAGTAAAGGAATACGCCCATATTGTCGAACCGCGCGGCCTGCACGAACTGGCAGAGCTCCTCGAAATCCGCCGCCGTTTCGCCGGGAAAGCCGACGATGAAGCTGGTGCGGATGGCCACGCCGGGAATGGTGCGGCGGATGCGCTCGATCAGCCGCAGGAAAATATCGCCCGAGCCACCGCGCTTCATCCGCTGCAGCACGCGCGCGCTCGCGTGTTGCAGCGGCATGTCGATATACTTCACCAGCCGCTGGTTCCCGGCAATCGCGTCTAACAGGCGCTGGGTTACTTTGTTCGGATAGGCGTAAAGGAAGCGGACCCAGGCTTCGTGCCCGGCGTCGATTTGCGCCAGCCGTTCCAGCAGAGTGGCCAGGCCGTCGCGCAGTCCCAAATCCTCGCCGTAGCAAGTGGTGTCCTGGCCAATCAGGTTGATTTCGCGCACGCCGTGCTGAAACAGGCGCGTGGCTTCGGCGATCACGGATTCGAAGCGCCGGCTGCGGAACGCGCCTCGATATTGCGGGATCACGCAGAAGCTGCACGGGTGGTCGCAGCCCTCGGCGATCTTGATGTAGGCGAAGTGGCGCGGCGTGGAAAGCACGCGCGGCGTAAGGTCGTGGTAGAGATAGGGGACCGCGGGCGCCGCGCCGGCGCCGTCTTCCACGCCCTCGCACAACGCGGCGTCTTCGCACAAAGCCACGATGCGCTCGAGCTCGTTGGTGCCTACCAGCGCATCCACTTCCGGCATTTCCTTGCGGATCTGTCCGCGGTAGCGCTCCACCAGGCAGCCGGCGACAATCAGTTTCCGCGCACGTCCGGTCTTCTTGTACTCGGCCATTTCCAGAATCGTGTCGACGGATTCTTTCTTAGCGGGATCGATGAAGCTGCAGGTGTTCACCACCAGCACATCGGCGTCGCCGGGATGGGGCGTCAACTCGTGGCCACGGGCCACCAGAGCGCCCATCATGACTTCGCTATCGACGAGATTCTTGGGACAGCCCAGACTGATAAAACCGATTTTCAAGCGAGTGTGTCCGAAACGGGGATACTGGCTTCAGGATAGCATCCGGTGGCGCATGCTTCAGCTTCGCTGCGGCCCTGAGGATTATCGGTCACCAGCGGTCGCGAAAATCCGGCAGGCGTGGAAATCCCGAGTTTGCCATTGGTTAGCGGCAGGAATGCGGGTGCAATGCCGGAGTCGAGGCGAGACCGCGTGGCTAGACTGAAATCGGCAGGAGGGTTCCGCTTCCACTCGGCGTCCTTAGACGCGAGGCCGCTTTTCTTCATTCCGGAGGTATCATGATTCGCCGTCTGTTCGTCGCCGCCGCGTTGTCAATTTGCCCGGCACTGGCCGTTCCGCCGTTAACCACCATTCAGGACGTGCTGTATAAAGCCGATGGCACGCGCTTTAACGGCACCCTGACCATCAGTTGGACCAGTTTCCAAGCGGTCGACAACACTTCGGTCGTTACCGAGAGCACGACTGTCAAAGTGCTCAACGGCAATCTGCGCGTCGAACTGGTTCCCAATACGACGAGCACACCGGCGACCATGTACACGGTGACTTACAACAGCGATGGTTTCGCCCAGTTTCAGGAATCCTGGAGCGTGCCGTCCAGCCTGGTGCCGTTACACGTACGCGAGGTGCGCACGGCGCCGGCGTCCGCGGGCGGTTCGGATACGACGGACACGGGCACGACTCCAATTCCGGAGTCGAGTGTGGTGGGGCTGGTGGCCGACCTGGGGGCCCGGCCGCTGGTGGCTCCTGGGTTTGCGGCTGGCCACGCCGCCACGATCAATTCGAGCGGTCAGGTGGACTCGGTACTGGGCAACCCCGCCGATTGCGTACACGTGGATGGCTCGTCCGGCCCGTGCGGCAGCGGCGGCTCCGGCTCCGCGTATAACTTTGTCGACGGAGACTCGCCGGTCGGGGTGGTGGATGGCTCCAACACGGTGTTCACGCTGAATGGGGTTCCCAACCCCATGTCCAGCATCGCCCTCTATCGCAACGGCGTTTTGCAGAAAGCCGGTTTCGACTACACGCTTTCCGGTAGCGGCGCCATCCAGTTCGCCGGCGCCTCCACGCCGCAGCCGACCGATGTGTTATTGGCCAGCTACCGGACGACGGCCAGCAGTTCCACCTCCTGGCCGGCGCCGCAGGTACTGTGCAGCGGCGCAGGCGCCGCCGCCTCGCTGCCTAACTTGACGGCGCTGGCGGCGTGTAGCATTCCGGGCGGCCTGCTGGCTCCCGGCGACCGCATCGAAATTCACGTCGATTACGCCCACGTGGGCAACGCAGGCGCAGCCGCCATTTCGATCCAGTGGGGCGGCACGACGGCCCTCAATGTCAGTGCGGCTGCCATCGAGACCATGCTCACCGGGCGGCTGGACGCATCGATTCTAGTCGCCGGCGCACAGGTCAGTTCCCAATCCTGGGGCGCCACCACCAGCTTGGCCACCAGCGTCTTGAGCGCACCGGATTCATACAGCGGCGGGCTGACGTTGACCTTCCTCGGTTCGGTGGCCGCTGGCGCCGACGTGATTGCTCTGCAACACTACTCCGTCGTGCGGGTGCCGTAAACGCGGTGGCGTCGGCGCGAAGCTTGACAGCTATCGTGTTATAGTCGTGACCATTGATCGTCCGAGTGCGCAATGACAACCGCGGAGCCGTGTTGGGAGACGCCGTAACGGTGGCGGACACCAGCGCCACACGCAACGTGGGATTGCTCAAACACACTGGCCTGAACGCCGGTGAAGGCCTCTGGATCGTCCCCTGCCAATCGGTTCATACCTTCTTCATGAAGTTCGCGATTGACCTGGTGTATCTGGACAAGCGGCGGCGGGTGCGAAAAGTGCGGCACGCCGTCCCGCCGTGGCGCGTGAGCGGATGCTTCTGGGCCCACTCCGTGCTGGAACTGCCGGCCGGCAGCGTGGCAGAGACGGGAACCCAGACCGGCGACCAGTTGTCGATCGAGTAGCCGGGTTAGCGGCTGACCGACGCGCCCGCAAATTCCTCGACAGCAAGGTGGGCGCTTTCGTCCTGTTAACCCGCACGGCCGCACGCCCACTCGCGAACCAAGAAATGTTATACGTTAATAGCTTCCTAGCGTCCTTGAGGTTGCTATCGTGCCCATATCCCGCTTTGTGAAATGCTTTGCCGCGGCCGTCTGGCTCGCGCCCCTATTCGCGCAGCAGCCGGCTTACCAGGACCCCGCCGTTCCGCTCGAAAAGCGCGTCGACGACCTGCTCGGGCGGCTCACACTCGAGGAGAAGGTTTCGCAGCTCATGAACGATTCCGCGGCCATCGGTCGCTTGGGCATTCCGCAGTACAACTGGTGGAGCGAATGCCTGCATGGCGTGGCGCGCGCCGGCCGCGCCACCGTGTTCCCGGAGACCATCGGCCTGGCGGCCACCTGGGATACCGACCTGCTCTTTCGCGTTTCCACCGCCATCTCCGATGAGGCGCGCGCCAAGCATCACGAGTTCGTCCGCCGCGGCCAGCACAATATCTACCAGGGCCTCACCTTCTGGACCCCCAACATCAATCTCTTTCGCGACCCGCGCTGGGGCCGCGGCATGGAAACCTACGGCGAGGACCCCTACCTCACCGGCCGCATGGCGGTCCAGTTCGTTCGCGGGCTTCAGGGCAACGATCCCAAGTACTTGAAGACCGTGGCGACGCCCAAGCACTACGCCGTCCACAGCGGGCCCGAATCCCAGCGCCACACCTTCGATGCCGTCATCGACGACCGCGAGTTGTTCGACAGCTACCTGCCCCACTTCGAATCCGCCGTCAAGGAAGGCGGCGCGCTTTCGGTAATGTGCGCCTACAACAGCGTGGATGGCCAGCCCGCGTGCGCCAACCCGCGTCTGCTTACCGACGTTCTGCGCAAACAATGGGGCTTCCAGGGGTATGTGGTTTCCGATTGCGGCGCCATTGGCGACATCTACCAGTCGCACAAGTTCGCGGACTCGGCGCCGGAAGGTGTGGCTCGCGCGCTCAAGGCCGGCACCGATCTCGATTGCGGCACCGAGTACAGGAACCTGCTGCCCGCCGTCCGCGCCGGTTTGGTGACGGAATCCGAAATCGACCGGAGCATGCGCCGCCTGCTGACCATCCGTTTCCGGCTCGGCATGTTCGATCCGCCGGCGATGGTGAAATACGCGCAGATCCCCTACAGCGTGAACGACAGCCCCGCGCATCGCCAACTGGCGCTCGAAACCGCGCGCAAGTCGATCGTGCTTTTGAAGAACGAAAGCCACGCGCTGCCGCTCGCCAAATCGCTGAAGACCATCGCCGTGATCGGCCCTAACGCCGATGACGAGGACGTGCTGCTGGGCAATTACAACGGCACGCCTTCGGCCCCCGTCACGCCGCTGGCGGGCATCCGCCGCAAAATCGGCGCCACCGCCAGAGTGCTCTACGCGCGCGGCAGCGACCTGGCCGACAACCTGCCGGCCTTCGAGACCATCCCTGCCTCGGCGCTGCTGTCCACTCCCGCCGGCGCCCGCAGCGTCAAAGGGGCCAAGGCCGGGTATCACCCGGTCGGCGATGGGCTCAAGGGCGAGTATTACGCGTCCTGCAATTTCGATGGCAAACAGTACCGCGCCCGCGTGCAGACATGGCCTGCTGAGGAGCAAACGCCGGGCCCGGTTCCGAAGAATCTGCTGCCGGCTGTTCACCCACACCGATCGTGAAGTCGATTTCCGCTGGTGGGAGAAGGCGCCGCGCGCCGACCTCAAGGATGACGATTTCGGCGTCCGCTGGACCGGCTTCCTGCGCGCTCCCGCTTCGGGTACTTATCAGCTCGGCGCGTTCGGCACCAACGCTTTTGAAGTCTATCTGGATGGAAAGCTCATCGCCAGCCGGAACTCCATCCATGAAGGCACATACAACTACGGAGTCGTCGAACTCGAAGCGGGCAAGCTCTACCCGATTCGCCTGGACTATCACAAATATATTGGCGATGCGCCGGATTCGCCTGATATGGTCGCGTCCTGGCGGCGCCGCCGAACGGGAGGTGGCGCTCCAGGCCGCGCGGCAGGCCGACGCGGTGGTGCTGGTGCTGGGGTTGTCGCCGCGTCTGGAAGGCGAGGAGATGCGCGTGCCCGTGGAAGGCTTCAGCGGCGGCGACCGCGATCGATATCGGCCTGCCGGCCGCGCAGCAGAAACTCATGGAGGAAATCGCCGCCCTCGGCAAGCCGGTGGTGCTGGTGTTGCTGAACGGCAGCGCCCTGGCCGTCAATTGGGCGCGCGACCACGTTCCGGCCATCGTGGAAGCCTGGTACCCGGGCGAGGCCGGAGGCGACGCCATCGCGGATGTCCTGTTCGGCGATTACAATCCGGCCGGGCGCCTGCCGGTGACGTTCTATCGCTCCGCCGATCAACTGCCCGCCTTCACCGATTACCGCATGGCGGGCCGAACCTATCGTTACTTTACCGGCGAGCCGCTCTATCCGTTCGGATGGGGCCTCAGTTACACCCGCTTTACCTATCGTCACCCCGTGCTGCCCGCTGAAGCGCCGGCCGGCCAGCGGATCACGGTAGGGGTGGAGGTTCAGAACACCGGCCAGACCGCCGGCGACGAAGTGGTGGAGCTCTATGTGAAGCACATCGGCGCCGCCGTGCCCGCTCCACTGATTTCCCTCGAAGGCTTTACGCGCGTGTCGTTGCAGCCGGGCGAAACGCGCGTGGTCAAATTCACGCTGGAGCCACGCCAACTCTCCACTGTCCAAGCCGATGGCCATCGCCTCGCCGAGCCGGGAACGTTGGTGGTCTCGATGGGCGGTGCGCAGCCCGTTTCCCCCGCCTCGCTGGGAGTGCTGTCGACCACTGAAGTCGTCACCGGCAGCGTGCGCATCACCGGAGAAGCCAAAGCCGTAGAGTAGCGTGGCGCGGACGTGGGCGTCCGCGCCACTTCCCTCAAGCTGGCAGCCGCAGTTCGATTTCTCGCGTGTCGCCGGGCAGAATGCGGAGGTGGATTTCGGTGCGCGGCGGAGGAAACAACTGGGGGAAGCGCTCGCCCCATTCGATCAGGACCAGAGCGCCGCTATCGATGATGTCATCGAGCCCTAGGCCTTCGACCTCGCGGGCTTCCTCAAGGCGGTAAAGATCGACGTGATACACGAGGCCGTGGCCGTACTCGCGGATGAGGGTGAAGGTGGGACTGGAAACATCGTCCGGCAACGCGGCGCCGAGTCCATAAGCGATGCCTTTGGCGAGGGTGGTCTTCCCGGCCCCGAGGTTGCCGATCAACAGCACCACCCCGCGCGGCAATTCGGCGGCGAGGCGTGCCCCGAGCGCGATGGTCTCGGCTTCACTGGTGGTGCGGAAGAGGGGCACACTCCTCCATGGCGGCAGGCAAATACTGAAGCAGGTCGGAAGCGATCAGACTTCGCTCGCCAAGCGCGCGCGCGCCGATCTGGCCGGCCAGGCCATGCAGATAAACCGCGGCGGCGACCGCTTCGTCCGGGTGCTGCGGGAATTGGGCCAGCAAACCGGCAATCATGCCCGTGAGCACATCGCCGGTGCCGCCGGTGCCCATGGCCGGAGTGCCGGTTGGGTTGATCCAAACGCGCCCATCGGGGAACGCGATGATGGTGCGCTGGCCCTTGAGCACCAGCGTGAGCCAATGCGCTTCGGCGAATGCGCGCGCGATGCCGATTCGATCGGCCTGCACCTCGGCAACGGTCTTGCCGGTGAGGCGCGCCATCTCGCCCGGATGCGGCGTGAGAACGCGAACGCGCGGCGTGAGCGGGACCTTGCCGATATCCACCAGCGAGTCGGCATCGAGCACGAGCGGCTGATTAAGGCTTTCCATTAAGCTCGTCACCAGGATCGAGATTTCCGGTTGACGGCCCAGGCCGGGACCCATCGCGATGACAGTCTTGCCTTCGGCGGCGTCGGCCAGCGCGGCGTTGAGCCCGATCGAGCCGTGCGGCGTTTCCGCCAGCGGTTCGGTCATCAGCTCCGGAGCGTGCGCGGCGATCAGCGGGATGGCCGATTCGGCGGAAGCCACGGTTACCAGTCCCGCTCCAGCGCGCAACGCGCCGAGCCCGCACAATGCGGCGGCGCCGGTTTTGCCGCGCGAGCCGGCCACCACCAGCGCATGGCCGAACGTGCCTTTATGTCCGCCCGGCGGGCGGGGAACCATCACACGGCTGAACATCGACGGTTCGACAAGCTCAGTCTTCACATCCCTGTATAGTTCCCAGGGCGTGCCGATGGGCCGCACGATCAATTCGCCGGTGGAGTCGCAGTTCGGCGGCAGCACCTGGCCGAGCTTGGGCGCGACGAAGGTGACGGTGTAATCGGCGCGCGCGACCTTGCCCGCGGATTCGCCCGAATCGCTCGACATGCCGGAGGAAATGTCGACGGCTACGACTTTGGCGGGCCGCAGACGGCCATTGATCTGGACGATGGCCTGTTCGATGGCGCCGGTGGCCGGACCGTGGATGCCCGTGCCGAGCAGAGCGTCCACGATCACCGTCGCCCGGTCAGCTTCCGGCGGAATCTCGGTAGTAACCGGACAACCGCAGGCGCGCAGCATCGCGTAGTTTTGGCGCGCGTTGCCGTGCAGGTCCGCCGGATCGGCGAACAGCACCACGGTGAGCCAGCAGCGCGGGAAGCGGGTATGGATTTGGCGCGCGATCACCAGGCCATCGCCGCCGTTGTTGCCCTTGCCGCACAGCACCACGACGCGCTGCGCTTCGAGCGGGGCATACCGTTCCGCCAGAAACTCCACCACGCGAAGGCCGGCATTCTCCATCAGGACGATGCCGGGGATACCCATTTCGATGGTGCGCCGGTCGACCTCGCGCATCTCGGCCGCGGTGAGAACTTTCATATGCGCCTCGCGACTACCATGGTCATGTCATCCTGCAATTCCCCTGCGCCGGTCCATTCGTTCACCGCCTCCATGGTGCGCGCGATCAGCTCGGAGGAATCCGCGTGCGCGTATCTTGGAAACCAGATCCTTCAATCGGTCCTCCCCGAACATCTCGCCGTAGGCGTTTTCCGGCTCGACGATGCCGTCGGTGTAGGCCACCAGCAGGTCGCCGTGCTCGAGCGCGACGGTGACGCTCCTCGTAGCGCGCCATCGGGAAAGCGCCCACCACGGTGCCGGTGGATTCGAGCATCTGCATTTCGCCCGCGCGCAACAGCATGGGCGAAAGGTGGCCGGCGTTGGTGTAGGTGAGCGAGTGGGTGTCTTCGTGATACAGCGCGAAATAAAAAGTGGCGTATTTCTCGAGGCTGGTGTTGGCGTAAAGCTGGCGGTTGAGGGTGGCCACCAGCTTGGCGGTCGAGAGCAGCCGCGGCGATGCGCCGTTGGTGGCGCCCAACTGCGTGCGCATGGTGGATTGAATGGTGGCCATCAGCAGCGCGGCCGAGATTCCCTTGCCGGCCACGTCGCCGATGGCGAACGCCAGGGATTCTTCGCCCAGCGCCATGAAGTCGTAATAGTCGCCGGACACCATGCGGGCCGGGCTGCAGACGCCCTTCAATTCGAGCGTCCTGGTATACGGCACGTCCTTGGGGAAGAGTTGCTCCTGCACTTCGCGCGCGATGCTGAGTTCGGATTCGAGGCGTTCTTTCTCCTTGGCCACCACCATCAGTTGGCCCAGGTTGGCCGTCATGGCGTTGAACGAGGTGGCCAGTTCGGCAAGCTGGTCGTTGCCTTTGATCGGGATGCGGTGGCCGAAATCGCCCTGCTGGATGCGTCGCGTGCCCAGGTAAAGCTCGTGCACGGCGCCGGTGATGCTGCGGCTCAACTGCACACCGGCCACAAGCGACATCAATTCCACCAGCAGGAACAGGATGGCGAGCACTACGAACGTGATCAGGGCCACTTCGGCCCAATCCATCGTCTGAAAATCGAGAGATCGAAAGATGGTGCCCAGTACGGCGAACGCGCGCGTGTCGACGCGCAGGATGAGCGGTCTGTGTTCGCGCGGCGAGCGCCACCGCGGCACGTCCATCCCATACCAGCCCCGCACCGGGAAGTCGAACGTATTCAGCGCCTGCGGCACGCGCGAAGCGCGCGCGTTCCCAACCAGCGGCACAAACCCCGCGCCGCCCGAAGGAAAGGGCACAAACGCCACGTCGCCCAGGCCCGGCGCCAACCCGCCCAGAACGTCAAGCGTCACCGGCGCCAGCACCGTCACCTCCTCGCCATTTTCGGAAACGTGCGCCCAGGCGTAAAGCCGTTCCTGGCCGCCCTCCGCTTTGACGATCAGCCCGGAGGCGCGCTGCCATTCGGCGGGCGGCTGCAGCAGGGTGTTGCCGGGGGGATAGCGCAGCTCGCGCTTGCCCGTGATCAGCAGGTTGACCTCCGGGAAAGCGCTGCGGGTCACGGTTTCGAAGCGGCGCAGCGCGGTGGCGGGATCCGTCACCGGCACCAGCGCCAGAGCCTCCGCCGAATGAAGCAGGATCGCCTGGCGGTGCCGCAATTCGGTGTTCACCAGGTACACCGCCATCTGCCCGATCACCGCGTAGGTGGCAATGCCGGCCAGCAGCAGAATCAACACCACCGGCACCACCGCGATGAATACATAAGCCGCGATCAGGCGGTTGCGCAGACGCCAGATAGCTTTGCGCAGTCCGCGGCGCGCCAGGCGGAAGACCACCACCAGGCCCAGCAGGAACGACAGGCAAGCCAGCCACCACTGCGCAACTGGCGCGACGCCGGTCAGCCAAAGGAAGACGTTGACCGGCAGCAACAGTACAAAGGCCTTTTCCAGGCGCCCAAGGCTCCGCCACAATACACGCCCGCCTCGCTCCATCTTTCCAGACTAGCGTACCCGAAAGACCTACGGTACAATCTCGGGATGATTACACGTAGACTGGGAATGGGAATCCTGTTCCTGCTATTGGCCACGGCCGCCTGGGCGGCGGACGTAACCGGCACCTGGAAGGGCGACGTGTCGAGCCCGGATGGCAACAGCTTCACCCTGACCTACACCTTCAAACAGGAGGGCACCAAGCTGATCGGCACGGTTCTTTCGCCGCATGGCGACACGCTGCCGATCGACAACGGCAAGGTGGACGGAGACAAGATTTCGTTTTCGGTGAAGGTGGATATGAACGGCAGCGCCACCACTTTTTCGAGCGAAGGCACCATCAACGGCGACGAGATCACCCTCAAAACCAAGGCCGAAGGCGGCGACATGGACTTCCCGCCGATGACCATCAAGCGCCAGAAATAAGCGCAACGGAGCCGCGACCAGAGGGAGCGGCCGTTATAGCTGATTAGGAACGAGGTCTAGCCCTCACGCGAAATCGATCGCGGCGATGACCATTTGCGGCATCGCCTGATTCCAGCTCTCCGGGACGTTGTCGAAGGCAAGCCGGAAGGGCTTCGATTCGCCGGGCGCCAACTTCCCCATCTTGCGGCTGACGATAGCCACCCGCTCGCGCAGAATCACTTGCCCGTACGGATCGTAGAATACGCAGACGATTTCCACGGTGTCGAGCACGCGGTCGCCGGCGTTGGTAATCTTGCCGGTAATTTCGACCACCTCCTGCTTGAGGTAGCTCTCATGCGCCCGCATGTCGGAATCGGTGATGTTGAGAAAGCCGTCGTGGATGTAAGCGCGCGCGATGCCGGTCAGGGGTGGCGGCGCGGGAGGCCCTTGTTGCGAGAGCCGGTTCAGGTATAGCAGCCCGGCCACACCCGCGGCCAGCACCAAGACGACGACGATGGCCACCGGGGGAATCGAGAACCGCTTTTGTTGCGGGCCGGCCGCCTGGTCCGGGCCCGCGGTTTTATTTGCCGCCAACGGTCATTTCTCCAATCTTGAGCGTGGGCGCGGCCACCGAACCGCGAAACTCGAGGTCGTTGCCAACCTCTTCAACGCCCAATAGCATGTCCTGCAGCTTACCGGCAATCGTGACTTCGGAAACCGCGAACGCGAGTTCGCCCGAGCGGATCCACAATCCCGCGGCGCCGCGCGAGTAATCGCCGGTGACAGTGTTGACGCCCATGCCGATCAGTTCCGTGACATAGAAACCATCGGCGATTCCGGCAATAATCCGCTCCGGCGTTTGGACGCCATTTTCCAGGAAAAAGTTCCCGTGGCCTATCCCCGCGTTGCCGGCCAGCCCGCGCGAGGCGTTGCCGGTGGTCTTCATCCCCAGCTTCCGCGCCGCGTAGGTGTTCAGCAGGTAACTCTTGAGCACGCCACGCTCCAGCACCACGGTGCGCCGCGAAGCCACGCCCTCATCGTCGAAAGGCGACGTGCCGAACAGGCCGGGAATTGTGGCGTCGTCAATCAGCGAGAGCTTTTCGCTGGCCACTTTCCGGCCCAGCTTTCCGGCGAGGAACGACTCGTGCCGGTAAATCATCATGCCGTGTACGGCTTCAAACAGGTTTTCGACCAGCGAGGCGGCGACCCGCGGCTCGAACACCACCGGCACCTTCTGCGTAGCCACCTTGACCGGGTTCAGCCGGCGCAGGGCGCGGGCGGCGGCGGTGCGCCCGATCTGCTCGGGCGGCTCGAGTTGCTTGAGCGAGCGGGCGGAATGATACCACGCGTCGCGCTCCATCGATTCCCCATCCTGCGCCACTGGCACCACCGCCAGCGAACACGAGCTGGTGCGATATTCGCCGGCAAAGCCGCGCGAGTTGGCGAAAATGTGCCGCCCGGCGTAGCTGTCAAACGAGGCGCCTTCGGAATTGGTGATGCGTGGATCGGCCGCGAGCGCGGCTTCTTCGGCGCGGCGGGCAAGGTCGATTCTGGCGTTGGTCTCGAGGTCGTCGACGTCCGCCGAATAGAGATCCAGGCTGCCGGAGAGCGCGCCCAATTCCTCCGGCTCCGGCAGACCGGCGTGCGGGTCGTCGGTGGTCACTTCCGCCAGTTCGATGGCCGACTTCACCAGGCGTTCCAGCCCCTCGGCGGAAAGATCGGAAGTGTAGGACGAGCCGGTGCGCTGGCCGATCAGAATGCGCAGCCCGGCGGCGCGCGAGCCGGCCTCTTTCAGGTTCTCCAATTCGCGCATGCGCACGTTGGCGGAGAACTCGTCGCCTTCTTCGATGGTGCACTCCACGTCGCCCGCGCCCGCGGCCAGCGCCAGCCGCACCACGTCCCGAGCCATCTCGCCCAGATGGTTTTCACCGGAAGGCATAATCACAGCCTACCATCGCGGCGCGGGAAACCGTCATGCTAAGGCACCGCACGAATGCGCGCGCCATGTCGCAGGGTTCAAATCGGAAGGAGTGTCGCGGCTCACGCAACCACCCTGGCTACCTCCCCCGAGATTTGCCAGGATGGCTGCGCTTGCCGCCTGATGGGTCTACCTGTTTGTATCGCGAGCGCCGCCTTCCGCGCCAGCGGGAACTGGGCACTGGAACTTCTTTTCAACAAGTTTCTTGGGCAAGCGGATGTTGCAGTTACCCGGCGCGGCGTGTGGCAAAGTTGTGCATAAAACACGCCGCGCTCAAATGTTTCCCTTCGCAGGACAAGGCGAGCGCCGCGCGCGCAACGCTTCAGGCCATCACTTTCAGAAAGGCGGCTTTGAATTTTGCCATTTCCTCGGCCGTGCCCACGGTCACGCGAACGTGAGTGGGCCAACTCGGCCAAACCCGCCCGATGTAGACCTTCTCTTTGCGGATCGCCATGACGATGTTGCCGCCCGGCTGCTTGACATCGACCATGAAACAGTTGGAAACCGAAGGTACGAATGGGAACTTGTGCCGATCGAGAAACGAGAAGACGTCGGAACGCACGTCACCGATCTTCTTGCGGCGTTCCGGCACCACGGTTTTCGATTCCAGGCTGGCCGAGGCGGCCACCATTCCGGTGATCGGCATCATTCCGGCGCTGAAAATGCCCAACTTCTCGAGCAGGTCCGGCCGTGCCAGCGCCGCGCCGGCGCGCAGACCAGCCATGCCGTAGATCTTGGAAAACGTGCGCAGCACGATCACGTCTTTGTCCGCCGCCACCAGATCCGTGTGGAACGGCGCACCGGCGATGTGCGTATACGCTTCGTCGATCATCACCACGGCGCCATTCGGCTTGTTCGCGACCAGCCACTCGATGTCCGCCCTCGGCGTCAGCGTCCCGGTCGGATTATTGGGATTGCAGACGTAGATGAGACCGGCGTCGGCAACCGCGGCCATGGCCTTCACGTCATGCGCGAAATCCTTGGTCAAGGGAACGCGCACCATCCTGGCGCCAATGAACCGGGCGGCGCGTTCGCCGGCTTCGTAACCGGGGTCTGCGGTAACGAACGCTTTGTTGGGCGAGGTGAACGCGAGCACGGCCTGGTGCAGGGGAGCGCTCGATCCGGCGTAGATCCGCACGTAGTTCAACTTCAGTTGTTCCTGTTGGGAAAAGAGGGCCGCCAGCCGGTCGGTTTCGCCGAACAGGTAACGGCCGCCTTGCGAGATGACGTTGGCCACCGCCTCGCGAGCTTCCGGACAAGGCCCGAGGGGATTCTCATTGGCGTTGATCATCACCGCATCCGGCGGCGCGTTCTCGATTTTGGAGAACTGCGCCAGTGCCGGCTCGTTATAGAACGGCAAGCTGGACCCGGCTGCCAGAAGAGTAGCCAGGCGCCCAAAGCTGCGGCGCGAAAACCCGCGCTGCTCGAATTGCGCTTTTTCAAGTTCGGTCAGTTGCACGTCGAGGCTCCTTTTTGCGATATGACCTGGGACCGATACCGATAGAATTGGCGAGCGGGACGTTTTGTTATGATACCGCGCTCCGACCGCCCAGCGTCAATTCCAAGCTGGTACTCACAGTCAAGCGGCGCGATCGGAAACATCAGCGAGCGTAGAGGAGGATCTGAGCGGAGTTCGCAGAAAAGAAATGAGGGCGGTCACTCGCGAAACGTGAAGCAGGGAAGTGACTGTCGCCGGTCATCATTGTGCGCTTCTGGCGCTGGGCCGAAAACCTTTAGGCTCGGCTTGTTCCGACCGTTCAGAACTTCCCGCACTACCGTTCATGCACCGCGAATGAGGCCGCCCTCATCGTAGTCCGGTTCTATTATTGGCACCTCCCGCCAGCCCGCGAGGGCCGACTCCCAAGACGGCGTCGGAATCAACAAACCGGCGTGATTCCATCTACATGTTCACTCCAGTTGGTATTCTTGTCAATAGCAATCGCGGTACTGCGCGTTTGGAATTTACACCTAACCTGATGTGGCGGATGGGACTATTCTCGAAGAAGCCGGCGCCGCTCACCGGAGCGCCCACCGTGCATCGTATCAAGAGCTATGCCGCGGAAAGCGGCTACGTGTACGAATACTTCTACGAAGGCCACCGGCAGTGGCGCGACGGGCTTGGCCGCGGCGTGGAATTCGAATTCCGCGTATCGGCGGGCCGCGAGCAGTGGCTGCCGGCGGCGGTGGTGGTGGCCGATCGCGCGGTGCAGGTTTGGGAAGCGGCTCGCGCGCGGACGCTTTCTTCCACCGAACGCTACGCCATCGCCAAGCTGGCGCTGTTTCAAGCCTTCGACGAACGGACCACGCCGCCCGAGGCGGCCATGGAAGTGCGCGTATCCGGAACCGATGTCGAAGCCATCGCCGAGCGTTTGGGGCTGTAGCATGCACGGGCGCCCAATCGGCCTAGTTTTTCGAATACCCTGGCGGCTCACGGTATAATTGCAACTAGCTTCCGCGGATGTGGCGAAATTGGCAGACGCGCTGGATTTAGGTTCCAGTTCCCGCAAGGGAGTGTAGGTTCAAGTCCTATCATCCGCACCATGAGAATTGTGACTATGACCACACCCAAGTTGATTGGAGTTTTCGGCGTCCTGGTTTCCGCGGCGCTGTGTCAAGTGCCGGCGACGTTGGTGGTTCATGGCGTGGGCGCCACGAGCGCCACGCTTTCCGTTGCCGACCTCGCGAAGCTGCCACAGCAGACCGTGAAGGTCACCGATCACGGAACGCCGGCGACATTTCAAGGCGTCCTGCTATCGGACGTGCTTGCCAAAGTCGATCTGCCGACCGGCGAGAAGTTTCACAGTACGGCGGCATCGTACTACCTGCTGGTGGAAGCCAAGGACAGCTACCGCGCGACGTTCGCGTGGGCGGAACTGGATTCCACCTTCATGGATAAAGCCGTGTACGTGGTGACGATGCGGGATGGCAAGCCGCTCTCGGAGAAGGAAGGACCGTTTCGGTTGGTGGCGCCGGGTGAGAAGCGGGCGGCCAGGTGGGTTCGGCAGGTGACGGCACTCAGCATCCGGCAACCGAATTGAGGCTGCGGAGATCGCCGGACGCCGTGGTCAGCTCAGCCCGTTCCGCCGGTCGGAGGGTACAATACTGGATGGATGGGCATCGGCCAGCGCATAACGCAGAATCGCGACGAAATCCTGCAGGTGGCCGCGCGGCACGGCGCGGGCAATGTCCGGCTTTTCGGCTCGGTGGCTCGCGGTGAGGACACACCCGAAAGTGATGTGGATTTTCTCGTGGACGTGACCGGCGATACAACCCCATGGTTTCCGGGGAGCCTGGTCGCTGACCTTGAACAACTTCTGGGACAGCCAGTGCAGGTGGTAATTCGCCGCTCGCTGAGCCCCTTGATTCGCGACGCTGTACTTCGGGAAGCCGTACCGCTGCGAAGTCCCAGCGCGCGTACGCCGAGCATATCCTGGAGTGCATTCGCAGAATGACCGAGGATTCCGTGCGGGGCCGGGAGGCCGTCTTTGCCTCGCACACGCTCCAGGACGCAATTGTTCGCAACCTTCAGGTTCTTTGCGAGTCGACGCAGCGAATCGAAGCGGCGCACAAAGATCGGCACCCAGAGATCGACTGGGCATCAATAGCCGGCATGCGAAACGTCCTCGTGCACGACTACTTTCAAGTGGACTTTGAGACGATCTGGCTAGTCGTCACCCGAGATCTCCCCACGCTTGAGAAGGCGATGCACGCCATCCTGGCTACGTTGAGTCAAAGAGCTGAATGATGTGCAAGCGGGAGCGGGCTATTCCTGCATCGGCATCTGGTGCTCGATGTCGCGCCAGGCGCTGATTTTGAGACGGCGGCAAACCCAGCACAACGGCTCGTCGGAGCCATCGGCGGTCTCGGCCCCGCAGACGCAACACTTGCCGGCCGGCTTCTTCAGGCTGTCCGCGGAGATGGACTGGCGGGCCAGTTCCAGCAATTCCGCCGGAACCACCTGGTCGGGTTTTGGATTCACCTTGCGTCGCATGGCATCCCCGTGCTCATCCCACTATGGCAGAAACCACCCAGAGGGACAAGTTGAATCTCGGCTAGCTCGTACTAAGCGGGCTAACCGCCGTTTTTCAGGCAGCTTCCGGAATCTGCACAATCACCGCAACTTCCAGCGACGACTGGCAACGCGGGCAGCGCTCGCCCGCAGCAACCCTGGCCCTTTTGCCCCGCAAATCGAGCTCGGCCGGAACCGTATGGGTGCAGATCGGGCAGAACACCTGCCCCGATTTGTGGCTCTCAACGAATGCTTTCATGACCATCTCCCCTCAATCCATGGGACGCGCCAAACGGGCCCAAGGTTCGGAAACATTCGTTAAGATTCTTAAATCCTGCCCGCCTGGACGGGTGCTACGCTGAAAAGATAATGACTCCAGCCCCTCCTAAAATCCAACTCATCCAGTCGCCCGAATACCGTGAGAACTACGCCAACAGCGTCCAGGTGCGGGTGAACCTGTGGGACTTCTTTCTGCTGTTCGGCCGCGTCAGCCAAACCTCGCCGGACAACGTGGCCATCCACAATTTTCAAGGCATCTACGTGAGCCCGCAGCAGGCCAAGGCGGTGCTCAATGTCCTGCAGCAGAACGTCACTCAGTATGAAAGCGCGTTCGGCGAAATCAAGCTCGAGCCGCAGGCCGGCGGCGGCGTGGTGCAGTAGCCCCATTGGAGCCGCGTGGTTGACTCGTCGTGCACTCCCCCTAAGAGCGGTCTCTTGCGCTGTCAAGTGTTTACACCGTAATCGGTCCGTTTATCCGTAATCTTGATACTATGTTGCTTCGGGAGAAGTGTAGTGTTTGTCATCACCCATAGGAAACAATTCGGCCCAACGACATTTTTGTGGGAAGTAGCGGCTCCCGACGTGGCGCGGGCGGCGCGGCCAGGCCATTTCATCATGGCCCGCATCGACCAGCACGGTGAGCGTATCCCATTGACGGTAGCGGACTTCGACGCCGCGCGCGGCACCGTCACGGTGGTCATCCAGGCGGTCGGCAAGACCACCTTCGAGATGATGACGCTGCGCGAGGGCGACACGATTCTGGACTTCATCGGCCCGCTCGGACTGCCCAGCCACATCCGCAAACTCCCCGGCACGGTGGTGCTGGTAGGCGGCGGCCTGGGCGTGGCGCCGGTTTATCCCCAATTGCGCGCCTACAAGCAGATGGGCAACCGCACCGTTTCGATCGTGGGCTTCCGCAGCCGCGACCTGGTGTTCTGGGAAGACGAATTCCGCGCCGTGAGCGACGAGTTGATCGTCACCACCGACGATGGCAGCTATGGCCGCAAGGGCTTCGTCACCCACGCGCTGGCCGACGTCCTCGATCGCGTCAAGGATGCGAGCGAAGTGGTGGCCATCGGGCCGATTCCGATGATGAAGGCCTGCTCGGAAACCACGCGGCCGTTCGGCGTGCCCACCGTGGTGAGCCTGAATTCGATCATGGTGGATGGCACCGGTATGTGCGGATCGTGCCGCGTGACGGTGGGCGGCAAGATGAAATTCGCCTGCGTGGATGGCGCCGATTTCGACGGCCACCTGGTGAATTTCGACGAGCTGTCGCTGCGCCAGAAGCGTTTCGAGCGGGAGGAAAAGGCCGCCCTCGAGCGCTTCCGCGGCGAATCCGCCAAGCTGGCCAGCCTGCGCGCCCACGTCGAATCCAGCGGCGCCGTGATTTCGACTTGCGAACTGCCCGACGCCCGATGCCACGCCGCCGGTGCCGCCGGGGCCGAAGAACCTCAAGACCATTCCGCGCGAGCGTGCGCCCATGCCGCACCAGCCGGCCGAACTCCGCATCCTCAATTTCGACGAAGTGGCGCTGGGGCTGTCGCTCGAAGGCGCGCTGCACGAAGCCGAGCGCTGCCTGCGCTGCAAGAAACCGCGCTGCGTGCCGGGCTGCCCGGTGGGCATCGATATTCCCGGCTTCATCGCGGCGCTGCAACGCAAGGACATCAAGCGGTCCTACCAGATTCTGAAGGCGTCCAACACGCTGCCGGCGGTGTGCGGGCGCGTCTGCCCGCAGGAATCGCAGTGCGAGGTGACCTGCGTGGTGGGCGCCAAGTTCCAGCCGGTGGCGATCGGGCGGCTGGAGCGGTTCGTGGCCGATATGGCGATGGGGCGCGGCTGGGACGAGCCGCCGGCGCAGATCGCGACTCGGCAAGCGGCGCGGCGAAAAAGCGGGTGGCGATTGTCGGCTCGGGGCCGGCCGGTCTGGCGTGTGCCGGCGACCTGGCGCGCCACGGCGTCGCGGTCACCGTATTCGAGGCGCTGCACGTGGCCGGCGGCGTGCTGAAATATGGCATTCCCGAGTTCCGGCTGCCGGACGTGATCATCGACGCCGAGATCGAAAACATGAAGAAGCTGGGCGTCGAAATCCGGCTCGATACCATCATCGGCAAGCTTTTCACCATCCCGCAGTTGCTGGGCGAGATGGGCTACGACTGCGCGTTCGTGGGCACCGGCGCCGGGTCGCCCAAATTCGCCGGTATACCGGGCGAGGCGCTCAACGGAGTGTTCTCCGCCAACGAATTTCTCACCCGCGTCAACCTGATGCGCGGCTACCAGCAGCCGATCTACGATACGCCGGTCGGGTTGGGCCAGCGCGTGGCGGTGGTGGGCGCGGGCAACACCGCGATGGATGCGCTGCGCGTCTCCAAGCGGATGGGCGCCGAAGAGCGTGACGTGCGTCTACCGGCGGTCGCGCCGCGAATCGCCGGCGCGAGTCGAGGAACTGGAGCACGCCATGGAAGAGGGCATCGACTTCCTGTGGCTGACGGCTCCGGTCGAGATCGTCGGCAATGCGGCCGGGTGGGTGACCGGCATGCGCTGCCAGAAGATGGAACTGGGCGAGCCGGATGCTTCCGGGCGCCGCTCGCCGGTGCCAATCGTGGGTTCGGAATTCCTGCTCGATGTGGACACGGTGATCTACGCGCTCGGTACCACCGCCAACCCGATCATCGCCCAGACCTCGCCCGGCCTCAAGGTCAACAAATGGGGATACATTCAGGTGGACGAACGCACCGGGATGACGTCAATTCCGGGGGTGTTCGCCGGCGGCGACATCGTCACCGGAGCGGCCACCGTAATTCTGGCGATGGGCGCCGGCCGGCGCGCCGCGCAGGGAATGTTGGAGTTCATGGGTCTGGCCGAGCCGCGCGCGGCCGAGCCCTCTCCGGCGGAGGTTCACTGAAATGCCGTCTTCCTGTCCGAAGTGCCACCGCGTTCTCGAAGAGGACGAGATCTGCTGCTCGCAGGTGCGCTACACCTGGCGCTGTAAGAACTGCCTGAAGCTGACCACCGGATTCGCCGTGCCGTATGGAAAGTGTTTTATGTGCGGCGGCCCGCTGGAAGTGATCCAAGGGCGCGAGTTGGGCGATTCGATGCGCTTCCGGGCCATCCGCGAGGCGGTCGAGTTCGAGCTGAATTCATTCCACTTTTACAAACTGGCACGCGAGAGGGCGCAATCGCCCGAGCAGCGCGCCGTGCTCGAGCGGCTCTACGAAGCGGAGCTCGATCATCTGCATGAGCTCGAAGAGAAGTACCACGCACACCTGGACCGCGAAACCGTCGAGCTCTCCGCCGACCACGACAAGCTGCTGGCGAACTGGCTGTTTGAGGGCATTAAGCTCGACCAGCAGACCGGCGTGAAGGATCTCTACCAAGTTGCGCTCGAAATGGAGCGCCGCACGCGCGACCACTTCCGCAAGCTGGCCGGAGAGCTGCCGGCCGGCCTGGAGAAAGATCTCTGCGGCGAGCTGGCCGCCGAAGAAGAAGAGCACGTGGCCATGCTCGAAGGCGAGCTGGAACAGTTGGGCTAGTCCGGGAACCCGCAGGTGCCCGCGGCTCTATCTCGGCCTTTCCCTGGCCCCGTTCATCTATGAGAGCGCTGCCGCCGTCAAGTGCGAAAACTAGGTCCTAATCGGCGCCGTCAGGCGCCGACGTTTACGGATTTTCGATACACTACCAGTACCCGGACGGAGGATAGGTCCACGCTGGAGAGCGAACCGAGCGCCGATCCGGAGGCCGGGATTGGCTGGGGAGTCTCTCTCCCCAGCAACCCACTCTCTGATCACGAAACCCAATCCTGGCGCGAACGCGTTAAACTCCGGGGTCTGGGGCGGAGCCCCAGATGTCGGGGGTTTATCGTCCTCCGCTACACCTCCTCAGCCCTGTTCGTCCATCGGCCCTTACTTTCTGTCTTGTCCGACAAGTCATCTATCCGCCCTCAGAGGGGCAAGAGCATCTTCGCCCCGGGCATCGCAATCACACACACAACCTCACAAGGGTTAGAACGGCCGCCGCGCTTGCCCGTGCGTGGACGAAGACACCGCGAGCGGTACCGGCTCGCGGTAAGGCTGTTTCTGTTTTAAGATCCACCAGGTCGATTCGGCCAGATGGCGTGCCACCGCTACTGCGGCTTTGCCATGGCATTTGTGCTGCTTCAGACGCTGGTACAGCAACACCGTGTGAATCGGACCGTGCCGATGTTGCAACGCCACAATGGAGCAGGCCGCTTCCACAAACGCCCAGCGGAGGTAGTGGTTGGACTGCCGCGTGGTCGGCCCCAGATGCACCTTGCCCCCGCTGGCGTGCACCGTCGGCACCAGGCCGGCATAGCTGGCCAGATGGGCTGCGCTCGGGAATCGCTCCACGTCTCCGACCTCCAGCCAGATCGTAGCCCCCAGAATCTCGCCCACTCCCGGCATGGTTTTCAGCAAGCGCACATAACCGATGCGACCGATGTGCTGGGCGATCCGCTGCTCCAGGTTTTCGATGTGCTCGCGCAGTTCGTCCACCACCACCCATTCCTCGAGCGCGGCTTCCGAGTCTGCGCCGGCATGCCGGCGATATACACGTTCAGCCGTAGCCGCCCTTTGCCTATAAACAGGTCGCCGCAGGAATCGTCGCGCAATCCGTACCGATTCACGGCTGCCACAATGCGGTTCTTGATCGTCGTGCGCTGGGCCACCAGGGCCAGCCGCGTGCGCATCAGCGCCCGCAAATCGCGCAGCTTGGCGGCGGGAATCCACACCGACGGCAAGGTCCCGTTGCGCAGCAGAGTCGCCAATCCGCGAGCGTCCAACGGATCGGTTTTGTGCGGGCCGCGCATGCGCTGTCGGGCCTCGTAACTGTTCGCCAACATCGGCTGCAAGCCCGCCGCTTCCAATTCGTCGATCATCCAGTACCAGCTCCCCGTCGTCTCCACCGCGACCGGAGTTCCGCTGGGAAACCGGCGCAGAAACTTCCGCAGTTCCGCGCGCTCCCGCTCGTGCTCCACGCGCCAAGGCCCTTCGATCCGGCCGTTTTCGTCCACACTGGCGAACACCGAGTAATCCCGATGCAAGTCACACCCGATATACTGTTTCACGCTGCAGCACCTCCTGTGTTGGCTACACAAGGCTGATTTTGACCGATCAGCCTCGGAGTTGCTGCAGCGCTCTCATACAATCACACCCTCATCAAAAATCGCCAGCCCGCTGTCCCGCCAAGGGTTATTGCCAATTGAGCCGCCTTCCGCACCGGCGCCGCCCGCAGCCCGTGCCACACTGAGGCTGGGGAGACCATGCGCTCCGGGAGGCCGAAGAGAAACTGGCAAGGCGGGCAATGCCGCGATGAGATGTTACAAAATGGGGCAAATCGCCCCACGAACAGCCGCCCCGTCCTCCTGTTTTCAATAGCTTAACCATCGCTCCGTGGGGCAATTTTGCCCCACGCGGCATGTACGTGGCGGCGACCTTCAAAACCCCACCGCGCGGACCAGCCATCCGGCCAGCGCGGCGCCGGCCAGCGGGCCGAGGATGGGGACCGGCGCGTAGCTCCAATGGGAAGCGCCTTTGCCGGCGATGGGCAGCAGGGCGTGCGCGAGGCGCGGGCCCAGGTCGCGCACGGGGTTGATCGCGTACCCGGTGGTACCGCCGAGCGACAGCCCGATGGCCCACACCAGGCAGCCCACCAGGTACGGGCCGAGGCCCGGCGCGGTTCCGGCCGCGGACACGGCTTTCGAGCCCAGCGCCGCCGCCACCAGCACCAGCACAAAAGTGGCGATCGCCTCGCTCGCCAGATTAGCGGCGCGGTTGGGGATGGCCGGCGAGGTGGCAAAGACGCCCAGCTTCGTCTCGGCATCTTCGGTTACTTTCCAATGCGGAAAGAAATGCATCCACACCAGCGCCGCGCCGGCGAATGCGCCCAGCAGCTGCGCGCTGGCATAGGGCAGGAGCTTGGCGAAATCCCCGGTCTTGATGGCCACGGCCAGCGTGATGGCCGGGTTCACATGCGCGTCGGGCGAACCGCAGGCGATGGCGGTGAAGACGCCGGCGAAGACCGCCAGTCCCCAACCGGTGGCGATCACCAGCCAGCCCGCGCCTTCGGCTTTCGACCGTTTCAGCAGCACGTTGGCGCACACGCCATTGCCCAACAGAATGAGGATGAAAGTCCCCATGAACTCGCCGAACCACGGTGATGCCATTAGCCGTTCTCCTTGTCATCCACCCAGTCGAAGCTTCGCTGCACGGCCTTTTTCCAATGGCGATAAAGCCGCGCGCGCCGAGCCTCGTCCATGGCGGGTTGCCAGGTGCGATCCGCCTCCCAGTTCGCGCGCAAATCGGCCAGATCCGCGAAGTAGCCCACCGCCAGCCCCGCCGCGTATGCCGCACCCAGGGCGGTAGTCTCGCGCGTCACGGGCCGCACCACCGGGCGGTTCAGAATGTCGGCCTGGAACTGCATCAGCAACTCGTTGGCCACCATGCCGCCATCGGCGCGCAGGTTGGCGAGGTGGATGCCGGAATCGCGCTCCATGGCGTCCAGCACCTCGCGGGTCTGGAAGGCCGTCGCCTCCAGCACGGCGCGCGCCAGGTGGCCCTTGTTGGCGTAGCGCGTCAGACCGGCGATCACGCCGCGCGCCGAATCCTTCCAGTAAGGCGCATAGAGGCCGGAAAATGCGGGCACGAAGTAGACGCCGCCGTTGTCCTCCACGGTGCGTGCCAGGGCCTCGATACCGTCGCTCGAGGCAATCAGGCCCAGGTTATCGCGCAGCCATTGCACCAGCGCGCCGGCCAGCGCGACGCTGCCTTCCAGAGCATAGTGCGCCGGCTGGCCGCCCAGGCGGTAGGCCACCGTGGTGAGCAGGCCGCAGGTGGAAACCACCGGGCGCATGCCGGTATTCATCAGCAGGAAACATCCGGTGCCATACGTGTTTTTAGCCTCGCCGGGCTCAAAGCAGGCCTGCCCGACCAGCGCGGCCTGCTGATCGCCCAATATCCCCGCCAGCGGCACGCCCTTCACCGCGTCCCACGCGGCTGGCCCGTAGACTTCGCTGCTGGAGCGGATCTCGGGCAGCATGGCGCGCGGGATCGAGAACGCGCGCAGCATCTCGCCGTCCCAATCGAGCGTGTCCAAGTTCATCAACTGCGTGCGGCTGGCATTGGTGGCGTCGGTGACGTGGATGCCGCCGCTCGCGCCGCCGGTCAAATGCCACGCCAGATAGGTATCGATGTTGCCGAATGCGAGTTCGCCCGCTTCGGCGCGTCGCCGCGCTCCGGCCACGTTGTCGAGAATCCAGCGGATCTTGGCGGCGCTGAAATAGGTGGCCAGCGGCAGGCCGGTCTGCGCGCGGAAACGGTCCTGCCCGCTCTCGCGCGCCAGTTCCGCGACCAATTCCGCTACGCGCGTATCTTGCCAGACCAGCGCGTTGTAGACGGGCTCACCCGTTTTGCGGTCCCAGACCACGGTGGTTTCGCGCTGGTTGGTGATGCCGATGGCCGCCAGGTCGCCGGGCGCGAGGCCACGACGCTCCATGGCTTCCGCGACGACCTCGCGCGTTCGGCTGACGATTTCCAGCGGATCGTGTTCCACCCATCCCGGTTTGGGATAGATCTGGCGATGCTCCTTTTGCGCCACCGCGACCGCCGCGCCCTTGCGGTCGAAGACCATGAACCGCGTGCTGGATGTCCCCTGATCGATAGCCGCGATGTATTTCGCCACTTCCCCGCGCCCCCCAATGCTCTGTGCTAACACAAAAGTGGAGGCGGGTGCTGGGAGGCGGGGGCCCGAAGGCCAAAGTGGCAGTCACGGCGGCCGCCAACTGTCCTCTCGGGCGACCGGCGGCGCCAACGATCACCCGCCTCGTACTGTCAAAAGATGCTAGTTTAGTGAACAACATGGATGTGTTCATAAGCTGGTCAGGCGAGCGCAGCAGGTGCGCTGCCGAAGCCTTGCGCACTTGGTTGCCAAAGGTGATTAACGCCATAAAACCGTGGCTGTCGGTGACTGACGTCGAAAAGGGCTCACGGTGGAGCACCGACATAGCCAGCCGTCTGGAACAATCCAAGCTAGGCATCATCTGTCTCACAAAAGGAAACCTGCACTCCGACTGGATTCTATTCGAGGCGGGCGCCCTCTCCAAGACGCTGCAAAACACATATGTTTGTCCGTTGCTGTTCGAACTCCAGCCGGCTGACGTGAAGGGGCCGCTTGCGCAGTTTCAGGCCACACGTGCCATTAAGGAAGAGATCCGGAAGCTGTTGCAGACGATCAACTCGGCGATTGGAGACCAGTCTCTGTCCGAGGCCCATCTGAGTGAGGCGTTCGACGTGTGGTGGCCAAAATTAGAGAGGCAGTTCGGGGAGCTCCCGGCGGAGGAGGCGCACGAAAGCCCGGCAAGGCCTGACCGCGAAATCCTTGAAGAGATTCTTGCTTTAATGCGAAGCCAGGCTAGAAGTGTGGCAGCGCCCGCCCCGGAACGTACTCCGCTGAAGGCGGAATTGCGAATGGTGGATGAGTCGAAGCCGTCGAAGCCGTCTGTGCCCGCCCCGTTTGACGTATCGCCCGCTAAGGCCGAGGCACCCGAGCCCGTCGATGATTACGGAAACGGAATGGAGAAGCGATAGGTTAATGGCAATCACCGTTCACACTGACAACCCCCGGGACCTTCTCGTGGCCATTAAGCGGGCCATCAATGAAAACCGAGTGCGCACATGGTCCTACGACACCGACGGTGACTTCACTCACACCGCGGAGCAATGGAGAAGTAAGGCATGGCTGCGCCCTCGTGAAGAGGATCATGCCCTTGTCCTGAGCATACTCACTCCCCGCGGCACAAAACTCTCGACCGAGTTATACGCCATCTACCACGGCCGTTTTATCGAAATGCTTTTGGCGCACTTTGACGGGATGTTCAGGCGAGCTGCGGCGTCCGCGATGCCCGAGTCGAACGACGTGGTGGCCGGGTAGGTGCCGGTCCGATTGAAGGCGGGGGAAGCGGCACACGCCAAGGTTGATCCGTAGGGCGGAGTCTTACGCCCCGTTCCGGGGCTACGCATTACTGCACCCTGATCCCCACGGCTCACGCCGTGGGCTACTATCTTTCGCCCTCCGGGCTCGCTCGATCCTCTGCGGGCCGATCCTCCAGAAGGTGCGGAGATGCCAATCGGTTGGCATGCGCCGGATCTCAAACCCCTACGAAGCAGAGAGTACATTTAGCGACCCGGTGACCTCCGCAGCACTGGCTGTTGAGGTGCGCGACGCCGGAGTTTTGTGCCATCCACGGAGTTTCTCATTTTGGGTTAAGAGTTTTGTGCGCGGCGGTCCACTATCTTACCTTGGTTCCGCCGGCGAGCCCGGAAGGGCGAAAGATGGTAGCCCACGGCGCAAGCCGTGGGAATCAGGGTGCGGTGATACAGAGCCCCGGAACGGGGCGTAAGTCTTATGGCGCATAGCTTCGCTTCCCTTCTGGTTCACATTATCTTCTCAACGAAGAACCGTGCCCCCGATGTTTCGCCCGAGATCGCCGGCCGGCTTTTCCCTTACATGGCCGGCATTGTCAGCGAGCGAAAAGGTGTTCCGCTCATCATCAACGGTCCGGCGGACCACGTGCATCTGCTCGTGTCCTTTCCCACGAACGAGGCGATTGCGGAGTTGTTGAGAGTGGTCAAAGCCAATTCGTCACGCTGGGTTCACGAACAGTTTCCGGCCCAAAGGGGATTCGGCTGGCAGGCCGGATATGCGGCCTTCACCGTGAGTGCCTCCCGAGCGGCTGAGGTGAAGGACTACATCGCGAGGCAGCAGGAGCACCATCGGCGCGTGTCGTTCCAAGAGGAGTATCTCGCGCTCTTGCAGAAACACGGAATCACCTACGACGCGCGCGACTTGTGGGGATGAGCGGAATCTTACGCCCCGTTCCGGGGCTCTCGGCTGTATACCCTGGTTCCCACGGCTTACGCCGTGGGCTACTATCTTTCGCCCCTGCCGGGGCTGTTCCCGAGCGACTCTCCATCAGCGGTCAGCAAACGTCTTCCAACACGCTCAGTGCCCTTCCGCCGGGTTCCAACCGTCACTGCCGCGGAGGAAAATCTCAGGGTTGAAATTGCGGGCTTCGGCGGCGGTGAGTTGCTTGGCCCATTTCACTCTGGCGGCCGCGTTGGCGCCGGGACCATCGGAAGCGTACTCGGCAAACCACGCGGTCTGTTCGGCGGCTTCTTTGTTCCAGTTATTCCAGCCCTCGGGACGGATGTGGTCGCCCATCCAGCAGTCCAGATAAACCACGCGCGAATAGTTGCGCCACGGGCGGCCCAGGAAGACGTCGTGCACTTGCGGATCGGCGGTCAGCCGGCAATGGGTGAACACGAAGCCCTGCGCGCCTTCGGGCATGGTGCGGCTTACGGCGGCGATGTAGCCGGCGCCGCGGCTGTGGACCTCGCAATGATCGAACACGGCGGCGGCGTTGCCGAAAATGAAATCGACGTGCCCGGCGATGTAGCTATCCACGTAATACTGGCGGCCGCTCGCGGCATAGAGTGTGTCCTGCATTCCCAGAAACCGGCAGTTGCGGAACACCGCGCGGTCGGAGTGGACCGAAATCGCCACTGCCTGCGTCCCGACGCCGTAGGAGTTCTCGAAGGTAATGTTTTGCGCTTCGAATTCATCGGCGTTGATGTCGACGGTGGCGCTGAAAAATGTGCCGCCGACGTCTTTGGCGCCCACGGCGAAAGTAATGATGGTCGATTGCGCATCCTGGCCGAGGAAGGTGACTCGCGGCCGGTCGTGCGGCACACGCACACGCTCGTGATAGACGCCGGGGCGGATTTCGACGATCAGCCGCGCCGTGGTCGGAGCCAGCACGCGGTCGAATGCGTGGTCCACGGCGTTTTGCACAGTGGGGTAATCGCCGCTGCCATCCTTTGCCACTACCACCCGGACCGGCGCCGGTGCCGCCGCATGGAGACAAGCCATGGCGGCGAGAATCAAAATCCAGGCGTTCATAAAGAACTTAGGCCTCGTCATTGAGAAACGCACCATTCGGCTCGGAAAGAAGCGTCGCCCGCAAGCGGGCGTTGGCGGGTTGAAACCTGCCCCACCTGGCGTTGGCAAGCTAAAGCATGCCCTACCTTGTTATTATCGCGCGTCGCGCGAATTCGCTTGTAAGAACCCCCCGCGAGCGGCGACTATCTGAAGTGTGGGGGAACCGAGCCAGGACGAGCGGTATCACCAGGCGGCGGCCGAGTATGGCGCGGCGCTGGAACGGCTGGCGCGCGCGTACGAGTTCGATGCGGACCGCCGGCGCGATTTGCTGCAGGAGATTCACCTGGCCCTTTGGCGCAGCTTCACGCTGTTTGACGGGCGCTGCTCGACGCGCACCTGGGTCTACCGCGTGGCGCACAATACGGCGGTGAGTTATGGCATCGGCCGGCGGCGCTCGGGCGACCGCAACCTGGTCAGTTTGGAAGAAGTCGCGCTCACGCTGGGCGACGGCCACGGCGATGCAGCAGCCGGCCGCCGCCTCGTGCTGGCGCGACTGACGGAGATGATCCAAAGTCTGAAGCCACTCGACCGGCAGGTGATTCTCTCTTACCTGGAAGGGATGGACGCCGCCCAAATCGGCGAAATCACCGGCCTCGCCGCGGGCAACGTGGCCACCAAGATCCATCGCATCAAAACCGTGCTGGCGCGGCGGTTCTCGCAGGGGGAACAACATGCCGAATGAACTTCCGCAAGACGAACTTTGTAATGCCTGGCAAACTCAGCCTACGGAGAATATCACCATGTCACTCGAAGAAATCCGGTGCAGGGCCGGCAAGTTTCAACATCGCATCTGGTGGCGCAACGCGCGCGAATATGTGGCCTTCGCCATCGTGGTCATCGTGTTCGGGTACTACATCAAATGGATACCGAACGCAGTTGCGCGCGTTGGCTCGCTGATGACCATCGCCGGCGCGCTGTACGCGGCGTACCAACTCCACCGGCGCGCTTCGTCGGAAGCCATGGCCGCCGCGGCCGAGTTCGAACAATGCCTGGGCTTCCATCGCCGTGGGCTGGAACGCCAGCGCGACGCTCTGGAAAACGTCTGGAGCTGGTATCTGGGCCCGCTGATTCCTGGCCTGGTGGTTTTCATAGCCGGGACGGCGATCGCAGTACCCATCCCGATCCGCTATCGTCTTCTCATGGCCGCCTTTTCGCTCACCTTCGTCGGTGTTGTCTTCTGGCTGGTCGCAAGGCTGAACGTGGCCGGGGCGCGCAAGCTGCAAACCAAGATCGACGAATTGAAAGCATTGGAGCAATAAACATGCTGTGCCGAATCGCCATACTGACGTTACTGATGGCCGCTGCGCAGGCCCAAACTCCCGCTCCACTGCCGGATGCCGAGATCCGCCGCATCCTGGTCCAACGCGTGGACGAGCGTCACCAGGCGGTGGGAATGGTGGCCGCGGTCATCGAGCCCTCGGGCACGCGAATTGTCGCGTATGGCAAGCTCGCCAAGGACGATGCGCGGCCGCTCAACGGCGACACCGTCTTCGAGATCGGCTCCGTCACCAAGGTGTTCACCGCGCTGCTGCTGGCCGATATGGCGCAGCGCGGCGAAGTGAAGCTGGACGACCCGATCGCGAGTTACCTGCCCGAAGGCGTCAAAACGCCGCAGCGCAACGGCAAGGAAATCACGCTGGCGGAACTCGCGACGCACACTTCCGGGCTGCCGCGGCTGCCTAACAACTTTGCGCCGAAGGATGCCGCCAACCCGTACGCGGATTATTCGGCGGACAAGCTCTATGCGTTTCTCAGTAGCTACCAACTGCCGCGCGATCCCGGCGAGAAATGGGAATACTCGAACCTGGCGACCGGCTTGCTCGGCCAGCTTCTGTCACTGCGCGCGGGCAAGGATTACGAGACGCTGGTGGTCTCCCGCATCGCCACGCCGCTCGGCATGGCCAGCACGCGCATCACGCTCACGCCGAAAATGAAAGAGCGGATGGCGGCGGGTTACAACGCTTCGCTGGAGCCGGCGCGCCTCTGGGATTTCCAGGCGCTGGCGGGGTGCGGAGCGCTGCGCTCCACCGCCAACGACCTCATCACTTTTCTGGCGGCCAATCTTGGCTACAGGAAATCGCCCCTCCAGCCGGCCATGGCGGCGATGCTGGAGGTGCGGGTTCCGGGCCCGGCGCTCAGTTTCCAGCAGGCGCTCGGCTGGCATATTCTGCAACATAACGGCCGCGATCTGATCTGGAAGGACGGCGGCACTTACGGCTTCGGCAGTTTCATTGGTTTCGATGCCAAGGCCAAAGTGGGAGTGGTGGTACTGGCCAACTCGTTCTCGCTGACAGCCGGCGTGGCCGACGAAGTTGGGCTGCACCTGCTCGATACCTCGCTGCCGCTCGCGGGCGCGCCGGCCAAGGAGCGCACGGCAATCCCGGTCGATCCCAGGATCCTGGAAGGTTACGTCGGGCGGTACCAACTTACGCCCACGTTCATCATCACAATCAGCCGCGACGACGACCGGCTCTATGAGCAAGCCACCGGCCAGTCGAAACTTCAGATCTTCGCCGAGAGTGAGAGGGAGTTTTTCCTGAAAGTGGTAGACGCGCAGATCACGTTCAAGACCGATGCGCAAGGCCGTGCCACCGAGCTCATCCTGCATCAAAACGGCCTGGACCAGCGGGCGTCGCGGGTGGAATAGAGGGTCGGGCGTTTCCAGTAAGCCGCTGGATCCAAGACGCGACGTGCGTGCGTCGTTCAGTTTTGGTATTTCACCTTACGGACCTGTTTCTCCTGTTAGTGGCGTCGCCCGGTGATATACTCCACGTTTACCAGGAAGGCCTGATCAGGAGGACTTATCCATGCAATGCACGAATCTCCGGCGGATGGCGCTAGTGGTCGCCGCCGGCTTTCTTTTTGTCTCCAACGTGGCGGCCCAGAATGAGCCGGTGCATAACTGGGCGGCTCCCTTGTACTGGCAGCCGTCCGCTCGGGAAGCCGCGCTGATGAAGCAGGCCGGCGAGGTGCAACGCGGGTCGCAGGAACAGCCGCAGTTGGCCACCGGTCCTGCCGGCGCCACGGCGCCGCTGGTCTTTGTGGGCATTACTCCCTGCCGCATGATGGATACGCGGGGTTACGATCCCACGTTCGTCAGCGGCACCGTATATGGGCCGCCCGCGATGCCCGCCGGCTACCGGGTCCTTCCCGTGGCTGGCGTGACGGCTGGCTATTGCACGCTCCCGAGCTCAGCGCAGGCGGTATCGCTCAACGTGACGCTGTCGCCGAACGCGGGAAGCCCGGTCGAGTACATCGAGCTCTGGCCGGATTTAGGGACCTTCCCCACGGTGTCGACGATGAACGATTTGCAGGGGCAGATGGTGAACAACGCGGCCGTAGTGGCGCTGGGGAGCGACGGAGCTTTCGACGTCCTGGTGACGAACCCGACGAACCTGTTCATCGACATGAACGGCTACTACGTGGTGGCTACCTTTACAGCGCCGAGCGCGGTGGCGCTGGAGGCCGGTACGGCCTCGGCTCCGTCGCTGACGTTTTCTGACAGCGGTACTAGCGGGCTGTACTCCCCTTCGCCGGGAACGATTGACATTACCGCCATGGGGAGCAACATCTTAGCGGTCAACTCGAGCGGCGTTTCCGTGACGGGGAACGCCACTGTTTCGGGCAGCGTCAACCTGAGCGGGAGTCTTGCCTGGCAAGGGACCACGGTGCTGCAATTTCCGGGAGGCTTAAGCGCCGCAAATCTCTCACTCGGGCCGAATGCAATGTCGTTTGTAACCCACAGCTTTGGCGGGAACACGGCTCTCGGATACTCCGCGCTTTATGAGAATCAATCGGGAATGGACAATACGGCCGTGGGAGGCGCAACCCTGAGCAACAACAACGCGGGGGCCTCGAACACCGCAGTCGGCTATTCGGGGCTCTTTTTCAACCAGGGCGGGAGCAACAACACGGCCGCTGGTGCCTATGCACTCGGCAACAACACGAGTGGAGGCAGCAACACGGCGAGTGGCAGCAACGCGCTCCCTTTCAATAACGTAGGATCCAACAACACGGCGGCCGGCGCCTACGCTCTTTACAACAACATCTCGGGTAGCGGCAATATTGCCGTAGGTTACAGTGCTGCGTCCAGTGTGTCCGGCGGCAGCAGCAACAACATCCACATCGGCACCCTAGGATCGGCCTTCGACAATGGGATCATCCGGATCGGAGGGAATACGGCACTTGGGGACCCGGCTGGGCAGACTGAGTTCTTCGCGTCCGGTATCTACGGCACGACGACGGGGGCCACCAACGCCATTCCGGTAGTAGTCGATTCCAACGGCCAGCTTGGAACAACTTCTTCCTCGCGGCGCTTCAAGACCGACATCGCCGACATGGGTGACACGACAGATACGCTGATGAGCCTGCGCCCCGTGCAGTTCCGCTACATCGCTCACGGGCCCGGCTCGCCGCTGCAATACGGCCTGATCGCCGAAGAAGTGGCCGAAGTAGCGCCGGAACTGGTTGTCCACAATGCCAACGGCGAGATCGAAACCGTCTTCTACGACAAAGTCAACGCCATTCTGCTGAACCAGGTCCAGGCGCAGCAACGGCAGATTGAGTCGCAGAAAGCCCAGATCGAATCCCAGCAGACGCATTTCCAGTCGCAGTTGCAGGCGCAAAGAGAGCAGTTCACGGGGCTCATCAGCCAGCTCGAATCCCGCCTGGCCGAACTCGAGAGCCGCGCGAAATAGCGGGTGGGGCGGGCCGTGGACAGACCGCTCTGTCCACGCAGCGCAAAAAGCGGCGCCTTGGAGTGGAAGGCCGTCGCGTCTTTCATCGGCTTGGTGGCCGATTCGCGGGCCACGGAAGACAGGCGACAAAGCCCGATCGCCTTCTCAACACGCGGCGTTTCTCGGCTGACACCCAGGTGGACGCCTTGAGATCGACTGGCGCGCAGCCCAGAACACCAATAGCTCAAAAGGGCTATTCCAAGAACCCCCCACGTGGGCTTCCCGTTTCTACGAAATCGTTTAGAATATTAGATATATCGCCCAACTTTGGCGCCGTAGTGCGCCACGCGCTGGAAACCAGTAGCTCTCATGTGGATCGTAAGACTCGCTCTTAGACGTCCGTACACTTTCGTGGTGATGTCGATCCTCATCGCCATCCTCGGCGTGTCCGCCATCGTCACTATGCCGGTGGACATTTTCCCCTACATCGACATTCCGGTGGTTAGCATTGTGTGGAGCTATACCGGCCTTCCTCCGCAGGAAATGGAAAAGCGCATAGTGCTGATCTTCGAGCGCTCGATGACGACCACCGTCAATGACATCGAGCACATCGAATCGCAATCTTATTCCGGTGTTTCCGTCACGCGTGTGTATTTCCAGCCCAACGCCAAGGTGGAGGTGGCGCTTTCGCAGGTGACGGCGATTGCGCAAACGCTGCTGCGCATCTTTCCGCCCGGTACCACGCCGCCCAGTATCATCAAGTACGACGCTTCGAGCGTGCCCATCCTGCAACTGGGGCTGGAGAGCAAGACCCTTAGCGAGCAGGATCTGTTCGACCTGGGCCAGAACTTCATTCGCACCCAGCTCGCCACCATCCAGGGAGCCGCCGTGCCGCTGCCTTACGGTGGCAAGCTCCGCGAAGTGATGGTGGACCTGATTCCGGAGCAGATGTTTGCCAAGAACCTGTCGCCCAGCGAGGTGTCCACGGCCCTGGGCAATCAGAATTTGATTCTGCCGGCGGGCACTATCAAGATCGGCGACCGGGATTACCAGGTCAAGCTCAATTCCAGCCCGCGCATCCTGAGCGAGATGAACGCAATGCCGCTGAAGGTGGTGAACGGCGCCACGATCCGGCTGGGCGATGTGGCGCAAGTGCGCGACGGCTACGCCGTGCAAACCAACATCGTGCGCACCAACGGCACGCGCGGGGCGTTGATCACGGTGATGCGCAATGGGAAGGCTTCCACGCTGGCGGTGGTGAACAACGTGAAGCTGGCGCTGCCGAAGATTCTGGCCGGGCTGAATCCGGCGCTCCACGTGCGGCAGTTGTTCGACCAGTCGGTGTTCGTGCGCGCGGCCATTAACGGCGTGGTGCGCGAGGCCGTCACCGCGGCGTTTCTCACCGGGCTGATGATCCTGGTGTTTCTGGGAAGCTGGCGCAGCACGGTGATCGTCTGCATTTCGATCCCACTTTCGATCCTGGTTTCGCTGATCGTGCTCAACGCGCTGGGCCAGACGATTAACGTGATGACGCTGGGCGGCATGGCGCTGGCGGTGGGAATCCTGGTGGACGACGCCACGGTGGAAATCGAAAACACGCACCGCAACATGGCCATGAAGAAGCCGCTGATACGCGCCGTGCTCGATGGCGCGCAGCAGATCGCCGCCCCGGCCTTCGTTTCCACACTTTCCATCTGCATCGTTTTCGTGCCCGTGCTGCTGCTCACGGGCGCCGCCAGGTACCTGTTCACACCGCTCGCCATGGCGGTGGTTTTCGCCATGCTGGCATCCTACCTGCTTTCCCGCACCCTGATTCCGAACATGGTGCATTACATGCTCCGGCCGGAACTCAAGCTCTACGCGCAGGGATCTCACGGCGAGACGGCCGGCGGCACGGGTCCCATCTGGAAAACGCACTACGTGTTCAACCGGCGTTTTGAGCGGATGCGAAGTTCCTACGCCGCGCTGCTCCATTGGTGTCTGGGGCATCGTGCTCCGGTGCTGGCAGGCTTTGCCATCTTCATAGCGGCCTCGTTGTTGCTGACGCCGTTGATCGGCCGCGATTTCTTCCCGACCGTGGACTCGGGACAATTGCGGCTGCATGCCCGCGCGCCCTCGGGAACGCGCATCGAGCAAACCGAGGCCATCTTCAAATCGATCGAACGCGAGATCCGCCAGGAGATCCCGGCGCGCGAGATCGACACCATCATCGATAACATCGGCCTCCCCAACAGCGGCTTCAACCTGGCCTTCAGCGACAATCCCACGCTCGGCGTGGCCGATGGCGACATCCTGGTTTCGCTCAAGCCGGAGGACCACGGTCCCACCGAGGAATACGTCGGCCGCCTGCGCCGCCGCTTGCACGAAAAGTTCCCCGACATGGTGTTCTTCTTCGAAGCCGCCAACATCACCAACCAGATTTTGAATTTCGGCCTTCCCGCGCCGATCGACGTGCAGGTGGTGGGACGCAACGCGGACGCCAATTACAAGATCGCGCAGGACCTGGAAGTCGCCGATCGCCCGCATCCCCGGCGTGGCGGACCCGCACATTCACCAGGTGGTGGACTGGCCCGAACTCGATATCAACGTGGACCGCGATAAGGCTGGCCTGGTGGGCCTCACCCAGGCCGACGTCGGCAACAGCATGTTGATCTCGCTTGCTGGGAGCAGCCAGATCGCGCCCACCCAGTGGCTCGACTGGCGCAACGGCGTGAGCTACTACGTGGCCATGCAGACGCCGCAGTACCGCATGAACAGCATGTCGGCGCTGATGAGCACGCCCATCGCGCCGCTAGCGTATTCCTTCAACGCGAACACGCCGAACTCGATGGCCGGCACCGCCAATGGGAACAACTCCGCCACCGGCGCCAGTCCCAGTCAGAATTCCACCGCTTACGGCAACCCTGGCGCCGCTGCCGGCGGCCCGCAACTGCTCTCCAATCTGGCTAGCGTGACGCGCGGCGTAGCCCCGGAAATCGTCAACCATTACAATGTGACGCCGGTGTTCGATATTTACGCCAACGTCTACCGCCAGGATCTGGGTTCGGTGGGATCGGCCGTGGACCGGATTGTGGAGAAGGCGTCCGCCCACCTGCCGCGCGGCACCACCATCGACGTGCGCGGCCAGATATGCCACCATGCAAAGCTCGTTCTACCGCCTCGGCCTGGGCATGGCGTTCGCGGTGGTGCTGGTGTACCTGCTGATGGCGGTCAACTTCCAGTCGTGGCTGGACCCGTTCATCATTCTGATGGCGCTGCCCGGCGCGCTGGCCGGAATTGTCTGGATCCTGTTTCTCACTCAGACCACTTTCAGCGTGCCGTCGCTGATGGGCTCCATCATGTGCATCGGCGTGGCCACGTCCAACAGCATTCTGATGGTGGTGTTCGCCAACGATCAGCGCGAGGAAGGCATGGACCCGCGTGCCGCCGCGCTCTCCGCCGGCTACACCCGCATCCGCCCCGTGATCATGACGGCGGCGGCGATGATCATCGGCATGCTGCCGATGGCAGTGGTTCCTGCGTCTTCGTA